>NZ_JBEOVH010000014.1:0-160178 GCF_040295385.1 Streptomyces sp. NPDC002825
CATGCTCGCAGACACACGATGCGGCTGCATCCGACTTCTCCGCAACGCTCGAACCAGAACGGAACCCGGTGAACCTATGCGGTCAGAGCACTAGCCGGTGACGCGGGCGAGCAGCAGGCCGTCGTAGCCCTTCGTGCCGACGGTCTGGATCGCCGTCGCGTCCAGCCGGGGTTCGGCCGCGACCAGGTCGAACATCTCGCGCGTGCCCGTGATCGCCTCGTCGTCCGGGTGCGGCGTCGCGACCCTGCCGTTGCGCACCACGTTGTCGACGACGATCACCGTGCCCGGACGCGAGAGCTTCAGCGCCCACTCCACATAGCGCGGGTTGTTGACCTTGTCGGCGTCGATGAAGACCAGGTCGAAGGGGCCCGCGCCCTCCGTCTCCAGCTGCGGCAGGGTGTCCAGCGCCGCGCCCGTGCGGACCTCGACGAGCTTGTCGAGGCCGGCGCGGGCGATGTTGGCGCGGGCGACGTCCGCGTGGGCCGGCTCGTACTCCAGGGTGATCAGCCGGCCGTCGGCGGGCAGCGCGCGGGCCAGCCAGATCGTGCTGTAGCCGCCGAGGGTGCCGATCTCCAGGATGTTCCGCGCGCCCTGCACCTGCGCGAGCAGATGGAGCAGCTTGCCCTGGTTGGGGGCGACGGCGATCTCCGGCAGGCCGGCCGCCCTGGAGTCGGCGAGCGCGGCCGTGAGCGCCTCGTCCGCCGGGGCGATCGTCTCGGCGAAGTAGGTGTCGACCGCGGTCCACTGAGGGTTCGTCATGCGGTCGAACGTACACCTGTGACGCTGCTCGGGCGGCGCCTCGCCACCCGTACGACCACCAGTGCCGCGACCAGCAGTCCGCCGCCCACCGTCAGCAGCCACGCCGGGATGCCGCCGACCGTCAGCAGCCGGTCCGTGTACTGGACCTCGCGGTACGGGGTGTCGGCGACGGTCCGCAGATGGTGGTCGTCGTCGATGCGCTCGGGGTGGGGGAAGTGCTGTTCCAGGACGGTCAGATGGACGGGCGCGTCGCCGGTCAGGCCGGCCACCGCGTGCTCGGGGCGCTCGATCCGGCCCGCGAACGTCACCTCGGGGCGGTCGCCGCCGATCGGGGAGCGCGGCTCCATCCGGTGGTCGGCGAGGACGTACAGGCCGAGCGTCTGCGGGGTCCGCGCCAGGCGGGAGAGGCGCATGGGGTAGACGAGTTCGGGGGAGGCGAAGCGGATCCGCAGCGGGGTCAGCTCCCCGTAGAGCGTCGCGCCCTGCTCCTGCGGCGCGAGGCGCACCGCGACGTACTCCCACTTCCGCTCGACGTACGGCTGGAGCGCGTCCGTGAGCCGTTCGGGCAGCTCGAAGCCGTTGGTGCGCAGCCAGTCGCCGAGGGCCTCGGGGTCGGTGGCGGTCAGCCGGGCCACGTCGAAGGGGCCGAGCCGCTCGCGGCCGACGACGCCCACGCCGGAGCCCGCGCCGGGCGGGGCGGCGGCGGCTCCGTCGCCGTTGGTGGCGTCGAAGGGCCAGTCGCCCCCGCGCGGCCAGAAGTAGGAGCGGTCGCGCTGCTCGGGCTCGGTGAGCCGGTCGAGCTCGTCGAAGAGCGCCGGGTCGCCGAGGGTGACGTCGGCGCGGCCCGGGACCGGCATGATCCAGGCCGCCCGCCGGGCGTTCCCGTGGACGTTGAAGCGCATGACGACGGTCTCGGTGCGGCCGTCCCAGCGGACGGCCGACTCCTCGCGGTCGACGCCGATGCGCTCGGACTTGTCCGGGATCATCGCGCCGCAGCCGCAGGCGTAGGCCGGTGCGACGAGCGAGCCGAGCTGGAGCGCCAGCAGCGCGATGACGATGGTCAGGATGTTTCTCTGTGTCCCCCGCATGTCGGGTCGGACGCGGCAGACCGCATTCCGGTTCCGCGCGTACGGCGCAGGCCGAGCCCCGGAGCCGGAGCCGGAGCCGGAGCCGGAGCCGGGTGCGGGCCGTGCCGTACGGGCCGAGGCCCGGAGCCGGAGCCGGGTGCGGGCCGTGCCGTACGGGCCGGGGGCTCAGACCGAGGTCGGGAGCCCGGGCCCGGTGCGGGCTACGCCGTCCGGACCCGGAGTTCCTTCACCCCGTTCAGCCAGGCCGCCCGCAGCCGGCGTGGTTCGCCGGCGAGGGTGAGGTCGGGCAGGGTGTCGGCGATCGCGTTGAAGATCAGCTCGATCTCCTTGATCGCGAGGGACTTGCCGAGGCAGAAGTGCGGTCCGCCGCCGCCGAAGCCGAGGTGCGGGTTGGGGTCGCGGCTGATGTCGAAGCGTTCGGGGTCGGTGAAGACCTCGGGGTCGTTGTTGGCGGAGGAGTAGAAGAGGCCGACCCGGTCGCCCTTGCGGATCTTCTGTCCGCCGAGCTCGGTGTCCTGGGTCGCGGTCCGCTGGAAGGAGACCACCGGGGTCGCCCAGCGCACGATCTCCTCGGCGGCGGTCGCGGGCCGCTCGCGCTTGAAGAGCTCCCACTGGTCGGGGTGGGTGAGGAAGGCGTGCATGCCGTGGCTGATGGCGTTGCGGGTGGTCTCGTTCCCGGCGACGGCGAGCAGCAGCACGAAGAAGCCGAACTCGTCGGAGGAGAGGTTGCCCTGGCCCTCGGCCGCGACGAGCTGCGACACGATGTCCTTGGCGGGGCACTCCTTGCGCGCGGCGGCCATGTTCATCGAGTAGCCGATGAGTTCCATGGCGGCCTCGGCGCCGATCTCCTCGGTGATGGCGTACTCGGGGTCGTCGTACGCGACCATCTTGTTCGACCAGTCGAAGATCCGGGAGCGGTCCTCCTGGGGGACGCCGATGAGCTCGGCGATGGCCTGCAGGGGGAGTTCGACGGCGACCCGGGTGACGAAGTCGAAGGTGCCGTCGGCGTCGGTGCCGCGCCTCGCCTCCTCGACGATGGCCTGCGCGCGCTCGCGCAGGGCGGTCTCCAGGTTCCGGATCGCCCGCGGGGTGAAGCCGCGCTGGACGATCTGGCGGACCCGGGTGTGCTCGGGCGGGTCCATGTTGAGCATGATCAGCTTCTGGACCTCGATCTGGTCCCGGGTGATGTGCTCGTTGAAGCGGATGACGGCGGTGTTCTCGTTCGAGGAGAACAGCTCGGGGTGGGTGGAGACGTACTTGACGTCCGCGTGGCGCGTGACCGCCCAGTACCCGCCGTCCGCGAAGCCGGTGACGCCGGCCGGCTGGGGGCACCACCACACGGGCGCGGTCTGCCGCAGCCGGGCGAACTCCGGGAAGGGGACGCGGTCGCGGAGCAGATCGGGGTCGGTGGCGTCGAACCCTTCGGGGAGCCCTTCCGGGAGCCCTTCGGGGAGCTGTCCTCCGGGGAGATGCGGGCAGGCCATCGGCAACACTCTCCATATCTGATGGACCATCAGAAGTTGCCGGGAAAGTTAGTAACGAGTTCTACAAGTAGCAAGGGGCGGAGCGGGAACTGTTGCCTCCCGGACCCTTGCGTACCCGCGGTAGCAGTCATAAGACTGCACTCAGAACTAGAACGCGTACTAGTTCCCCCGTGACGCCGACCGACCGGGGTGCCGGGACACCCCGTCCGGTCGAGGAGAGGACGAGCTCATGGCCGCGGAACCCGTCATCGTCGAAGCCGTACGCACCCCCATCGGCAAGCGCGGAGGCGCGCTCGCCAACCTCCACCCCGCCTACCTCCTGGGCGAGACCTACCGCGAACTCCTCGGTCGCACCGGCATCCACGCCGACTGCGTGGAGCAGATCGTCGGCGGTACGGTCACCCACGCCGGCGAGCAGTCCATGAACCCGGCGCGCACCGCCTGGCTCACCATGGGTCTGCCCTACGAGACGGCCGCCACCACCGTCGACTGTCAGTGCGGTTCCTCGCAGCAGGCCAGCCACATGGTCGCCAACATGGTCGCGGCCGGCGTCATCGACATCGGGATCTCCTGCGGCGTCGAGGCCATGTCCCGCGTCCCGCTCGGCTCCGGCTCCAAACACGGCCCGGGCAAGCCCTTCCCCGACGAGTGGAACGTCGACCTGCCCAACCAGTTCGAGGCCGCCGAGCGCATCGCCCGCCGCCGCGGCCTCACCCGCGAGCGCGTCGACTCCCTCGGCCTGCTCTCCCAGGAACGGGCCGCGATCGCCTGGTCGGAGGAGCGCTTCAAGCGCGAGACCTTCGCCGTCCAGGTCCCCACCACCGAGGCCGAACAGGCCGCCGGGCAGGGCATGTGGCGGCTCGTCGACCGCGACGAGGGCCTGCGCGACACCACCATGGAGGGCCTGGCCGGCCTCAAGCCCGTCATGCCCACCGCGATCCACACGGCCGGGAACTCCTCGCAGATCTCCGACGGCGCCTCCGCCATTATGTGGGCGTCCAAGCGCATGGCCCGCGCGCTGAAGCTGAAACCGCGCGCCCGGATCGTCGCCCAGGCCCTCGTCGGTGCCGACCCCCACTTCCACCTCGACGGTCCGATCGACGCGACGCGGGCGGTGCTCGGGAAGGCCGGGATGTCCCTCAAGGACATCGACCTCGTCGAGATCAACGAGGCCTTCGCGTCGGTGGTGCTGAGCTGGGCGCAGGTCTTCGACCAGGATCTGGAGAAGGTCAACGTCAACGGGGGCGCCATCGCCCTCGGCCACCCCGTCGGCGCCACCGGCGCCCGGCTCATCGCCACCGCCCTGCACGAACTGGAACGCACCGACAAGGAGTTCGCGCTCATCACGATGTGCGCGGGCGGGGCACTCGCGACCGGGACGATCATCCAGCGGCTCTGACGGCTCCAGCGGTTACGGCGATCATCCGGCGGCTCCGACCGCTCTGGCGATCACTCGGCGGCTTTGACGGTTCCGGCGATCACCCGGCGGCTCCGGCCGCCTGCTCCACGAGGGCGGAGAGGTACGCGGCGGCCGACGGCTCCTGCGCCAGGGCCGCCGCCTGGCCGGCCCAGAGGTTCACGTACTCGGGCCGGCCCTGCTCCGCCGCCGCCCGCCGCACCGGCTGCATCAGCGCGTTCTGTACGGGATACGGCGGTACGTGCTCCTCGTGGGCCGCCATGTCCCGGACGAAGCCGTTCGGGATGCCCCGCGCCGTGCGCCCCGAGAACAGGCGGGTGAGGACGGTCGTCCGGGCCTCCGGCGTGCCCAGGATCCGCCGGTGCGCCTCGCTCGCCCCCGACTCGCGCGCGGCCAGGAACCCGGTCCCGACCTGCACGGCGTCCGCGCCGAGCGCGAGCGCGGCGGCGACCCCGCGCCCGTCGGCGATCCCGCCCGCCGCGACCACCGGGACCGACACCGCGTCCGCCACCTGCGGGATCAGCGAGAAGGTGCCGACCAGGGACTCCCGTACGGGACGGAGGAAGGCGCCGCGGTGGCCGCCCGCGTCGCTGCCGGAGGCCACGACCGCGTCCACCCCGGCCGCCTCCAGGGCCACCGCCTCCTCGACCGTCGTCGCCGTGCCGACCACGACGATCCCGCGCCGCCGGGCCTCCGTGACCAGGCGGCGCGGCGGCAGGCCCATGACCAGGCTGATCACCGGCGGCGCGGCCGCGATCAGGGCGTCCAGCTGCGCGTCGAAGTCGGGCCAGGACCGGACGTCCTCGGCGCTCGGAGCGCGTACCCCCAGCTCCTCGTAGTACGGGCGGAGGCGCTCGACGTGCCCGGCCAGGACGGACTCCGGGGCGCGCCGGGCCTCGGCCTCGCCCTCCTGCGGCACCCAGAGGTTCACGGCGAAGGGGCGGCCGGTCGCGGCGCGGAGCCCGGCCACGAGCGCGGTGATCTCCTCCGGGGTGTGGACGTGCGCTCCGTACGAGCCGAGGCCGCCGCCCTCGGAGACGGCCGCGGCCAGCTCGACGGAGGAGAGACCGCCGCCGAAGGGGCCCTGGACGACGGGGAGCGGGATCCCGACGAGGTCGCCGAAGCGGCCGGGCGGGAGGGTGGGGTGCGCGGACACGGGCAGCCTCCGGGGTCGGTCGCGGCGGGACCGTTCGGTGGGGTCCGCCGCCGGTACCGGGAACCCTAGACGAAGCTAGACGACCGGTCTACTAAAACGCGCGACGCGGAAAACGCCGCAGGCCCCGCCCCTCCGTGAGGAGGGCGGGGCCTTGCGGATGCGCGGTGCGGCAGGTGCTTCTTAGTACCAGCCGTTGGCCTGCCAGAACGCCCACGCGGCGTTCGGGGAGCCGTAGCGCTCGTTCATGTAGTTGAGGCCCCACTTGATCTGGGTGGCGGCGTTGGTCTTCCAGTCGGCACCGGCCGAGGACATCTTCGAACCCGGCAGGGCCTGGACCAGGCCGTAGGCGCCGCTGGACGAGTTGGTGGCGCTCGGGTTCCAGCCGGACTCGTGCTCGACGATCTTGCTGAACGAGGCGTACTGCGAGGCGGGGACGATCTGACGAGCGAGCTCCTGCGGGCTGGCGGCCGAAGCCGAGCCCGTCGTGCCCAGCACCGCACCGGACGCGCCCAGCAGCACGGCTGCGGAAACGGCGATCTTCTTGTTGCGGGCAGAGACACGAGTGGTGAGCGAGCGGATCAAGGTATCGACCTAACGTCGGGAACATGGGCTGCGCCAGGCGTTTCAGGCAAGCCGGAACCAGAGCCCGGGAGACCCGGGAACTGGGGGGAACCGGCCGTCCGTGGCGCTGCGATGAGCACCGGCTGCCTGGCGACGTCCACCAGAGAAGCAGGGCCGGAACGCCGATGCAATGACCCCCTGTACGAGGGAGGTTCGGACCCGACGGGCTTCCGGGGGTGGGTGGCTGTGCGGTGTTTCCGCAGGTCATGCGGGGGTGTGGGGGGATTTGGGGTGGTGTGCCGGTCTACTATTTCGTTTCGTACGTGACGTAGGTCCTATGGGGCGCCTCACTCGGAGAGGGCCCTTCCGGGCCCTCGAATGTGACCTGGGCCTCGAAGTTCGCCCGCCTCGTGGCCCGCCGCAGCGCCCGCAGAAGCGTGCCGCCGACGGTGAGGGTGAGGACGACGGTGAGGACGGCGCGCCCGAGGTCCCAGCCGAGGGAGGTGGCGAGGACGTAGGCGAGGAAACGGACCAGGTTCTCGGGAAGCGGGGCGCCCGGCACGAAGGAGACTCCGCTGCTCAGGCCCTGGAGCAGGACCCAGCCCTGGAGGTTCATGACCGTTCCGTACGCGAACGCCGCCAGGAATCCGTACACGGACAGCATCAGCAGCTCGGCCCGGCCCCTGAGCCGGTCCGGGGCAGGCAGCAGCCCGGCGCCCATCGTGAACCAGCCCATCGACAGCATCTGGAACGGCATCCAGGGACCCACCCCGCCCGTGAGCAGGGCCGAGGCGAACATCGTCACCGACCCCAGGACGAAGCCGAAGCCCGGGCCGAGGACCCGGCCGCTCAGCACCATCAGGAAGAACATCGGCTCCAGACCGGCCGTCCCCGCCCCCAGCGGGCGCAGCGCCGCGCCCACCGCGGCGAGCACGCCCAGCATCGCCACCGCCTTCGCGTCCATGCCGCAGTCCGCGATCGTCGCCACCACCACCGCGACGAGGAGCGGGAGCAGCGCCGCGAACAGCCACGGCGCGTCTCCGGCGTGCGAGGTCACGGCGGAGCCGGCGTCCGCGAAGAGGGGCCAGCAGAAGGCGAGGATCCCCACGAGGGAGACCAGGACGAGTGCGGCGACCGAGCGGGGCCCGAGGCGTACGGGACGGGCGGCCTTCACAGCGCGGCCTCCACCTGTTCGACCGTGAGCCATGGCTGCGGGGCCAGGATCTTCGCCACCTGCGGCGAGAACGCGGGCGAGGACACGACGACCTCGGCCGTCGGGCCGTCCGCGACGATCTCGCCGTCCGCGATGATCACCACCCGGTGCGCCAGCTCGGCCGCGAGCTCCACGTCGTGCGTGGCCAGCACGATCGCGTGGCCGTCCGCCGCGAGGGTCCGCAGATGGGCGACCAGACGGGCCTTCGCCGCGTAGTCCAGGCCGCGGGTCGGCTCGTCCAGCAGGAGCAGCGGGGGGCGGCCGGTCAGGACCACGGCCAGCGCGAGGGCGAGCCGCTGGCCCTCGGACAGGTCGCGGGGGTGGGTGTCGTCCGCGACGCCCGGCAGCAGGGCCTCCACCAGAGCCCGGCAGGTCCCTTCCGTCGCGCCCGCGTCCGCGTCGGCCGCCGTGCACTCGGCGGCGACGGTGTCCGCGTACAGGAGGTCCCTCGGCTCCTGCGGGACCAGGCCGACCTGGCGGATCAGCTCGCGGGGCGCGGTGCTGTGCGGGGCGCGGCCGGCGACGCTGACGGTGCCGGTCGTCGGCTCGATCAGGCCCACGAGCGTGGAGAGCAGGGTGGACTTCCCGGCACCGTTGCGGCCCATGAGCGCGACGGTCTCGCCGGGGGCGACGTGGAGGTCGATGTGGCGGAGGGCTTCTACGCGGGCGCGTCGTACTCCGAGGGCGGTGACGGTGAGGAGGGCGTGGGTGGGGGCGGTGGGGTGGGTGCGGCGCCGTAGGAACGGGAGGATGCCCCCACTCCTCCCCTTCCCGACACCCGGGGCTCCGCCCCCGGACCCCCGCGCCTCCAACGCCGGCGGGGCCGGATCTGCCCCCCGGTCCTCGGACGCCGCGGGGTGGGGAACGAGCCCCGCCGGGACCCGGCCCTCCAGCCGGGTCTTCAACTCCGCCGACCTCCGCCGCGCGTCCCGCACCGTCAGCGCCAGCGGGTCCCAGCCCGCGAGCCGTCCCAGTGCCACCACCGGCGGGTGCACCGGCGAGACGGACATGATCTCCGCAGGCGGGCCCATCACCGCGTCCGGCAGGAGCAGGACCTGGTCCGCGTACTGGACCACTCGTTCCAGGCGGTGTTCCGCCAGGAGGACCGTCGTGCCCAGGTCGTGGACCAGGCGCTGCAGGACCGCCAGGACCTCCTCCGCCGCCGACGGGTCCAGCGCGGACGTCGGTTCGTCGAGGACGAGGACCTTGGGGTGCGGGGTCAGGACCGAGCCGATCGCGACCCGCTGGCGCTGTCCGCCGGAAAGCGTCGCGATCGGGCGGTCGCGGAGTTCCGCCAGGCCCAGGAGGTCCAGCGTCTCCTCCACCCGCCGGCGCATGACGCCCGGCGCCAGGCCCAGGGACTCCATGCCGTACGCGAGCTCGTCCTCCACCGTGTCCGTGACGAAGTGCGCCGACGGATCCTGCCCCACCGTCCCCACCAGGTCCGCCAGCTCCCGCGGCGGATGCGTGCGGGTGTCGCGGCCGTCGACCGTCACCCGCCCGGTCAGGGTGCCGCCCGTGAAGTGGGGGACGAGGCCCGACACCGCGCCCAGGAGGGTCGATTTGCCCACGCCCGACGGGCCCACGAGCAGCACGAGCTCGCCCTCGGGGACCGTGAGGTTCACGTTCCGCAGGGTCGGCTCCGCGTCCTCCTCGTAGCGCACCGAGACGTCGTCGAAGCGGATCACACGAACTCCTTGGGTTTCGGCGCCACGAACGCCGGGATCAGACCCACCAGGACCGACACCGCCGGCCACACCGGCAGCTCCGGCGCCTCCAGGGGGACCACCCCCGGGTGCAGCGCCTCCGGGGCGTACGCGTTCGCCCGGATCATCAGGACCGCGACCGCCACCCCGGAGCCCGCGACCAGCCAGGCCCGCGCTCCCCAGCGGTCGGGGCGGTAGCGCGTGCGGACCGTCCTGCGGCCGCCGAGCCGGAGCCCGGCCGTCGCGGCGAGCAGCCCCGCGGCGAGGAGCGGAAGCCCGTAGCCCGCGCCCTCCGCCGCAAGCAGTCCGTAGGAGCCCGCGCAGATGCCCAGGAGGCCGCCCAGGGTCAGGACGTTCGTGGTGCGCCGTACCGCCGCCGGGACCTGGGCCGTCCGGCCGTAGCCCCGCGCGTCCATCGACGCCGCCACCGCGATCGAACGCTCCAGCGCCCCCTCCAGGACCGGCAGGCCGATCTGGAGCACCGCCCGCACCCCGCCCGTGGGCCGGCCCCGCAGCCGGCGGGCGGTCCGCAGCCGGACCACGTCCGCGACCATGTTCGGCGCGAAGGTCATCGCCACGACGACGGCGACCCCGGCCTCGTACAGCGCCCCCGGCAGCGACTTCAGCAGCCGCGCCGGGTTCGCCAGCGCGTTCGCCGCGCCGACGCAGATCAGCAGGGTCGCCAGCTTCGCGCCGTCGTACAGCGCGAACACCAGCTGCTCGGCCGTCACCCGGCCCCCGATCCGTACCCCCTGCGCCCAGTCCGGCAGCGGCACCTCGGGGAGGGTGAACAGCTCGTGCTCACCCGGGATCGGGGAGCCGAGGACCAGGGAGAAGACGACTCTCAGCGCCACGACGAACAGGCCCAGCTTCACGAACGCGCCGTACGAGCGGGCCCAGGGCGCGTCCGTGCGCCGCGCCGCCACCACGTATCCCGCCACCGCGACCAGGAGTCCGAGCAGCAGCGGGTTCGTCGTCCGGGACGCGGCGACGGCCAGGCCGAGCGCCCACAGCCACCACGCCCCCGCGTGCAGGGCGTTGGCCCGGCTCGCCTCGGGGGCCGTGATGACGCTGCGGGCCGACGCCGTGAACACGCTCCGGGCCGTACTCATCCGCGCCGGCGGGCCTTCCAGATCGCCGCCCCGCCCAGGGCCAGGACCGCCGCCCCGCCCGCGAGCACGCCGAAGGACGGACCGCCGCCGTCGGAATCCCGAGCGGTCGGCGCCGGAGCGGCCGAGGCCGTCGGCTTCTCCTCGACCTGCTCGCCGCAGCCCTTCGCCGGGTACCCCGCGATCCCGCACAGCATCGCCGCGCTGTCGTACCGCAGCGGCTTCGCCACCGCGGCCAGCGCCTCCGCGCCCGTCGCGTCCTCGCGGACCTCCGCGCAGCCGACCTCGACGGGCTTCCGCGGCGGGGTCTCCCCGGGGGGTGCGTCCGCCGGGCCGCCGAAGTCCACGACGACCGCGATCCGCTTCGTACCGTCCTTCTTCTCCACGCCCTCGCAGATCCCCGCGAAGTCGGGGGCGACGGAGGGCCGGGAGGTGTCGTCGGTGCCGTTGCTGACCGCGAAGCGGAAGCCGAGCGCGTCGCCGTCGGCGGGCCGGGCGGTCGCCGGGCCCTGCGTGGCGTACGCCCACGGCTTGCCGTCGGCGCTCTCCCAGAACGACCAGTAGCGGTAGCCGGCCGCCTGCGCCGGAGCCGCCGCGACGGCGGTCAGGGTGAGCAGCGCCCCGGCCGTCGCGGCCACGGCCTTCGCCCGCGCACGCGCCCCGGCCGTCGCGGCCACGGCCTTCGCCCGCGCACGCGCCCCGGCCGTCGTCCGCATGCGCCTCACTTCTTGCGGCCGCTCACGAGGAAGCCGATGCCGACGCCGACGACCGTGCCGATGCCGATGATCCACCAGACGTCGAAGCCGGACTCGTCGTTGCTCGTGGAGGCGGCGGAGGTGTCCGGGGTCTTGGGCGCCGGGCCGGTGGCGTTGAGCTGCTCGACCAGGTCCACCGTGCCGAACTCGCGCGGGTCGGTGTCCGTCGCGCGGGCCGCCAGGATCAGCTGCGCGTACGCGGCCGGGCCGCCCTCCTTCGCCCACGCGGCCGAGTTCTTCTCCAGCCACGCCAGGGCCGGCTCGGCCTCCTTCGCGGCACCGGCGGCGGCGAGCGCGACGACCGCGTCGGCGGTGTTGCCGACGTCGGGCTGCTCGGTGGTGTCGGTGGCGCCCGGCATCGGCGGCAGGGTCAGGTGGCCGGTCTTCGCGAGGGACTTCGCCAGGTAGGAGGCGCCGTTCAGGGCGGCCCGCTCGACGGTCGGCTTCGACAGGTCGTTGCACACCGGCGGCTGCTCGGGGGAGGCCTTCGTGGCGACGATGCTCTTGCCGAGCCCGGCGAGGGTGGCCGCCGCGGTGGCGTCGGCGTTGGCGAGGAGCTTGCCGGTCTTGTCCGGCTGGTACGCGAACGCCCCGGCGCCGTCCTTGGACGAGCAGGGCAGGGCGAAGGTGAGCAGCGCGTCGTACGGGGTGTGGCCCTCGGCGGAGGTGAACGAGACGGGCTTCACGCCGGTCGCGGCGAGCGCGCCGATCACGACCGAGGTGGAGTTGGCGTCGCTCGGGCCGCCCACGCCGTAGCCCCAGCCGCCGTCCTTGTTCTGCACGGTCCGCAGCCAGTCGGTGCCGGCCTTCACGGCCTTGTCGATCGCCGCGGGGGCCGCGGACTGGCGGCGCACGGCGCGGAGCGCCTGCAGGGCGACGGCGGTGGCGTTGGTGTCCCGCATCGTCTTCGCGTCGCACGGCTCCGACACGTCCGCGCGGTACGAGGCGAAGGAACCGTCGTCGCACTGCTGGCCGAGCAGCCAGCTCACCGACTGGTCGGCGGGCTGGTAGCCGGCGCCGCGCTGGGCGAGGAAGGCGAGCGACTGACGCCACACACCGTCGTACGTCGGGTCCTTCGTGCCGTACAGGCCGGGCGGGAGGGTGCCGGTCGAGGGGGTCGGGGACGGCGCGGCGGCGGCCGGGACGGCTGCTGCGGTGCCGAGCACGACTGCGGCGGCGGCGAGCGCGGCGGCGCCGCGGCGGACGGTGTTCATGGGGCCCTCTCCTGCGGCCGGGCACCGGCACGCCTCGGGGGCACCAGGCTCCGGCTCCGTATTCCTCGACGGTGCCGGCGGTCACGTCCCGGGCGGGGCATTCCGACTCACCGCCCCGAGGGGCGGCTCACGGCTGCGCGGTCAGTGCCGGATTTTCACCGGCTTCCCCCCGTACGGGCATGATGACGACCCGCTCACTCTACCGGCCCGTACGTCCGCCGCCCCGGGGGTGCGAGGCGCCTCACACCGGCTGTGGGAGCGGCCTGCCGGGGAGCCGATCGCTGTGCCATGCCGGCGCCGCCACGAGAGCATGACGACGGCGTCTTCACGGGGGTGCGGAATGCGGGCGTTGACCGAGGGCGACCCGCGGGCGGTCGGTCCCTACCGGCTCCTCTGCCGGCTGGGGGAGGGCGGCATGGGCCGCGTCTACCTGGGCCGTTCGCGGGGCGGCCGGACGGTCGCGCTCAAGGTGGTGCACGGCGCGCTCGCCGGCGATCCGGGGTTCCGCACGCGCTTCGCCCGCGAGGTGCGGGCCGCCCAGTCGTTACGCGGCGCCGGCACCGTCCCGGTCCTCGACGCCGAACCGGACGCGGAGGTGCCCTGGCTGGCCACCGCCTACGTGCCGGGTCCCGCGCTCTCCGACGCGGTCCTCGCCCACGGGCCGCTCCCCGAACCGGCCCTCTGGCGGCTGCTCTCCGGCCTCGCGCACGCCCTCGACGGCGTGCACCGCGCGGGGCTGGTGCACCGGGACGTCAAACCGTCGAACGTGCTGCTCTCCCCGTCCGGACCCCTGCTCATCGACTTCGGCATCGCCCGCTCCGCCGACGAGACGGCCCCGACGGGGACGGGACTGGTCGTCGGTTCGCCCGGCTTCATGTCGCCGGAGCAGGCGGAGGGGCGGACGGTCGGGCCCGCGGCGGACCTCTTCTCGCTCGGCGCGGTCCTGGCGTTCGCGGCGACCGGGCGCGGGCCCTTCGGCGGCGGCTCGGTGGCGGAGCTGCTCTACCGGCTCGTCCACCACGAGCCGGACCTCGCCGGGGTCGAGGGACCGTTCGCGGAGCTCGCACGGCGCTGCCTCGCCAAGCGGCCGGAGGACCGGCCGCCGGTGGCCGAGCTCGCGGCGACGGCGGACGCCCACTGTGAGGAGTCGGGGAGCTGGCTGCCCGCGCCGGTGGTCGCGGCCATCGCGCAGAAGGCGGAGGAGCTGCTCAACGCGGAGGCGGAGTTCGAGCCCGAGCCAGCCCCGACAAGCGTCAGTACGGGTACGGGTAGGAGCACTGGCCCGACGCCCGCCACCACCGTCCTCCCTCCGCCGCGCCCCACCGCCGTTCTGCCCCCGCCCCGTGCCGCCGGTCGCGGACCGGCCGCCTCCGGAGCACGGGCACGCGCCGCCTCGACCGGCGTCCCGTCCGCGCGGGAGCGTGCCGTGCGGGTGCTGACCTCGGGCCTGGGCAGGCCGCTCTTCGGGCTGTTCTACCTGGCGCCGATGGTGGCCTTCCTCGTCGGCGGGGTCGACCTCCTGAGCCGGGCCGCGGCGTACCCCTCGCTCTCCGACCAGGCGCAGGGCCCCTACCAGTGGGCGATGAACGACTGGTGGCATCTCCCCGCTGGTCCTGATCATGTCGCTCGCCCGCCTGTTCAGGGCCTGACGTCTCGGACCGCGATGTACGTGACCGGGTCCGTGCCCGCCACGGGCTCCGCGCGGCCGAGCTTCACCAGGCGGCGGAGGTGGGCCTCGGCCTCGCTGACGGCGATGTTGCGGGAGCCGTAGGGGATCTGCTCCCAGGGGCGGTTCCACTCCATGCGCTCGGCGAGCTGCCAGGGGGTGAGGGGGTCGGCGAGGAGGGAGAGGAGGCCGGTGAGGCGTTCCTCGTGGTGGTCGAGGAGTTCGCGGACCCGGCCCGCGGCGTCGGTGAAGGCGTACTGGTGGGCGGGGAGGACCTCGGCGACGCCGAGGCGGCCGATGCGTTCGAGGGAGTCCAGGTAGTCGCCGAGGGGGTCGGTCGCCGTGGAGTCGTCCGGGTCCTCGTACAGCCCGATGTGCGGGGAGATCCCGGGCAGCAGGTGGTCACCGGAGAAGAGCCGGCCGTGGCCGGGGAGCCGGGAGGGGTGCTCCTCCTCCAGGTGGAGGCAGACGTGCCCGGGGGTGTGGCCGGGCGTCCAGATCGCGCGGAGGCGGCGGCCGGCCAGGTCGAGGAGTTCGCCGGGGACGATCTCGCGGTCGGGGAGGGCCGAGCGGAGGCCGGGGAGCGTCCGCATCCGGCCGGCGGCGCGCGCGGCGCGCAGCGGGGCGATGTGGTCCTCGGGGGCGCCGACGGTGGCGAGCTTGCGGGCGAGGTAGTCGAACCAGGTGCCGGGTTCGGACTCCCGGGTGCGGCGGACGACGGCCGTGTCGGCGGCGTGCATGGCGATCCAGGCCCCGGACTCCTCCCGGACCCGGCCGGAGAGGCCGTGGTGGTCGGGGTGGTGGTGGGTGATGACGACCCCGTGGATCTCCCGGACGGAGAGTCCCAACGCGTCGAGCCCGCCGACGAGTTCGTCCCAGGAGTCCGGGTCGTCCCAGCCGGTGTCGACGAGGACCGGCCCGCGGCCGGTGTCGAGGACGTGGACCAGGGTGTGGCCCAGCGGGTTGTCCGGGATGGGCACCCGCAGGGACCAGACGCCACCGCCGTGCTCGGTCACCTGGGTCATGAGCGTCCTCGTCTCTGCGTACCGGTACGACCATTGCCCACCATAACTAGAACTGGTATCAGTTCTGAAGCATCGTCAGAAAACATCGTCGGCGACGTCGGCAGGTAATCGCATCTCCTCGGGAGGCAGCGCTCATGACCGAGCTTGTGGAGCACGGAAAGCTGTTCATCGGCGGGGAGTTGACCGATCCCCTCGGCGACGGGGTCATCGAGGTGATCTCCCCGCACACCGAGCAGGTCATCGGCCGGGTCCCGCACGCCTCCGAGGCCGATGTCGACCGGGCAGTCGCCGCCGCCCGCGCCGCCTTCGACCACGGTCCCTGGCCCCGGATGACCGTCGAGGAGCGGATCGCCGTCGTCACCCGCATCAAGGACGCGATCGCCGTCCGGTACGAGGAGATCGGCCGCTCCATCAGCGCGCAGAACGGCTCCCCGTACTCCTGGTCCGTCCTCGCCCAGGCGCTCGGCGCGATGATGGTCTGGGACGCGGCGATCACCGTCGCCCGGGACTTCCCGTACGAGGAGCGGCGCGGCGGAGTCCTCGGGCCGCTGCTCGTACGGCGCGAGCCCGTCGGGGTCGTCGCGGCCGTCGTCCCCTGGAACGTGCCGCAGTTCACCGCCGCCGCCAAGCTCGGCCCCGCGCTGCTCGCCGGCTGCACGGCGATCCTCAAGCCCTCGCCGGAGTCGCCCCTCGACTCGTACATCCTCGGTGAGATCGCCGCCGAGGCCGGCCTCCCCGAGGGAGTCCTGTCGATCCTGCCCGCCGACCGCGAGGTCAGCGAGTACCTCGTCGGCCACCCCGGCGTCGACAAGGTCTCCTTCACCGGCTCGGTCGCCGCCGGCAAGCGGGTCATGGAGGTCGCCTCCCGCAACCTCACCCGCGTCACCCTCGAACTGGGCGGCAAGTCCGCCGCCGTGATCCTGCCGGACGCGGACCTGGAGACCGCCGTCGCCGGGATCGTCCCGGCCGCCTGGATGAACAACGGGCAGGCGTGCGTGGCCCAGACCCGCATCCTCGCGCCCCGCGCGCGGTACGAGGAGATCGCCGAGGCCTTCGCGGCCGCGGCCGGCGCGCTCGTCGTCGGCGATCCGCTCGACCCGGCCACCCAGGTCGGCCCGCTCGTCGCCCGGCGCCAGCAGCAGCGCTCCCTCGACTACATCGGGATCGGCCAGGCGGAGGGCGCGAAGCTGCTCACCGGCGGCGGCCGCCCGGACGGGCTGGAACGCGGCTGGTACGTCGAGCCGACGCTCTTCGGCGACGTCGACAACTCCATGCGGATCGCCCGCGAGGAGATCTTCGGCCCGGTCATCTGTCTCCTGCCGTACGGGGACGAGGACGAGGCGCGGCGGATCGCGAACGACTCCGACTTCGGGCTCAGCGGCAGCGTGTGGACCGGGGACGTGGAGCACGGCATCGACTTCGCCCGCCAGGTCCGCACCGGCACCTTCAACGTCAACACCTTCAGCCTCGACATGCTCGGCCCGTTCGGCGGCTACAAGAGCTCGGGCCTGGGGCGGGAGTTCGGCCCCGAGGGCTTCGGCGAGTACCTGGAGCACAAGATGATCCACCTCCCCGGCGGCTACGAGGGCGGGGCGTGATGGGCGACCGCTGGCACGTCGAGGTCGACCGGAGCGTCTGCATCGGCTCCGGGATGTGCGTCAACCACGCGCCCGGCGGCTTCCGGCTCGACACGGCCCGCCAGTCCCACCCGGTGGAGCCGGAGACGGACGCGGGTGAACGCGTCCTCGCGGCGGCGGAGGGCTGCCCGGTCGAGGCGATCCTGATCACCCTGGCGGACGGGGGAGAGCCGGTGTTCCCGCCGGAGGAGTGACCGGCCCGCCCCGGAGCCCTTGCTCGCCGTGCCCGCCCCGACCCTCTGTGACCTGCCCGTGCGCCGTGTGTGACACTCCTCCGGCACAGCGGTCACAAGGGGAGCGGGGCAGGCATGCGGGGTCGGGGAACACGGTGGGCGGCGGTCGCGGGCGCGACGGTGGTGGCGCTCCTCGGGGCGGGATGCGGGCCCGGCGGGAAGGCCGAGGCCTTCGGCCGTACGGCGGTCGACGCCGAGATCGCCACCGCCGTCGAGGGGGCGGGGCTGCCGAAGTCCGAGCTCCCCCCGTTCGGCGGGCCAACCCCCACGGGTTCCACCCCCCGGCCCACGCCGTCGACGGAACTGGAGCGGGCGATGGAACGCGCCGCCGCCTGCTCCGCGGGCTGGCAGTACGCCGGCCCGGTCGTCGACGGATCGCGCGGCCGCGTCGAGAAGGCCGTCACCGCCCTTGTCGGCGAGGAGTGGACCCAGGAGCAGCGCCAGGTCGAGAAGCTCGACGACAAGGGCGGCACCTCGCTCCTGATCACGCTCAAGAAGCATGGCTGGACGCTCTTCGCGCGCCACCACAGCGCGCGGCAGACGCTGGCCATGGACGTGATCTCCTTCCAGGCGTCGGAGGACTCGTGCATGGCGCAGCTCACCGAGGGGGAGCGGGACCTCCTGTCGGGTGAGGATGCCGAACGGCCTTGACGACACGCGCCTTTGCGCACGGCATCCGTTCCCACGTGCAAAACTAGCCCCCTTGATCACGGGGGCAAGGGGCCTTCGTGCGCGCGGATTCGGGAGTGTTGTGCGCAAGGCGAAGTGGGTGGCCGCGGCCGCCGGTGTTGTTCTGCTCGTGGCCGGCTGCGGCAGCGAGGGCGGCGGTACGGACAAGGGCGGTTCGTCCTCGGCCGGTTCGGCGGCGACGGGCGGTTCCGGCGCGGGCGGTTCGAGCGACGAGAAGCTGGACGCGGCCGCCGTCACCAAGGAGTTGACGGACGCGGCGACCGAGGCGGGCTTCACGCAGGACTCCTCGGGCGAGGCGGTCCCCGCCGAGGCCAAGGAGTGCATGGTCAGCTGGACGGCCGACGCCGAGAAGGCCGCGGACCCGGCGAAGTCGTACGCCGGCACCGTCTCGACCCTGACCGGCACCGGCTGGACCGAGGAGCGGAGCTCCGGCGCGGGCGGCTCGACGATCAAGTCGCTGAAGAAGAGCACCTGGAAGCTCCAGGCCAGCAACCACTCGGCGGGCCCGCTGAAGCTGGTCATGTTCGTGGCCGTCGACAGCAGCCCGGAGTGCGCGGCCGCCCTCGCGGCGAGCAACGCCAAGCCGCAGGGCTCCTGATCCCGTTCCGCCCGTGCCCCCGGCAGTTCGTCCGCCGGGGGCACGGGCGGGGGACCTCAGACCGCCGGCTCCGGTGCCGTCAGGTCGATCAGGCGGCAGACCGTCTCGATGTCGATCTTCACCTGTGCGATCGAGGCGCGCCCGGACAGCCAGGTGATCAGCGCCGAGTGCCAGGTGTGCTCGATCACCCGGACGGCCGAGAGCTGGCTCGGCGTCGGATGCTCCGCCCCCATCGCGTCCAGGATGATCGCGGTCGTCAGCCGGGACACCGTGTCGACCTCCGGGCTCACGCTGCGGTCCGCGAAGGTCAGCGCCCGCACCATCGCGTCGGCCAGCTGCGGCTCCCGCTGGAGCGCCCGGAAGGCGCGCATCAGCGTCTCGGCGACCCGCTCCGCCGGGTCCGCGCCCGCCGGCGGCCGCTTCCGCAGCGTCGTGTGCATGTGCTGGAGCTGGTCCTGCATGGTCGCCACGAGCAGGTGGATCTTGGACGGGAAGTACCGGTACAGGGTCCCGAGCGCGACCCCGGCCGCCTCGGCGACCTCCCGCATCTGCACGGCGTCGAAGCCGCCCCTGGCCGCGAGCTGGGCGCTGGCGTTCAGGATGCGGCGGCGCCGCGCCTCCTGGCGCTCCGTGAGGGGCGGCGACGCGGGTCTGTGGTCCGCTCTGTTCTCTGCGGTCATGAGGTCCCGTTCCGTGCGGCTTCCGTTCGGTGGGGAGCGACAGTATGGCCGTGCCGCCGCCGTGGCGCGAATCACCTGTTCCGGCTCTCACCACGGAGCTACCTGCCGGTAGATTCTGTGCTCCTTGAAGGATCAAGAACGTTCAAGTCTGTAACTTGTTCTAGATTAGCGCGAGCGGTTACGCTCCCGCGAAACGCACGCTCGAAGGGGGTCGCGCATGACCGCTGAGGCCATAGAGGCAAGCCCCCGCCAGGGCGTCACCGCGGCCGGTGACAGTCCGTTGCGGATCGCTCTCCTCACGTACAAGGGGAACCCGTTCTGCGGCGGCCAGGGCGTCTACGTCCGGCACCTCTCCCGCGAGCTCGTCCGCCTCGGCCACAGCGTCGAGGTCATCGGCTCCCAGCCGTACCCCGTCCTGGACGAGGGCGAGGACCTCGCGGGGCTCAGGCTCACCGAGATAGCCAGCCTCGACCTCTACCGCTCGCCGGACCCCTTCCGGACCCCGAAGCGCGAGGAGTACCGGGACTGGATCGACGCGCTCGAAGTCGCCACCATGTGGACCGGCGGTTTCCCCGAGCCGCTCACCTTCTCCCTGCGGGCCCGGCGCATGCTCGCCGCCCGCCGCGGCGACTTCGACGTCGTCCACGACAACCAGACCCTCGGCTACGGACTCCTCGGCGGCCCGCGCGCGATCGGCGCGCCGCTCGTCACCACGATCCACCACCCCATCACCGTCGACCGGCAGCTCGAACTCGACGCCGCCGCCGACTGGAAGCGCCGCGCGTCCGTCCGCCGCTGGTACGCCTTCACCGGCATGCAGAAGAAGGTCGCCCGCCGGCTGCCGTCCGTCCTCACCGTCTCCGGCACCTCCCGCCAGGAGATCGTCGAGCACCTCGGCGTCCGCGAGGACCGCATCCGCGTGGTCCACATCGGCGCCGACACGGACCTGTGGTCGCCGGACCCCTCCGTCGCCGAGGTCCCCGGGCGGATCGTCACCACGTCCAGCGCGGACGTCCCGCTCAAGGGCCTGGTCTTCCTCATCGAGGCGCTCGCCAAGCTCCGTACGGAGAACCCCGAGGCGCACCTCGTCGTCGTCGGCAAGCGGGCCGAGGACGGGCCGGTGGCCGCCGCGATCGAGCGGTACGGGCTCGACGGCGCCGTCTCGTTCGTGAAGGGCATCAGCGACGAGGAGCTGGTCGACCTCTACCGGTCGGCGCAGGTCGCGTGCGTGCCGTCGCTGTACGAGGGGTTCTCGCTGCCGGCCGCCGAGGGCATGGCGACGGGGACGCCGCTCGTCGCCACGACCGGTGGCGCGATTCCGGAGGTCGCCGGGGCCGACGGCGAGACGTGTCTGGCGGTGCCGACGGGGGACGCGGGGGCGTTGGCCGTGGCGCTGGGACGGGTGCTCGGGGATGCCGAGCTGCGGGCGCGTCTCGGTGCGGCGGGGCGTGCGCGTGTCCTGGCCAACTTCACCTGGGCGCGGGCCGCGCAGGGGACGGCCGAGCTGTACCGCGAGGCCGTGGCCCGGCAGCGCGCCGGAGTGCGCCGGTGACACCGAGGCCTGTTCGCCGGGTGCGGCCCGGTGGCCGGGTTGTGCCCACCCTCCCCCGAGCTCTCGGCTTCGCTCGAGCAGAGGGGACTCCCATCGCCCTGCGGAACGCCTGCCCACAACAAGTCTCCAACCCCGAAAGGCAGACCTCGTGCTGACCGTCGACTTCACTCGTTTTCCGCTTGCGCCCGGTGATCGTGTGCTCGATCTGGGGTGTGGGGCGGGGCGGCACGCCTTCGAGTGCTACCGGCGTGGTGCTCAGGTCGTGGCCCTCGACCAGAACGGCGAGGAGATCCGCGAGGTCGCCAAGTGGTTCGCGGCCATGAAGGAGGCCGGGGAGGCCCCCGCCGGGGCGACCGCCACCGCGATGGAGGGCGACGCGCTCAACCTGCCGTTCCCCGACGAGTCCTTCGACGTCGTCATCATCTCCGAGGTCATGGAGCACATCCCCGACGACAAGGGCGTGCTCGCCGAGATGGTCCGCGTCCTCAAGCCGGGCGGCCGCATCGCGATCACCGTGCCCCGGTACGGCCCCGAGAAGGTCTGCTGGGCGCTCTCCGACGCGTACCACGAGGTCGAGGGCGGCCACATCCGCATCTACAAGGCCGACGAGCTGCTCGCCAAGGTCCGGCAGGCCGGTCTCAAGCCGTACGGCACGCACCACGCGCACGCGCTGCACTCGCCGTACTGGTGGCTCAAGTGCGCCTTCGGCGTCGACAACGACAAGGCGCTGCCGGTCCGCGCGTACCACAAGCTCCTGGTCTGGGACATCATGAAGAAGCCCGCCCTGACCCGGGTCGCCGAGCAGCTGCTCAACCCGGTCGTCGGCAAGAGCTTCGTCGCCTACGCCACCAAGCCCCACCTCCCCAAGGCCGACGCGCAGTGACCTTCCCCGAGCGGATCGCCGAGCACCTCGTGCTGCCCGGCGTCCTGACCGCCGAGCAGGCCGCCGAGACCGTCGCCGGGATCCTCGGCACCCAGCGCGAGGACGGCGCCATCCCCTGGTTCCGCGGGCACCACCTGGACCCGTGGGACCACACGGAGGCCGCCATGGCCCTCGACGCGGCCGGCGAGCACGAGGCCGCGGCCCGGGCCTACGAGTGGCTGGCGCGCCACCAGAACGGCGACGGCTCCTGGTACGCGGCGTACCACGACGGCGACCCGGAGCAGGTCACCGACTCCAGCCGGGAGTCCAACTTCGTCGCGTACATCGCGGTCGGCGTCTGGCACCACTACCTGTCCACCGGCGACGAGGCCTTCCTCGACCGGATGTGGCCCGTCGTCTACGCGGCGGTCGAGTTCGTCCTCGGGCTCCAGCAGCCCGGCGGCCAGATCGGCTGGAAGCGCGAGGCCGACGGCACGCCGGTGAACGACGCCCTCCTGACGGGCAGTTCGTCGATCCACCAGGCGCTGCGCTGCGCCCTCGCGATCGCCGAGGTCCGTGAGGAGGCGCAGCCCGACTGGGAGCTGGCCGCGGGGGCCCTGGGCCATGCGATCCGCCGGCACCCCGAGCGCTTCCTCGACAAGTCCCGCTACTCGATGGACTGGTACTACCCGGTCCTCGGCGGCGCGGTCACGGGGGCCGACGCGAAGGCCCGGATCGAGGCCGACTGGGAGCGCTTCGTCGTCCCCGGCCTCGGCGTGCGCTGTGTCGTCCCCAACCCGTGGGTCACCGGCGGCGAGAGCTGCGAGCTGGCCCTCGCGCTCTGGGCGATCGGAGAGTCCGACCGGGCGCTCACGATCCTCCAGGACATCCAGCACCTGCGCGCCGGGAACGGCATGTACTGGACGGGGTACGTCTTCGAGGGCGCCACGGAGGCCGACAAGGCCGTCTGGCCCGAGGAACAGACCAGCTGGACCGCCGGCTCCCTCCTCCTCGCGGTCGCGGCCCTGGGCGGCGAGGAGGCGACCGTCGCCGTCTTCGGCGGCACCCGCCTCCCCGCGGGCCTCGAACCGGACTGCTGCTGAGCACGTTTTCCCGCGCTCTAGGATGTGCGCGTTCATGAGTGGCATGGACATGCGCATGGTGCAGGAGAGCAGAGTCAAGTGGACCGTCAAGGGTCTGTCAGGTCTGTCAGGGATGGCTCCACGGCTTCGGCCGAGGAGCTGGCGAGTGAGCTGCTCGCGCTGAAGAAGGCTTCCGGGCTGAGCTTCGCCCAGCTCGGAGAGAAGACCCACTACGCGAAGTCGTCGTGGGAACGGTGGGTCAACGGGAAGCAGTTCCCGCCGCGGGCCGCCGTGGAGAGCATCGCCCGGCTCGACGGGAAGGACCCGGCGGTCCTGCTCGCCCTCTGGGACCGCGCGGACGAGGAACGGGCGTCGGCGGACGAGGCCTCCGACGAGGCGCCCGTGCCCGAGCCCGCTCAGGACGCCGTGCCCGGGCGCCCCGGGCGCAGGCGCGCGCTGTGGATCTCGGCCGTGGCCGGACTCCTCGTCGCCGCGGCGGTCGCCGTGGCCGCCGTGATGTTCTTCGGCGACAAGCCCGACCCCCGCCCCGTGCAGGTCGCGGGCCCGGCGACGGGCTGCACCGGCACCGGGTGCGAGGGCCGGGACCCGAAGAAGATGAACTGCGGCGCCGACGCGGTCACGGTACGCACCGGCTCCATCCCCAAGGACCTGGTGATCGAGCTCCGGTACAGCAAGGCCTGCCAGGCGGCGTGGGGCCGGATCTCCTTCGCCCAGATCGGCGCCACGGTGGTCGTCAACAACTCCGACGGCGCCGCGCAGGCCGACGTCGTGCACTACGACAGGGACGTCTACACGCCCCTGATCGCGGCCCCGGACGACGGCTCGGTGTGGGTGTGCGCGGCCCTGCCCAAGGACGGGGCGCGCAGCTGCACCGGCCGCTTCATCCCGAGCGAGGAGAAGTAGCGGAAGCGGACAGGACCTCGCGCGACTCCCGCTCCTGGCGGTCCGCCAGGGTCTTCCAGTCCTTGGCGACGGCCGGATTCCGGTCCAGCCACCGCTGCTGGACGGCGGCGAGCCGGGTGTACGCGGTGTCGAGGTAGCCCGTCTCGTCCTTGCAGCGCAGATCCGCCGCCAGGGCGGTGCTGGACGCCCGGGCCTCGGGGGTGCGCAGGGAGGCGAGGAGCCGTGCGGGATCGGGCCCGGTGAACCCGGCCCGGTCCATGCACGCCCGCCACCGCGCCGTCACGGCCTTGAAGGCGGGATCCTTCTCCACGTCCGTACGCGCCTGCTCCTGTGCCTCGAAGAGCATGATCCGCACCTGGAGCCACCGCATCCGGCCGTCACCGAGGACGCGCGTCTCGGCCTCGGCGAGGCAGCCGTTGCCCGGCCGGGACACGCTCATACGGATGCCCTTGGCCGTGACCCGCTTGCTCTGGTCCCCGAAGAGCGCCTGCCCGTACGCCTCGGTGCTCTCCGGGCTGCCGGGCTTCGGGGGCGCCTCCGCCACCGGCGGGGCGGACTCCCGGGCCGGCGTGGCCGGCACGGCCGACTCCAGACCGAACGGCTGCGGCAGTTCGTCGTCGCCCTCCGCCGCCCCCTCCCCGGGGGCGGGGGCGTACCGGAACCCCCGCTTCGCCATGCAGGCGATGGCGAACTGCCGCTGCGCCTCGTGGCTGCGGTCGTTCGGGGTGAACAGGAGAACGGTGACCGGAGGCCGCCGGTGCAGCTCGACCGTGTCGATCCGGGTGGCGGAGGCGGTCCGGTGGTCCGGTTCCGGCGCCGTGCCGCACCCGGAGAGGACCGCCGCGCCGACGGTCAGACCGAGCGCGAGGACGAGCGGCTTCCGCATCAGCGAGCTGCCTTTCGGATGCTTGAGGGGGCATGAGGGGTCGTAGCGGGGCAAGACGGGGCATGACGGGGCCCGGCGCACCCCCGTGTCGCCGGGCCCCGGTCACGCCGGGCAGGGGTCAGAAGCAGGGGATGGTGGTCGTCGAGCGGACCCGCAGGGAGGTGGCCTCGCCCGCCTTGCTGTCGCTGTCGCTGTTGCCGTCGATGCCGTCGTCCGGCAGCTGCCAGGAGTCGACCGAGCTGCCGGGGTTCACGCAGAACAGCAGACCGCCGCCGTAGTTGAGGTCCCGGTAGTAGTGGCTCTCGTAGCCGCTGTTGCTGGAGTTGCTGGCGGCGTGGACGTCGTCGTTCACGACGTTGCCGTAGACGTCGAAGTAGTCGTTCCTGAAGTCGATGTCGCTGCTGAAGAACGCGTGCTTGTTGTTGTTCGCGATGGAGGCCGAGAAGACGCAGTGGTAGCCGGACGGGCAGTTGGGGCCGGCCGACGCGGGGAGGGCCGTGGCCACGCCGCCGGCGACAATCAGCGCCGTCGCGCCGAGGACGGCCGCGGTCCGCTTGCGGAACCCGGTGATGTTGCTCATTCTCTGATCCACTTCTCGTCGTGAGCGACCCGGAAGGTCGCGCGCGCAGACAGGCTGACACCCGCCGTACGACGCCGTATTGGACAAAAACGCACTGCGCGGAATGGCCGGTTTCAGCCGGCCAGCCATGCGCTGGCCCCGCTCCTGGCCGCCAGGAAGCGGCCCGGTGGCATGCCCGTCATCGCGGAGAACTCGCGGCTGAGATGGGACTGGTCGTAGAACCCGCAGTCGGCCGCGACGCCGGCGGCCCCGCCGCCCGTGGCGAGGAGCCGGATCGCCCGGTTCAGCCGCAGGACGCGGGCCAGGCGCTTCGGGGTGAGGCCGAGCTGCTCGCGGAAGCGGTTCTCCAGGTGCCGCAGGCTCCAGCCGGTCCTGGCGGCGAGCTCCCCGATCGGCAGGCGGCCCCCCGTACGGTCGAGGAGCCGCCAGGCTTCCAGGACGGCGGGGGACGGCTCGTGGGACGGCGCGGCATCGGCCGTCCAGCGCAGCAGGGCGTCGTCGAGCAGGGCGAACCGTTCCGGCCACCCCGGGGCCGCCTCCAGGGCCGCGCCGAGGTCGCGGACCCGGCCGCCCAGGACGTCCGCCGGGTCCATGACCGTGTCCGCGAGCTCCCCGAGGGCGCCGCCGAAGAGGCGGTACGCCGCCCAGGGGGCGAGGGTGAGCTCCACCCCGTGGACGTCGCCCTGGTGGCCGAGGACCCTGGCCCGGGTGTGCAGACCGGAGACCACCGAGGTGTGCGCCGGCCCCGCGGCCCCCGCCGCCCCGCGCCCCGTCCGGCCGAGCCGCAGCTCGCTGCCGAACCCGATGAGCAGCGACACCCTCCCGGTCGGCACCACGAGCCGCTCCTGCGGCAGGCCCGCCGTCGACCGGAATCCGCGGTACGCGCCGATGCCCGGCCGCAGCCGGGCATCGGGCCTCGCGTAGAACCACTGGCAGTTTCCCGCTGCGCAGACGCGGCGTCTCACCGTCACACCCTTCCGGGCCCGGAACCGTCCCGGACCGACCTTCCCGATCACTCTCCGATCGGGCCCGGCGGGGGGCCAGAGGCCTCGGCGTCCCAGGGACGTGGAGGGACGTCCCACGCCTCTGACCTGCGAGGACGTCAACAGGGAGGGATGTGTGGAGGGGCCGCGGCCACCCGTTCGGGGTCGCCCGGGTGGCCGCACGCAGGTCCCCGGGCCAGGGTGGCACCACCGTCACCAGGGAGGTCCCGTCTTGCCCAGAAGTGTTTCGCGCGGAGTCGTGGCGCTGCTCTTGTCCTGCGCGCTGCTCCTCACCGCCACCGCCTGCAGCGACGACGCCCAGAGTGCGAGCGGTGCGGCGACACCGACGGCTTCAGCGAGCTTCGAGCAGCAGAAGCTGGCCAAGACGCGGTTCGTGGCCAACGCCGGTCTGGCCGCGGGTGCCACGTACCAGTGGATCGTGAAGCCGTACCGCGCGGGCAAGTTCCAGAAGGGCGCGGACGGCAGGACCTTCGCCCTGGTGAAGGCGGGGCTCGCGGGCGCGTTCACGTACAACCGGCTCAAGGCGGCCGTGAACAACGCCAAGGGCGACCCGCTGCTCTCGAAGGCCGTCGCGCCGCTCTCCGCCGGGATCGAGTCGCTCAAGGACCTGGGGACGAAGCTCCGCAAGGGGGAGGCGGGCGACGCGGACGTCGGCGCCTTCGAGAACATCATCAACAGCGTGAAGGACGCCGGCAGCAGCGCCGGTGCCGAGGTGGTCGACAAGGTTCCCAGCACCTCGCAGCTGGGCGGGTAGCGCTCAGGCGCCCAGCTCCGCCAGGAGGCGGAGCGTGGCCGGGTCCGGTGCCGTGACCAGCAGGTCCGTCACCGGGCCCTGCCGCCATCTCTCCAGGCGCTCGGCGATCCGCTCCCGGGGGCCGACCAGCGCGATCTCGTCCGCGAAGGCGTCCGGGACGGCCAGGACCGCCTCCTCGCGCCGTCCCGCCGCGAACAGCTCCTGGATGCGGCGGGCCTCCTTCTCGTACCCCATGCGTCCCATCAGGTCGGCGTGGAAGTTGCGGGCGGTGTGCCCCATGCCGCCGATGTAGAAGCCGAGCATCGCCTTGACCGGCAGCAGCCCCGCCGCCACGTCCTCGCAGAGCTGCGCCCGGACCATCGGCGCGACGAGGAAGCCTTCGGGGAGCGTGTCCGGGAGGGCGTAGACCTCGGCCCAGCGGTCGGGCGTCCAGTAGAGGGGCAGCCAGCCGTCGGCGATGGCGAGGGTCTGCGCGATGTTCTTGGGCCCCTCGGCGCCGAGCAGGACGGGGAGGCCGGCGCGCAGCGGGTGCGTGATCGGCTTCAGGGCCTTGCCGAGGCCGGTGCCGTCCGGGCCGTTGTACGGGTGGGAGTGGTGGCGTCCGTCGAGCCGTACGGGGGCCTCGCGGCGCAGCACCTGGCGGACCACGTCCACGTACTCGCGGGTCGCGGTCAGCGGGGAGCGGGGGAAGGGGCGCCCGTACCAGCCCTCGACGACCTGCGGCCCGGAGAGGCCGAGCCCGAGCAGCACGCGCCCGCCGGAGAGGTGGTCGAGCGTGAGCGCGTGCATCGCGGTGGTGGTGGGCGCGCGGGCGGCCATCTGCGCCACGGCGGTGCCGAGCCTGATGCGGCTGGTGTGCGCGGCGATCCAGGTCAGCGCGGTGAAGGCGTCGGAGCCCCAGGCCTCGGCGGTCCACACGGAGTCGTAGCCGAGTCGTTCGGCCTCGCGGGCGAGGTCGAGGTGGGCGGGGGAGGGGCCGCGGCCCCAGTAGCCGAGGGCGAGCCCGAGTCGCATGCCCCACATCCTTCCTGACGCTCCGTCAGATACGTGCTGCGGGGACTGTACGGCAACGGCCCCCCGCCCGGAAGGGATTCCGGGCGGGGGGCCGTGTGCGAGGCGGAGGGCGATCAGCCGCGCTGGATGCCCGTCGTGTCCTGGAGGACGCCGCGGCGGCCGTCCTGCGTCTGGGCCACCAGGCCCGGGCCGCGCTGCTCGACCGCCAGGTACCAGGTGCCCGGCGCCAGCTCGGCGATCGGCGCCTGCGAGCCGTCCTCCGCGTACAGCGGACGCGCGACCGGCACGGCGAACCAGAACGGCGTGAAGTCCGAGGCCGGCTGCGGGGCCGGGGCGGCCGCCTGCGGCTCGGGCTGCTGCACGGCCTGCGGCTGCGGGGCGGCGGCCTGCGCGCCGAACGGCTGGCCCGCACCCTGCGAGGGGTCGTGCGGAGCGCCGTACGGCTGCTGCTGCGCACCCGGGTAGCCGTAGCCGCCGGGGACGCCCGGGTGACCCTGCTGGCCGGGCTGCATGCCGTACGGCTGCGGGGTCTGCGGCTTGGGCGCGCCGACGAGCGGGGCCTTCAGGGCGGGGACCAGCGGACCGGCGACGGCGGCACCGGTCACCACCAGAGCGGCGATGAGGCCGAGGACCAGGCCCGGGCCGGCGTTCTCCGCCTCGAAGATCCACATGAGCAGGTTCCAGGCGGACGCGATGGTGAACGCGGCACCCACCTGGCCGAGCTCCAGACCGGCCACCTTGCGCTGCTGCGGCAGGGCGCGGGAGGCGACGACGAGGGCGGCGCCCGCGATCCCGACGAAGAAGGAGCCCCAGCCGAGGTAGGAGAGCTCCCACGAGTTCACCGTGGGGACCTTGTCACAGATGTCGTCGGCGAGATCGCAGCCGGCGATGTCCAGGAACGAGGCGATGAACAGCACCACCGCTGCGCCGATCAGCACGCCATCGCCTCGGGTGAGGGAGCGGATATTCACGTAAGAGTCCTTCGTCGGGTCGTCGGTCGTCGCGTCGGGTGGCGCTCAGGTCATGGCGCTCAGGTCATGGCGCTCGGCCATGGCGCTCGGGTTCATGGCACGGGGGGCGGCCCCCATCGTACGGAGCGAATCTATCGCCCGCGGGTTCTACCCCTTGAGGTAGGTCGCGATGCCGTCCGCCAGTCCCTGTGCCGCCTTCTGTCGCCACGTGGGTGACGTGAGCAGCTGAGCGTCCTTCGGGTCACGCATATTGCCGCATTCGACGAAGACCTTGGGAACGGTCGAGAGGTTGAGGCCGCCGAGGTCGTCCCGTACGTCCAACCCCGTACCGGAACCGATGTAGTTGGCGGGCGAGGTACCGGTGGCGCGGGCGAACGTGTTCACGATCCGCTCGCCGAGGGTGCGGGAGGGGGCGACGATCTCCGAGGTGTCGGCGGCGCCCGCCCGGACCTTCGCGGGCAGGATCACATGGAAGCCGCGGTGGCCGACGGCCGAGCCGTCCGCGTGGACGGACACCACGGCGTCGGCGTGGGCGGCGTTGCCGATCCGGGCCCGCTCGTCGATGCAGGGGCCCCAGGGGCGCTCGCCGTCGTGGGTCAGGACCACCTTCGCGCCGCGCGCGGTGAGGAGGTCGCGCAGCCGGTGCGAGACGTCGAAGGTGAACGACGCCTCCGTGTAGCCGGCGTTGGTGGAGGTGCCGGTGGTGTCGCACTCCTTGCGGTTCGTCCCGATGTTGACCGTCTGGTTGATTTCAGAGGTGTGGCTGAAATTGCCGGAGTTGTGGCCGGGGTCGATGACGATGGTCCTCCCGGCGAGGGAGCGGCTGCCCCGGGGTGCTGGGGTGGAGGCGGGGGCCGGCGCTGAGGCCGAGCCCGAGGCGAACGGCGGCCGGGACTGCGTCCCGCTCTCGCCCTGGGTCGTCCCGGCCTTGTCCGTCGCCGGCGGTGCGGCCTCGGAGGAGGCCCCGCACCCGGCGAGCACGGCGCAGCAGCCCGTGGCGGCGAGAGCGAGGGCGAGGGTACGGCGGGCGGTGTTCCGGTGGTCGTACGGCACCCAGCGACTTTAGGCCCTGCGCGGGGCGAAATGCCGTAGGGGTGCGTCGCAGGTTGGTCACCGGCCTGACGGATCGGTGGACGCGTGTGAGCGAACCGTGAAGGGTAGGTGACAAGGGCGACGGTGGGGTGTCACCGCGCATGGACCCACGAGGGGGAACCGTGGTGGGGGAAGAACCGAACGACGCACGTCCCGAGCCGGCCGACAGACCGCCGGGCGGGGACGGCTTAGACGACCGGAACGACCAGACGGCCCCGGGGACGCGCCCCGGAACACCTCCGGGCGCGCCGGAGCCCCCGTGGGCGGCTCCGACACCGCCACCGACAGCGCCTTCGGCTCCGGCGGCGACGTCTGGCGATCCCGCTGTGTCCGGCGCGCCCGGCGCGGGAACGCCCACGCTTGCGTTCGGCCCGCCGCCCGGCGCGGGAACGCCCACGCTTGCGTTCGGCCCGCCGCCCGGCGCGGGCCCCGAGGGCACGTCACCCGTGCTCGCGTCGTCCGGCGCCGGTCCTGTGCCCGGCGCCGGCCCCGTCCCCGCCGCCGGGCCCGCCACCGCGCCCGGCTGGGCCGGGGCCGGGGTCCTGCCGCCGCCACCCGCCGCCCCGCCCGGGTTCGGGCCTCCGCCCGGGTCCGGGGCCCAGCCTCCGGGTGACGCGAACCCGGCCCAGGCCGCATCGCTCGCCCTGCTCAACCTCTCCGGCCTCGGCCTCGGCTACGTCCTGCTGCGGAACTGGGTCGGCGCCGCGCTCTGCTGGCTCGCCACCGCCGTCCTGCTCGTCGCCGCGCTCCCCGCCGACGTCGACGGCGTGCCCTTCGGCCTCCTCGTCGGCTACGGCGTCTTCCTGCTCGCCGTCGCCGCCGACGGCGCCCGGCGCGGACTGCGCGCCACCCTCCGCATCGGCGCCTCCTTCCGGCGCCTCGCGCTCCCGCTCGCCCTGGTGCTGCTCGCCGTCCCCGCCGGAGGCTCCCTGGCCTACGGCGCCGCCCGCGACGAGGCCAAGGAGCAGGCCCTCCTCGAACGACTCGCGGCGGCGGACGCGCTCGTGAAGTCCGCCGACGGCCTCGCCTTCGACAAGGCCGAGCCGATCTACCGCAAGGCGCTCGGCACCTATCAGGACCTCGGCACGAAGCACGCCGGCTCGCGGGCCGGGAAGCTCGTCCCCGACCGCCTCGACGCGTACTACAAGGCGGTCTCCGCCCCGTACGACAAGAAGGAGTACTGCGCGGCCGTCCCGCCGCTCAAGCACCTGCGGGCCCTCCCCGCCACCGTCGACAAGGAGCTGCTCGGCTCCCGGCCCGCCAAGACCGACGGGCCCCTCGCCGAGTCCCTCTACGCGTGCGGCACGGCGGCGCTCGGTGTCCAGACCGCCGACCCGCCGGCCAGCGAGAGTCTCAACGAGCTTCTCTCCACCTTCCCGAAGTCCACCCAGGCGGCCCGCGTCGAACCGGCCGTCCGGGAAGCCGTCAAGACCCGCACCACCGCCCTCCGCGGCGCCGAGCCCTGCGACGCCACCGACGAGCTCCGCGCGCTGCGCTCCTCCCTCGACAACATGCCGGACCCCTCCCTCGAAACCGCGGCCGAGGAGGCGGCCGACGCGGTCCAGAAGGGCGACTTCGCCTGTGGCACCGACCAGTTCAGGGACAAGGAGTTCGGCACCGCGGCCACGACCATGACCGACTACGCCAAGACGTACCCGAACAGCCCGCAGGCCGCGCACGCCCGCTCGATCGCCATCGCCGCCGAGATCGCCGAGGAGGAGCCCGAGGCCGGCAAGCGCCTGCCCCCGGCCGACGTCCCCGGCGGCGCCCGGATGGTCATGGTGGTCAGCAACGACGGCCCCGGCGAGGTCGAGCTGCTCTACACGGGCCCGATGACCGGCAAGGTCACCCTCAAGGCGTGCGGGACCTGCAAGAAGTACCAGACCCCGCTCCTCGTGAACTCCCCGAAGATCAAGGCCTGCTCGGGGCCGTCCTCGAAGTACCCGAAGGCGACCCTGCTCCTGCCCGCCGGCGACTACCACTTCCTCCAGAAGCGCGCGGCCACCGGCACCTCGACCGCCGGGGACACCAAGTCGAGCAAGACCAAGATCGAACCGGGCTACAGCTACACGAACTGCCTGTACGTGACGTCCCTGTTCTGACGTCAGCGGCGGCGCAGGACCCGCAGCGAGTCGGTGACCGAGACCTCCTCGAAGTCACCCGACTCCAGCGCCCGCAGATAGATGCGGTACGGGGCCTGGCCGCCGTCCTCCGGGTTCGGGAAGACGTCGTGGATGACCAGCAGGCCCCCGGGGGCGACCTTGGGGGCCCAGCCCTCGTAGTCGTTCGTGGCGTGCTCGTCCGTGTGCCCACCGTCGATGAACACGAGCCCGAGCTGCCCGCCCCAGGTCCTCGCGACCAGCGGCGAACGGCCGACCACCGCGACGACGTGCTCCTCCAGGCCCGCCTTGTGGAGCGTCCGGCGGAACGTCGGCAGCGTGTCCATCAGCCCCACCTCCGGGTCCACCACGCTCGCGTCGTGGTACTCCCAGCCCGGCTGCTGCTCCTCGCTGCCCCGGTGGTGGTCCACGGTCACCGCGACCGTCCCGGCCTGCCGGGCCGCGTCCGCGAGCAGGATCGTCGACCGCCCGCAGTACGTCCCGACCTCGAGCAGCGGAAGCCCCAGCTTCGCGGCCTCCACGGCCGCCCCGTACAGCGCGAGCCCCTCCCCGACGGGCATGAACCCCTTCGCGGCCTCGAAGGCGGCAAGGATCTCGGGCGAGGGCTCGGACATGGTCACTCCTACTGGCGGGTACGCGTCTACGGCCGCCCATGGTGCCCTACTCGCCGCACTCGAACCACACCGTCCTCCGTCCGCTTCCAGGGAGGACCCGCTCCGTTACGATCACCCGCAGGCAACTGCCCTCTCGTGATCGAGGAGCACCATGGGGAACCGCATCGAGCTCGCCGGGCGCACCGGGCGCTGACCGTGGCGACCCTCATGGGCCTGGTGATCCTCGCCCTCGTCCTGCCGACCTGGACGGGGATCACCTACGTGGGCCTGGTACGCGCCCGGCGCGAGACCGAAGGGCTCCCCCCGCCGCCCCGGCCCCGCCGCTCGCCGGCCAGGAAGGCCGCCTGGCTCGCCGGGCTCGCCTACCTCGCCGGCGGCACGCTCCACCTGTACGGCCTGTCGTACCTGCCGTTCCTCTTCCCCGAGGACGCGTGCTGGTTCAACGCGGGGGCGATGGTCTCCCCGGACTCCAGCAGCGCGCTGCCCGTCAGCCTGGTGTGTCACGGCGCGGAGGTCGTCCCCTGGTGGGTCAACCCCGGCCTCCTCGTGCTCGCGCTCACCGCCGTCACCGCGACGGTCACGAGCATCGTCCTCGCAGTCCGCGCCCGACGGCCGGCCCGGCGGGGAACGAGAAGCACATGAACAATCCGAGGGTCGGGGCGGGTCTGCGTCGTCCTCGGCCCGGGCCGGTCATGCCCCCGCGAGGACCGCCCTCAGTCTCCGTACCCCCGCCTTCCACTCCTCCCCGTCCGACTCCTCCCAGAGCTCCAGGAGTTCGGACGGCTCGGTGAGGATCCGGTCCAGGGCCTCCACGGCCGCCGGACGCAACTCCGCCGGGAGTGCGGGCAGGGGCTTCTCCGGGCCGTACGAGGTGGTGACCGGCTCCCCGCCCGGGCACTGCGCCGCGACCAGGGCCGCCGACGCGATCGCCTCCACCGCCAGGTCCGAGTCCAGGTACTCCTCGCCCGTCGTGGTCACCTCGCGGAAGGCCGCGAGCAGTACCCCGGCCCGCTTGTCCTCCGGCGCCTCGTCCACCCGGTACGAGAAGTCGGCGGCGGTGTCGTTGTCGAAGGGGCCGATGTCCCAGGTACCCATGGCGTACTCGCTCTCTGCTGTCCTCCAGGTCTCCGGGGATCGTGGCAGCCACCACTGACAATCAGTCGTCGTCGATGCCGAGGTCGATGCGCATCGCCACCTTCATCGCCGCCACGTGGCGCCAGACCTCCTCGTGGAGTTCCGGTCCCATGGCCGCCAGTTCGGCCGCGTACCGGGAGGGGTCCGCCGCGTACTTCCTGAGCTCTCCGTATGCCTCGTTCAGGTGGTCCTTCGCGTCACTGGACGCACGCGCCACCGCGTTCGGGACGATCATCTGTGCTTCCGCGTGTGAGTCCCGGTAGGCAGCTCTGCACTCCTCCAGGCGCTCCAAGGACGTGGCGGCGTCCTCGCCGCGGCGCAGCGCGTGGACGTGGTTGGTCATCGCTGTGACGTACTGCCGCGCGGCGGTGTTCAGTGCGATGTAGCAGGCCCGCCGGCGCTCCAGGCTCTCGCTCTGTCGCTGCCTTTCCAGCTCCGCCCTGCGCAGCTCCTCGGCGTGGACGCGCTCCTCGCGCCGCTCCTCGGCGGCGGCACGGAGCTCCATGCGCTTCGTGCGGTCCGCGCGGTTCTGTGTGAGGAGCGCTGCTCCCAGCGTTCCCGCCACGCCGACCACGGCGATCAGCAATGCCGTCAAACTCGCGCCCACGGCGCCCCCTCTGTGTGCGGCCGAATCTCCCCGACGATGCTCCCCGGGGCCACTGTCAGAGCCGGGGCCCTTCGAGGTTCTCGATCATGCGCTCCAGGACGCGGACGGCGGTTCCGTATTCCTCCGGCGAGATGCCCTCGACGGACCTGGTGCGGAAGGCGGCCACCCGCGTGGCGACCTCGGTCAGCCGGCCGGCGCCGTCGGGGGTCAGGGCGAGTCGTCCCGGGGCCGGGCGGGACACCCAGCCGCCGGTGACGGTGGTGTCGATGGCGGCGGTCAGGGCGGGGGCGTCGGCGTTGGCCGAGAGGATCGACAGGACCTCGGTGTCGGTCGTTCCGTCGCCGTCCTCGACCACGTTGAGCACCTGCCAGGCGAGGCGGGTGAGGCCGAACTCCCCGAGCGTGCCGTCCATGACACGCGTGAGGGCTTCGTCGGTGCGGTTGAGCAGGAAGCCGATGGGCTTGGGCTTGCGCTCCATGCGGGACTCTCCAGACGGTGATGAAGCGTGTCAGCGGTGGGACGGCGTGCGCTCAGGCGCCAGTATCGACGTCCAGTCCTGCGTCCGCGCCCAGTCGTCGAAACCGAGCCAGCCGACCTCGGGGAACTCGCGGCGCAGCCCGGCGACGTCCACGTCGAGACCGGTGGTCGTGAAGTAGGAGAACATCGCGGCCAGGTCCGTGGACCGGGTGCGCACATGGGCGAGCGGGACCTCCTCGTAGGAGACGGGGCGGCTCATGGCGGCGGCGAGCATGCCGGTCATCTCGCCGGGGGTGCGCTCGTCGGAGGCGATGTCGATGCGGCGGCCCGTGAAGTCCTCGCGGCGCCCGAGGGCGAGCGCGGCGAACGCGCCGATGTCCCGCGAGGAGATGAGCGCGAGCGGGCGGTCGGCCGGCATCGGCCAGGCGAAGGTGCCGTCGCGCAGTCCGTCGGCGGTCCAGCCGCCGGCGTAGTTGTCCATGAACGCGGCGGGGCCGATCACCGTCCAGGGCGTGCCGGAGGCGCGGAGGTGGTGCTCGACGGCCCGCTTGCTCTCGTAGTGCGGGACGCCGGTGGCGCGGTCGGCGTGGGCGACGGAGGTGAGGACGACATGTCCGAGGCGGGCGGTCGCCGCCGCGTCGACGAGGGCCCTGCCCTGTCGGACCTCGACCTCGGCACCGGCCTCGAAGGCGGTGACGGCGAAGAGGGAGTCGGCGCCGGCGAGGGCGGCGTCGAGCGAGGCGCGGTCGTCGAAGTCCGCGCGCCGCACGTCGGCGCCGAGGGCGCGCAGGGCGTCGGCGGCCGGTGAGTCGGGGCGGCGGGTGAGGGCGCGGACGTGGTGGCCCGCGGCGAGCAGGCTGCGGGCGGTGGCTCCGCCCTGGGCTCCGGTGGCTCCGGTGACGGCGACGGTGAGCATGGGTCCCCCTGTGGGTAATTGCTGTGCAGTGCATTCTCTGTGTTACGCAGATGACTCTACCCCACGTTCTCTGCGTCATGCAGGTTTTCCTGAATCGAGTTTCTGACCTTCCGTCAGAATGGAACGTGTTCTAGTCTGCGGCCCATGGGCATCGCCATCACGCACGAACAGCGGGAGCTCGCCCGATCCGTCCGGGGCTGGCTCGCCCGCGCCGTACCCCCCGAGGAAGTCCGCAAGCACCTGGACGTCCCCGACACCGCCACCGGCCGCCCCGCCTACTGGGACGCCGCCGCCGAACAGGGACTCCTCGGGCTCCACCTCCCCGAGGAGTACGGCGGCGGGGGCGGCGACCTCGAAGACCTCGCCCTCGTCGTGGAGGAAGCGGCCCGGGCCCTGCTCCCCGGGCCCTACCTGCCCTCCGTCCTCGCCGCCGAGCTCCTCCAGCGGTGCGGGCGGCACGAGACGGCCGGCACGCTCGCGCGTGGGGAGCGGACCGGGGCCGTCGCCCTCGGCGGCACCGGCACCCTCACCGCCGTCCGCACCGCGAGCGGCTACCTCCTCGACGGCGCCGCGCCCCCCGTCCTCGGCGGCGCCCAGGCCGACCTCGTGCTCCTCCGGGCCGCCACCGCCGACGGCTCCGTCTGGCTCGCCGCCGACACCGAGGGCCTCGCCGTCCGGCCCCACGAGAGCGCCGACCCCACCCGGCCCACCGCCGAGATCACCGCCCGCGGCGCCCACGTGCCCGCCGCGGGCGCCCTCGGCCTCGACACCGCCCTCGTCCACGACCTCGCCGCCGTCCTCTTCGCCGCCGACGCCTGCGGCACCGCCGCCCGCGCCGTCGAGACCGCCGCCGAACACGCCCGCACCCGGGAACAGTTCGGCCGGCCCATCGGACGGTTCCAGGGCGTCAAACACCTCTGCGCCGACATGCTCGTCCGGCTCGAACAGGCCCGCGCCCTCACCTGGGACGCCGCCCGCGCCGGCCAGGACAGCCAGGAGGGAGCCCGCTCCCTCACCGCCGCGCTCGCCGCCGCCACCGCCCTCGACACCGCCTACACCTGCGCCAAGGACTGCATCCAGATCCTCGGCGGCACCGGCTTCACCTGGGAGCACGACGCCCATCTCCTGCTCCGCCGCGCCCTCGTCGCCCGCCAGCTCCTCGGGACCGGCGACCACCACCGGCTCGCCGCCGTCCGGCACGCCGCCGCGGGCGTCCGGCGCGGCCTCCGCCTCGACCTGCCGCCCGAGGCCGACACGTACCGCCGCGCGGCCCGCGAAGCCGTCGCCCCCGCCGTCGGGCTCGACCCGGCCGCCGCCCGGCGCGTCCTCGCCCCCACCGGCTACGCGGCACCGCACCTGCCGGAGCCGTACGGACTCGGCGCGGGCCCCCTCCAGCAGCTCGCCGTCCAGCGGGAGCTCGACGAGGCCGGGATCACCGTCGCCGGACTCGGCATCGCCACCTGGGTCGTCCCCTCGCTCCTCGCCCACGGCACCCCCGAGCAGCAGGCCGAGCACCTCGGCCCCATCCTGCGCGGCGAGCGGCTCTGGTGCCAGCTGTTCTCCGAGCCCGGCGCCGGCTCCGACCTCGCCTCCCTCCGCACCCGCGCCGAACGCACCGAGGACGGGCGCTGGCGGATCAACGGGCAGAAGGTGTGGACGAGCGCCGCCCAGTGGGCCCACCACGGCATCCTGCTCGCCCGCACCGACCCCACCGCCCCCAAGCACCAGGGGCTCACGTACTTCCTCGTCGACATGCGGAACACCCCCGGGATCGACATCCGGCCGCTCAAGGAGATCACCGGGGAGTCCCTCTTCAACGAGGTCTGGTTCGACGACGCCCTCCTCCCCGCCGACGCCGTGGTCGGCGAGGTGAACGACGGCTGGCGCGTCGCCCGCAACACCCTGGGCAACGAGCGCGTCCACATGGCCGACCAGGTCGCCTTCGACTCCGGCCTCGAAGCCGTCATCGCCCGGGCGGACCGGGTCGACAGCTCCGTGCGCGTACGGATCGGGGCGCTGCTCGCGGAGGCCCACGCGCTCGCGTGCATCGGGTTGCGCACCACCCTGCTCCAGGTGTCCGGTCTCGAACCCGGCGCGGGCGCCAGCGTCCGCAAGCTCGTCCAGACCCTCCACCAGCAGAAGCTCGCCGAACTCACCCTCGAACTCCACGGCCCCGAGGGCGCCGTGCGCGAGGGCCCCGGCGAACGGGCCGTCCACGGCCTGCTCATGTCCCGCTGCCTCACCATCGCGGGCGGCACCACGCAAGTACAGCTCAATGTGGTCGCCGAGCGCCTGCTCGGCCTTCCCAAGGACTAAGGACTGAGGGGGAATCCCAGATGGGCAAGGCGTACGTCGTCGGCGTCGGCATGACGAAGTTCGAGAAGCCGGAGACCCGGGACTGGCAGTACTGGAACATGGCCGAGGAGGCCGGCACGGCCGCCCTCGCCGACGCCGGCGTCCCCTACGCGCGCGTGGAGCAGGCCGCCGTCGGCTACTGCTTCCAGGCCTCCACCGCCGGCCAGCGCGCCGTGTACGAGCTCGGACTCACCGGCGTCCCCGTCTACAACCTCAACAACAACTGCGCGACCGGCTCCACCGCCCTCATGACCGCCCGGCAGTTCGTCGAGGGCGGCATCGCCGACTGCGTCCTCGCCCTCGGCTTCGAGAAGATGGCACGCGGCTCGCTCGGCGGCGGGGCGGGTGGTGCCGGGGACTTCAAGACCTCGCCCGTCGCCCGGCACTACGGCATCATGGCCGCCGCCCACGGCTTCGAGATGTCCCCGCCCACCGCCCAGATCTTCGGCAACGCGGCCCGGGAGCACATGGAGCGGTACGGGACGACCGAGGTGCAGCTCGCGGCCGTCGGTGCCAAGAACCACCAGCACTCGGTGAACAACCCGAACGCCCAGTTCCAGGACGTCTACACCGTCGACGAGATCCTCGCCGCCAAGACCGTCCACCGGCCGCTCACCAAGCTCCAGTGCTCGCCCACCTCCGACGGCGCGGCCGCCGCCGTCGTCGTCTCCGAACGATTCGTCGACGAACACGGGCTGCGGGACCGGGCCGTGGAGATCGCCGGCCAGGCGATGACCACCGACACCGAGGAGTCCTTTGCCTCCGGCTCCTGCATCGACGCCGTCGGCCGCCCGATGTCCCGGGCCGCCGCCCGCCTCGCGTACGAGCGCTCCGGCCTCGGCATCGAGGACGTCGACGTCGTCGAACTCCACGACTGCTTCTCCATCAACGAGCTGCTGACGTACGAGGCGCTCGGCATGTGCGAGGAGGGCGCCTCCGGCAAACTCGTCGAGTCCGGCGCCACCACCTACGGCGGGCGCTGGGTCGTGAACCCCTCCGGCGGCCTCATCTCCAAGGGCCACCCGCTCGGCGCGACCGGCCTCGCCCAGGCCGCCGAACTCGTCTGGCAGCTCCGGGGCGAGGCGGGCCCCCGGCAGGTCGCCGGCGCCCGGGTCGGCCTGGCGCACAACATCGGCCTGGGCGGCGCGGCCGTGGTGACACTGCTCCGCAAGGCGTAGGACCCGAACCCGAACCGCCGGGCGCGGGGCGTGGGGCTTTATCCCCATGTACGGGGCGGACCCGGTCTGCGACCATCACACTCATGCCGCAGACCGACTCCGCCACCACGACCACGCCCTCCGTCCCCCGACCCTCGCCCCGCGCCTGGACGGTCGTCCTGACCGCCTGCGCGGGGCAGTTCCTCGTCGTCCTCGACGTCTCCGTCGTGAACGTGGCGCTGCCGTCGATGCGGGCCGACCTCGGGCTCTCGGCGGCCGGCCTGCAGTGGGTGATCAGCGCGTACGCGATCGCCTTCGCCGGGTTCATGCTGCTCGGCGGGCGGGCCGCCGACCTCTACGGGCGCAAGGCGATGTTCCTGCTCGGCCTCGGGCTCTTCACCGCCGCCTCGGTCGCGGGCGGCCTCGCCCAGGAGGGCTGGCAGCTCGTCGCGGGCCGCGCGGTCCAGGGCCTCGGCGCGGCCGTCCTCTCGCCTGCCACCCTGACCCTGGTCACCGGCGCCGTCGCGGCCGGACCCGCCAGGACCCGGGCCATCGCCACCTGGACGGCGGTCGGCGCGGCCGGCGGCGCGGCGGGCGGCTTCGTCGGCGGGCTCCTCGTCGACCTGCTGTCCTGGCGCTGGGTCCTCCTCGTGAACGTCCCCATCGGCGCCCTCGTCCTGGCGGGCGGCGTGCTCTGGCTGCGCGAGGGCCGCACCGGCACCGCCCGCCGCCTCGACCTGCCGGGCGCCGTCCTCGTCACCGCGGGCCTCGCCACCCTCGCGTACGGCATCGTCCAGACGGAGGAGGCGGGCTGGACCGCCCCGGCGACCCTCCTGACGCTCCTCGGCGGCCTGGTGCTGCTCGCCGTCTTCGTGACCGTGGAGGCCCGCACGGCGGCCCCGCTGATGCCGCTGAAACTGTTCCGTACGCGCGCGGTGTCGGCGGCCAACGTGGCGATCCTGCTGAGCGGTTCGAGCTCCTTCGGCATGTGGTTCTTCATGACCACGTACGCGCAGAGCGTCCTCGGCTACAGCCCGCTGCAGGCCGGTCTCGCGCTCGTCCCCAGCTCCCTCAGCGTCATCCTGGGCTCGAAGCTGGCCCCGCGCCTCATGCCCTCCGTCGGCGCCCGCAACCTCGCCGCGACCGGCGCGCTCATCGGGGCCACCGGCTTCGCCTGGCAGTCCACGATGACCGCCGACGGCAGCTTCCTGGCGACGATCCTCGGCCCGGGCATCATGATGATGGCCGGCATCGGCCTGGCCACCACCCCGCTGGCCACCCTCGCCACCTCCAGCGCCGCGCCCGGCGACGCGGGTCTCGTCTCCGGCCTCGTCAACACCTCCCGCACCATGGGCGGCGCCCTCGGCCTCGCGGCCCTGACCACGGTCGCGACGGCCGTCAGCGGGGCCTCCCCGAGCCCCGCCGCCCTCACCTCGGGCTACGCGGCGTCCTTCCGCGTCTCGGCGGCCATCCTCGTCGGCGCGGCCCTGCTGATGCTGGTGTGGCTCCCGAAGGGCCCACCGGCAAGGACCGCGGAGAGGGCCTAGAACTCCCCGAGCCGGACCGCCGAGACCGAGGGGCCCCGAGCCTGACCGCCGAGGCCCAGGCCTCCCCGAGCCGGACCGCCGGAACCTAGAGCCATCCCTGCCGGCGCGCCGCACGCACCGCCTCCATGCGGTTGCGGGTGCCCGTCTTGCCGATCGCGGACGAGAGGTAGTTCCGTACGGTCGACTCCGACAGGTGCAGGGAAGCGGCGATGTCCGCGATCGTCGCGCCGTCCACCGAGGCCGCCAGGGCGTCCCGCTCACGCCCCGTCAGGGGGTTCGGGCCCGCGCTCAGCGCCGCCGCCGCGAGCGCCGGGTCGATGACCGTCTCGCCCCGCAGCACCTGCCGGACCGCCTCGGCCAGATCCTCCACGGGACCGTCCTTCACGAGGAATCCCGCCGCCCCCGCCTCCATCGCCCGCCGCAGATACCCCGGCCGGCCGAAGGTCGTCAGGATCAGCACCCGGCACTCCGGCACCTCGTCCCGCAGGTCCGCCGCCGCGTCGAGGCCCGAACGCCCCGGCAGTTCGATGTCGAGGAGGGCCACGTCCGGGCGCGCGACGAGCGCCGCGTCGACGATCTCGTCACCCCGCCCGACCTGCGCCACCACCTCGATGTCGTGCTCCATCCCGAGCAGCAGGGCCAGCGCCCCGCGCATCATGCCCTGGTCCTCGGCGAGCAGCAGTCTGATCATCCCGTGGGCTCCCCCTGGTGCTGTACGGAGGTCTCCACGGGGAGTTCCGCGGTGACCCGGAACCCGCCCCGCGGAGCCGGCCCCGAGTCAAGAGTGCCGCCTGCCGCGGCGAGCCGCTCGCGCAGACCCCGCAGGCCGCTTCCCGCACCGCCCGGCTCCGCGGGCCCGCGGCCGTCGTCGGTGACGGTGAGCCGGACCCGTTCGGCGGTGCCGGAGAGGGTGATCTCGCAGTGCGCGGCGCCGCTGTGGCGGATCGCGTTGGTCGCGGACTCGCGGACCACCCAGCTCAGCAGGGCCTCCGTGGCGGGTTCGAGGAGGGGGCCCGAGCGGCGTACGACGGGTTCGATGCCGGCGGTGGAGAGCGCGTCGCGCGCCCGGTCGAGCTCGGTGGCGAGGCTGCCCTCGCGGTAGCCGGTGACCGCCTCGCGGATCTCGGTCAGCGCCTGGCGGCCCACGGACTCGATGTCCGCGACCTGCGCGAGGGCCGCGTCCAGGTCGCGCGGGGCGAGCCGCCGTACGACCTCGGACTTCACCACGATCACCGACAGCGTGTGGCCGAGCAGATCGTGCAGGTCCCGGGAGAACCGCAGCCGTTCCTTCTCCACCGCTGCACGGGCCAGTTCCTCGCGGGTCGCGCGCAGCTCCCGGACCGTCTCGTCCAGGGCGAGGATCGCCGCCGTCACCATGACCGAGATGAACGTGCCGTACACGACGCCGAAGGAGTCCCAGCCGTCGCGCCAGAACGTCACCACGCCGACCGCGGCGACCAGCGGGAAGACGATGAACCGCAGCCGCTCCTTGCCCCGCACCACCGCCCCGACCGCGAGGCCCAGGAGCGGGAAGAGGAGGAGCCATTCGCGGCCGTAGCCGATGGCGAGGGCGAAGGTCAGCGCCCCGAGCGTGACGAGGAGGGCCCAGGTGACCCACGACTCGCGGGCGCACCGGTCGAAGGCGCGGAAGACGATCGCGATGTAGAGGGAGTTGAAGGCGAGCAGGCCGAGGCCGCCGAGCCAGGGGTTGGGGGCCTCGCCCCCGATGAGGTGGGAGAGCGCGCCCAGGCCCATGAGCAGCCAGGGGAGGAGGCTCAGTCCGCTCGGCCCGCGTTCCTTGCGGGCGCCGGCCCGGGCGCGCCTCCGCTCCTTCGCGGCTCCGGTCCACACTTCCCAGACGTCCTTCATCCCCGTGTCCCTCATGTCACCTGATCCTGCTCGCTCATGCGGTCCGTGCCGACCGACGGTACGAGGCCGCCGCGTAGCCGCCGAACAGGGCCGCCCAGACCACGATGACCGCGAGGGCCGCCGCGCCGGGCGCGTGGCCCTCGGTGACCGAGACGCCGAGTTCGGCGAAGCGGTTGGTCGGGGTGTAGGCGGAGAGGGAGCGCAGCCAGTCGGGGAAGAGGCTCACCGGGAACCACAGCCCGCCGAGGACCGCGAGGCCCAGGTTGCAGGCGATGTTCGCGACGCCCGTCGTCTGCGCGGTGAGGCGGTAGCCGTTGCCGATGCCGAGGAAGGTGAAGGGGAGCGAGCCGAGCCAGAGGGTGAGCGTGACCACGGCCCACTGCCAGGCCGCCAGGTGGACGCCGTTGAACAGTCCGCCGGCGAGGAGGACGCCGAGGATCGCCGGGAGCACCACCACGGAGCCGGTCAGCGCGCGGCCGGTGACGACCTGGCGCGGGGACATGGGGGTGATCCGCAGCTGCCGCAGCCAGCCGGACCCCTTGTCCTCGGCGACGCCGGTGCCGATCGACAGGGCGGCGCCCAGCGCGCCGTAGGCCGCCATGCCGACCATGGAGGCGGCCTTCCACTCCGGTTCGTTCTGGCCGCCGAGGTTGGTGAAGAGCAGGTACATCATCACCGGGACGGCGATGGTGCCGATGGCGAAGCCGGTGTCGCGCAGGGTGCGGCGGACTTCGAGGCGTACGTACTCGGTGATCATCGGGTCGTCTCCAGTGCGGGGGCCTGCGCGGCCGGGGCGTGCGCGGTGAGGGTGAGGAAGGCGTCGTTGAGGGACACGGGGGCGACTTCGAGGCCGCGGATCGCGTTCCGGTCGGCGAGCGCGCGGACGGTCGCGTCGGAGTCGTCGCTGTGGAGCCGGGCGCGGTCGCCGCGGATCTCGACGGCGGTCACGCCGGGGAGCAGGGTCAGGCCCTCGCTGGGGGCGCCGGCCAGGTCGAAGGAGACGAGGCTGCCGCCGGCCGCGCGCTTGAGCTGCTCGCTCGTGCCGTCGGCGAGGACGCGGCCGGAGTCGATGACGACGATCCGGTCGGCGCTGGCGTCGGCCTCCTCCAGGTAGTGGGTGGAGAAGAGGACGGTGTTGCCGCGCCGGGCGTAGCCCCGCATCGACTCCCAGAAGACCTCGCGGGCCTCGACGTCGAGGGCGGCGGTGGGCTCGTCGAGGACGATCAGCTCGGGGTTGCCGGCGAGGGCGACGGCGAAGCGGACGCGCTGCACCTGGCCGCCGGAGAGGCGGTCGACGCGGCGGTCGGCGAGCTCGGTGAGGCCGGCGAGCGCGAGGGCCTCGGCGACCGGCATGGGCGCGGGGTAGGTGCGGGCGACGAAGGCGACGAGCTCGCGGACGGTGACCCGGGGGACCGGGCGGCCGTCCTGGAGCATCGCGCCGACCCGGCCGGCGGCGACGGCCCGGGCGGGGGTGCCGTCGAAGAGCCGCACCTCGCCGCCGTCGGGCTCGTCGAGGCCGAGGAGCAGGCCGATGGTGGTGGACTTGCCGGCGCCGTTGCGGCCGAGCAGGGCGACGGTCTCGCCGCGCCGGATGGTGAGGTCGATGCCGTCCACGGCGCGGACCGGTCCGAAGGACCGGGTGACTCCGGTGAAGGCGACCGCTGTCTCGTTCTTCATGTCCCCGACGCTACGGAGCGGGGCCGGGGGTCCGGCAGGCGTGAATGTACGGACCCGGCCGTGACAAATGTCCTGGGCCACGCATCTGACGTACCGTCAGGAGGGGTTCCCAACCCCCCTCCCCTCCGCTATACATGGGTCACCGAACTGGAACGCGTTCTAGATCTCGACGGATCCGGCGCGTACGGGACGGTCCCGCACGGCCTCGGTGCGGTCGACGGTGCGGACGGCCGCGCCGAGGTCTCCACCCGCCACAAGGAGCAGCAGCCCGATGCCCATCGACCCCGCAAAGGCCGTCGCCGCGGAACCCCGCAGCGCCGAGATCTCCTGGGACCACAAGGACGTCCAGCTCTACCACCTGGGCCTCGGGGCGGGCGTCCCCGCGACCGACCCCGACGAGCTCCGCTACACCCTGGAGTCCAGACTCCACGTCCTGCCCAGCTTCGCCACCGTCGCGGGCGCCGGCATGGGGGTCGTCGGCGGGCTCTCCGCCCCCGGCATCGACATCGACCTCGCCGCCGTCCTGCACGGCGGCCAGTCGATCACCCTCCACCGCCCGCTGCCCACCGGCGGCCGCGCCGTCTCCACCTCACGCGTCGCCGCCGTCTACGACAAGGGCAAGGCCGCGGTCCTCGTGCTGCGCTCCGAGGCCGCCGACGAGGACGGCCCGCTGTGGACGAGCGACGCCTCGATCTTCGTACGCGGCGAGGGCGGCTGGGGCGGCGACCGCGGGCCCTCCGAGCGCCTCGCGCTGCCGGACCGCGAGCCCGACGCCACCGTCGAGCGGCCCATCCGCGAGGAGCAGGCCCTGCTCTACCGGCTCTCCGGCGACTGGAACCCGCTGCACGCCGACCCCGAGTTCGCCAAGCTCGCGGGCTTCGACCGGCCGATCCTGCACGGCCTCTGCTCGTACGGCATGACCCTCAAGGCGGTCGTGGACACGGTGCTCGGCGGGGACGTGACCCGCGTCCGCTCGTACCGCACCCGCTTCGCCGGGGTCGTCTTCCCGGGCGAGACCCTGCGCATCCGGATGTGGGCCGGGGACGGCCGCGTCCAGGTGGCGGTGACGGCCGTGGAGCGCGACGACGCCCCGGTCCTCGCCGACACCCTCGTCGAACACTCGTAGATCCATTCCGGAGGGAGCCGCACCATGCGCGCAGCCGTACTGCACGAGATCGGCCAGGACAAACTCGAAGTCCTCGACGACGTCGAGGCGGTGGGCTTCGGCCCGGGCAAGGTGCGGATCCGGGTGAGGGCCACCGGCCTGTGCCACTCCGACGTCTCCGCGATGAGCGGCGTCCTCCCGCAGCCCGCCCCCTTCATCCCCGGCCACGAGGGCGCCGGCGAGATCCTCGACGTCGGCGACGGCGTCACCGGGCTCAGCCAGGGCCAGCGGGTCCTGCTCTGCTGGCTGCCCGCCTGCGGCAGCTGTCCCGCCTGCAGGCGCGGCCAGACCCAGCTGTGCCTGGCCGGCTTCATGAACGCCGGCATCCCCAACTTCAAGCGCCCCGGCGGTGACGTCTTCGGCTTCGCCGGCACCGGCACCTTCACCGAGGAGGTCGTCGTCGACGCGGGCTGCGCCGTCCCCATCCCGGACGACGTGCCCTTCGACATCGCCGCCCTCATCGGCTGCGGCGTCACCACCGGACTCGGCGCCGCCATCAACACGGCGAAGGTGGAAGCCGGTTCGTCGGTCGCCGTCATCGGCTGCGGCGGCGTCGGCATCTCCGCCATCCAGGGCGCCAAGCTCCAGGGCGCCGCCCAGATCGTCGCGGTCGACCCCGTCGAGTCCCGCCGCGAGGCCGCCCTCAGGTTCGGCGCCACGGAGGCCGTCGCCCCGGACGCGCTCGCCGACGCCAAGCAGCGGATCACCGGCGGCGAGGGCTTCGACTACGTCTTCGAGGTCGTCGGCAAGTCCGCCACCGCGCGCACCGCGTACGAGACGACCCGCCGCGGCGGCACCCTCTGCGTCGTCGGCGCGGGCGCCCTCGACGACTTCCTCCAGCTCAACATGTTCGAGCTGTTCTTCGACGAGAAGCGCATCCTGCCCTCGATGTACGGCGGCGGGGACGTGCTCCGTTCGTACGAGCGGGCCATCGCGCTCTGGCGGGCCGGCCGCATCGACCTGGAGTCGCTCATCACCCACCGGGTCCCGCTGGCGGGCATCAACGAGGCCCTGGAGCAGATGCGGACCGGCGCCGCCCTCCGTACCTGCATCGAGATCTGAGAGGAACCCGACCGATGTCACTCCCTCTTGAGGGGCTGAGCGCGATCGTCACCGGCGCCGGACGCGGTCTCGGCCGCGCCGAGGCCCTGGAACTGGCCCGGCTCGGCGCCGCCGTCGTCGTCAACGACTACGGGCAGCCCGGCCGCGACGGCTCGGGCGAGGCCTCCGCCGCCCCCGCCGAGGAGGTCGCGGCGGAGATCCGCGCGGCGGGCGGCCGGGCGGTCGCGCACCTCGGCGACGTCTCCGACTTCGAGACGGCGCGGGGCCTGGTCGACCTGGCGGTGACCGAGTTCGGGAAGCTGGACGTCCTGGTCAACAACGCGGGGATCCTGCGCGACCGGATGGTCTTCTCGATGAGCGAGGACGAGTGGGACTCGGTGATACGGGTCCACCTCAAGGGCCACTTCAACACCACCCACTTCGCGGCGGTGCACTGGCGGGGCCGCGCCAAGGCGGGCGAGACCGGGGTCTACGGCCGCATCGTCAACACCTCGTCCGAGGCCTTCCTCGCGGGTTCGGCCGGACAGCCCAACTACGCGGCCGCCAAGGGCGGCATCGTGGGCCTGACGACCTCGTCGGCGCTCGCGCTCGCCCGGTACGGCGTGACGGTCAACGCGATCTGCCCGCGCGCCAGGACCCGGATGACGGAGGACGTCTTCGCCGGCTTCGGCGAACCGGGGGAGGGGGAGCTCGACCCGCTGTCCCCGGACCACGTGGCGCCGCTCGTCGGCTACCTGGCGTCCCCGGCGGCGGCCGGGGTCAACGGGCAGCTGCTCGTCGTGCACGGCGGGATGGTGGCGGTCGTGGACCGGCCGAAGGTGTCGGCCACGTTCGACACGGCCAAGGAGGCGTTCACGTACGAGGAGCTGGACTCCCTCCTGACCCCGCACTACGCGTCCCGCCCGGCGGGCGAGACCTTCGCGGCGACGGAGGTGCTGGGTCTGAAGAAGGGCTGAGCCACGGGGGTGGTGGGGAAGGAGCAGGGCCCCGGGGGAGACCCCGGGGCCCTGCTCGTGTTGCTTCCACGGCTCGTGCCGCTGTCTACCGCGCGTGGGCGTCGGCCTCGCGGCGGTGCCGGCCGTGCGGCGAGGACGTGGAGTCCTCCGCCGGCGAGGCCTGACCGCGGTGCTTCCCGGAGCCGGCCGGCTCCGTACCCTGCGTGCTTGCTTCGGACATGCTGGAACTCACCCCGTGTGTCTTGCTCTTGATGTGCGGCCGTGAGTCTAGCCAGCGGGTTTGCGGTCCGTCAGGGGAGCCTGCTGCAGAGGCACCGGACGGCACACCCGGGGCTCCTCGACGACCACCACGGGCTCGGGATCCGGCTCCGGCGGCAGCTCCAGGGCGGCGAGACCGCACGGCACCTCGGCCGTCGCGTACGGCAGCCGCAGCACGCCCCCGGCCGTCCACAGGCCCGCCCCGGCCAGCCAGCCCTGGGGTACGGCCAGTTGGGCCATTCGGCGGGACGAGGGCTGCCAGGTGCCCACCCAGCTGCCGCCGGCCGCGTCGATCCGAAGCGCCACCGCGCAGCTCTCCGGCACCAGGACCTGCCCCGGCTGCACCGCGAACGGCGTCACCGCCGCGTCGTCGAGCCGCAGGCACTCGGGGAACCGCACCGGCAGCAGGGACCCGAGCACGCCCCAGCCGAGCCGGTCGTGCCCCGGGGACGGCGCGTCGGAGCGGATCAGGAGCAGCCCGCTGTCCGGGTCCGCGAGCAGCAGCCGGTCGTCGCTCTCCTCGGTGATCTGGAGCAGCGGCGTCACCTCCCCGCCCCGCTCCAGGTCGACGGCGACCGCCTTCACCGGACCGCCGTCGAGCCGCCGGTCGAGGGCGAGCATCCGGCCCGTGCGGTCGAGCCACACCCCGCCCGTGCAGCGGCCCTTGACCTCCGCCACCTGCTCCGGGCCGAAGGCCCCGCCCGCCACCAGCCACAGCGTGGTCGTGTCGGGGCCGACGCACATGGCGTACGCGCAGATGCCGTCCGGCGAGGGCGGCAGCAGCACGAGGTGCTCGGAGCCGGGCGCCTCCACCGCGCCGAGCCGTAGCTCGCCGGTGGCCGGGCCGGTCGGGTAGAGCAGCGAGAAGGTGTTCCGCCGCCCGTCCACGCGACGGGCGACGAGGACCCGGCCGTCGGCGAGCGGCAGCAGCTGGGTGCCCGCCTCCTCCGGCTGGTCGAGGGGGAGCGGGACGGCGTACGGCTCGGGGCCGTCGAGCGTCCACCTCTCCACGTACAGGGCGTCACCGGCGCCCGCGAGCCTGGCCGCGTACGCGCCGTTGGCCGTGATCGTGAACCCCGCCGGCCAGGCCGCGCCGCGGTCGCGGTCGTCGTCCTCGGCCGGGGTCTCGATGGCACACGCTGTCATCGACTCGTCACCTCCGGCCACGAAGCTAGTTTTCGCACTTCCAGCCGAACAACACGAGCAGGGTCACTTCACACATAAGGGTGGCCCTGCGGCGGTTCGGCTGAGGGTGCGGGGGCGGTTGTGCTGGAGTGGCCCGTGGTGAGTAAGGTAAGGCGAACCTAAGCGGAGCTTGTGCCTCCGTCAGGACGTGCCCGTGTCCCCGCCAGGACGACCCGTACAGGAGCCTTCTCATGTCCCTCCGCCGCCGCGGCACAGCCGCCGTCGTCGCCCTCGCCGCCGCGCTCTCGCTCGCGGCCTGCGGAGGGGGCGACGGGTCCTCCGCCGACCCCGCCAAGAAGGAGGACACGGCCAAGAAGAAGGACGTCGCCACCGGCGGCAAGGACTTCGGTGACGCCGCCGCCAAGACCGCGGCCATGGGCACCGACGCGAAGCCCGGCCAGTTCCCGCGGACCCTCACCCACGCCCTCGGCACGACCGAACTCAAGGCCGCGCCCAAGCGGGTCGTCGTCCTCGACGTCGGCGAGCTCGACAACGTCGTCTCCCTCGGCGTCAAGCCCGTCGGCTACGCCCCCTCCGAGGGCGACGACGGCATCCCCGGCTACCTCGCGAAGGACGCCGGCACCCCGAAGTCCGTCGGCACCATCAACAACCTCAACCTGGAGGCCATCGCCAACCTCCAGCCGGACCTCATCCTCGGCAGCCAGCTCCGCGCCGCCGACAAGTACGACGAGCTGTCGAAGATCGCGCCGACCGTCTTCTCCATCCGCCCGGGCTTCACCTGGAAGGAGAACTACCTCCTCAACGCCGCCGCGCTCGACAGGACCGCCGAGGCGAAGGCGAAGCTCGCCGCGTACGAGACCAAGGCGAAGCAGCTCGGTACGGACATCGGCCCGAACAAGCCGACCATCTCCATGGTCCGCTACCTCCCGGGCAAGATCCGCCTCTACGCCAAGGCCTCCTTCATCGGCACGATCCTGGAGGACGCCGGCCTGCCCCGGCCCAAGAACCAGCAGATCGACGAGCTGGCGGCCGAGATCAGCCCCGAGAAGATCGACGAGGCCGACGCCGACTGGATCTTCACCGGCGTCTACGGCGACGCCAAGGCCGCCAAGAAGGACACCGCCCAGGCCAACCCGCTCTGGAAGAACCTCAAGGCCGTCAAGGCCGGCCAGGCCAAGGACGTCCCGGACGAGACCTGGTACCTCGGCCTCGGCGTCACGGCGGCGAACAGCGTCCTCGACGACCTGCGCGCCGACCTCGTGAAGTAGCCGGCGGAACCCCTGGCGTCGACCGGCGCCAGGGGTCTTTCGGCGGAGAGGCCGCAACCATCGATCGAGGAACCCCGACGGCGGCCCGCCACATCCGCGAGAGCGGCGCCGGTTTAGGCGCAAAGAGGAGACAGGTAGCCTTTCCTCCGTGCCCCGTCTGTCTGAAGTCATCGCCGAGCTCGACGCCCTCTGGCCGCCAGAGCGAGCCGAGTCGTGGGACGCCGTCGGCACCGTCTGCGGCGACCCCGACGCCGAGGTCACCCGTGTGCTCTTCGCCGTCGACCCCGTCCAGGAGATCGCCGACGAGGCGATCGCCCTCGGAGCCGACCTGATCGTCACCCACCACCCGCTCTATCTGCGCGGTACGACGACGGTCGCGGCCGGCCACTTCAAGGGCCGCGTCGTCCACACCCTCATCAAGAACGACATCGCCCTCCACGTCGCGCACACCAACGCCGACACCGCCGACCCCGGCGTCTCCGACGCCCTCGCCGGCGCGCTCGACCTCCGCGTCACCGGGCCCCTCGTCCCCGAGAACAACCTCGGCCGGATCTGCGAGCTCGACCACCCCGAGACCCTCGCCGAGTTCGCCGCCCGCGCCGCCAAGCGGCTGCCCGCCACCGCGCAGGGCATCCGCGTCGCCGGCGACCCCGGCATGACCGTGCGCCGCGTCGCCGTCAGCGGCGGTTCGGGCGACAGCCTGTTCGGCGCCGTCCGCGCCGCAGGCGTCGACGCCTTCCTCACCGCCGACCTGCGCCACCACCCGGTCTCCGAGGCCACCCAGCAGTCGCCCCTGGGCCTGGTCGACGCCGCCCACTGGGCCACCGAATGGCCCTGGTGCGAGCAGGCCGCCGCCCAGCTCGACGAGATCTCCGACCGCCACGGCTGGGACCTCCGCGTCCACGTCTCGAAGACGGTCACCGACCCCTGGTCCTCCCACCACACCTCCCCTGGAGCCCCCAACTGAACGCCGCGCCCGCCGACCAGATCCGCCTCCTCGACGTCCAGGCCCTGGACGTCCGCCTCCAGCAGCTCGCGCACAAGCGCAGGTCGCTGCCCGAGCACGCCGAGATCGAGGCGCTGACCAAGGACCTCACCCAGCTGCGCGACCTGCTCGTCGCCGCGCAGACCGAGGAGAGCGACTGCGGCCGCGAGCAGACCAAGGCCGAGCAGGACGTCGACCAGGTCCGCCAGCGCGCCGCGCGCGACCAGCAGCGGCTCGACTCCGGCGCCGTCTCCTCCCCGAAGGACCTGGAGAACCTCCAGCGTGAGATCGTCTCCCTCGCCAAGCGCCAGGGCGACCTCGAGGAGATCGTCCTGGAGGTCATGGAGCGCCGCGAGTCGGTCCAGGAGCGCCTCGCCGAGCTGACCGAGCGGGTCGCCGCCGTCCAGACCAAGGTCGACGACGCCACCGCCCGCCGCGACGCCGCCCAGGCCGAGCTGGACGCCGAGGCCGCGACCGTCGGCAAGGAGCGCGAGCTCGTCGCCGGCGCCATCCCGGAGGACCTGCTCAAGCTGTACGACCGCCTGCGCGAGAAGCAGGGCGGCGTCGGCGCGGCCCGGCTCCACCAGCGCCGGTGCGAGGGCTGCCGCCTGGAGCTCGACATCACCGAGGTGAACGAGATCCGCGCTGCCGCGCCCGACAAGGTCGTCCGCTGCGAGAACTGCAGCCGCATCCTGGTCCGCACCGCGGAGTCCGGCCTGTAATGCGCGAACTCGTGGTCGAGGCGGACGGCGGCTCCCGGGGCAACCCGGGGCCCGCCGGGTACGGCGCGGTCGTCCTCGACCCGGCGACGGGGGAGACCCTCGCGGAGGCCGCCGAGTACATCGGCGTGGCCACGAACAACGTCGCCGAGTACAAGGGCCTGGTGGCGGGCCTGAAGGCGGCCCGGGAGCTGTTCCCGGACGCCACCGTCCACGTCCGGATGGACTCCAAGCTGGTCGTCGAGCAGATGTCCGGCCGCTGGAAGATCAAGCACCCGGACATGAAGCCGCTCGCGGCCGAGGCCGCCCGGGTCTTCCCGCCCGGCCAGGTCCGCTACGAGTGGATCCCGCGCGAGCGGAACAAGCACGCGGACCGGCTCGCGAACGAGGCGATGGACGCGGGCAAGCGGGGCCGCCAGTGGGAGCCGTCCGCCTCCACGGCGGGCCTGGACGCCGCGGCCGCCCGCAACGCCGCGACCCCGCCCCCGTCGGGCCCTCCCGGCGACGCGACGGCGGGCGCGGCGAGAGCCCGAGCTGCCCTGGCCGCTTCCGCGCCGACGACTGCCGCGGGGCCCGAGACCCCTGTCGGTGGCGCCGGTACGGGCTCGGGCGCCTGGCCGGGTGCCGTGGCGCGCCCGGCGGCCCCGGACGACGGCCTGTTCGCCGCTGAAGAGGCCGTCGCGGCCTCGGTGGCCTCCGGCGACTTCGAGGCCGAGGCGGGCGCCCTGGCCCCGGTCGGCCACGTGGCGCGCACCCAGGCGCCGACGGCGCCGGCTGGTGCGCCCGCTCCGGCAGCGGTGGGCACCGGGCTCGCGCCCGCCACCGCCGCGCAGGCCGGTGCGCCCGCTCCGGCAGATGTCCGCACCGGGGCCGCGCCCGCCACCGCCGCGCCCGCGGCGGCCGCGCCGCCCCGCCAGGGCTGGGCCGGCCCCGACATGGGGGCGCCGGCCACCTTCGTACTGCTGCGGCACGGCGAGACCGCGCTCACCCCCGAGAAGCGGTTCTCCGGGAGCGGCGGGAGCGACCCCGAGCTGTCGGCGGCCGGCCTGCGGCAGGCAGAGGCCGTCGCCGAGGCGCTCGCCGCACGCGGCACCATCCAGGAGATCGTCAGCTCGCCCCTCACCCGCTGCCGGCAGACCGCCGGCGCCGTCGCCGCCCGCCTCGGCCTCGACGTACGGATCGAGCAGGGCCTGCGCGAGACCGACTTCGGCGCCTGGGAGGGGCTGACGTTCGGCGAGGTCCGCGAGCGGTATCCGTCGGACCTCGACGCCTGGCTCGCCTCCCCGAAGGCCGCGCCGACCGGCGGAGGCGAGAGCTTCGCGACCGTCTCCCGGCGCGTCGCCGCGACCCGGGACCGGCTGGCCGCCGCGTACGCGGGCCGTACGGTCCTCCTCGTCACGCACGTCACGCCGATCAAGACCCTCGTCCGGCTCGCCCTCGGCGCTCCTCCGGAGTCGCTGTTCCGGATGGAGCTGTCGGCCGCCTCGATCTCGGCCGTCGCCTACTACGCCGACGGCAACGCCTCCGTACGGCTCCTCAACGACACCTCGCACCTCAGATAGCGCGCAAACCGGTGGCGGCGGGGCCCGCGCCCGTACCACCATCACCCGCATGACGTGGTCCTTCACCGACAGCGCCGCCGCCTTCCGGGCGGCCGCGGCGGCGCACCTCGCCGCCGAACCGGCCCGCAACACCGCCGTGCTCACGCTCATGGACACGGCCGGGCGGCTCGGCTGGTGGGAGGAGGCGGACGGCCGGGTCACCGGCGTCGTCGTGGTCGCGCCCGGCGGGCCCTCCTTCGGAACCATGACCGAGGAGGCGGCCCGCGCGCTCGCGCTCCCCATGCCCCAGGAGGCGGCCCGTGCGCTCGCGTCCCCCGGGTCCCAGGAGCCGGCCGGTGCGCTCGCGTCCCCGGGGACCAAGTTCCCCGAGCCCAAGGAGCCGGCCGGCGCGCTCGCGTTCCCGGGCGCCGAGGAGCCGACCGTGGTGCGCGGCGAGACCACCGCCGTCGAGGCGTACGCGGAGGCCACCGGCCGCCCCTGGACGCCCACCGGCCGCATGCGGCTCTTCCGTCTCGGTGAGCCGGCCCCGCCGGACCCGGCCCCGGCGGGCCGCGCCCGGCTCGCGACCGAGGCCGACGTCCCGCTCGTCGCCGCCTGGACGCGGGACTTCGCGGTGGCCATCGGGGACGAGCCCGCCGAGGACTACACCGGCTTCGTCTCCGAGCGGATCTCCGAGGGTCGGCTGTGGCTCTGGGAAGCGCCCGAAGGGCACCCCGTCTCGATGGCCGCCGTCTCCCGCACGATCGAAGGCCAGGCCCGCGTCCACCTCGTCTACACCCCGCCCGCCGAGCGCGGCCGGGGGTACGCCGCCGGTGCCACCGACGCCGTCAGCCGCGCCGCGCTCGCCGCCGGCGTCGAGCAGGTCCTGCTCTTCACGGACCTGGCCAACCCCACCAGCAACGCCCTGTACCAGCGCCTCGGCTACCGCCCGGTCACCGACCACCTCAGCGTGAGGTTCACCGGCTGACGGGCGCGCACAGCTCCGCCGCCCCGCGGGCGAGGGACTCCACGCGGGCCCAGTCGCGGGCCGCGAGGGCGTCGGGCGGCAGCATCCACGTACCGCCGACGCAGCCGACGTTCGGGAGGGCGAGGTAGGCGGGGGCGGAGGCCGGGGAGATGCCGCCCGTGGGGCAGAAGCGGGCCCGGGGGAGCGGGCCCGCGAGGGACTGCAGATACGGGACGCCGCCCGCCGCCTCGGCCGGGAAGAACTTCATGTCCTGCACCCCGCGTTCGAGGAGTGCCACGACCTCCGAGGCCGTCGACACGCCGGGCAGGGACGGCAGGCCCGAGTCCCGCATCGCGTCGAGCAGCCCGGCGGTCCACCCCGGACTCACCAGGAACCGCGCCCCCGCGCCGACCGCGTCCGCGACCCCGGCGGGCGAGACCACGGTGCCCGCCCCGACGACCGCCTCGGGCACCTCGGCCGCGATCGCGCGGACGGCGTCGAGCGCGGCCGGGGTGCGCAGGGTGACCTCGACGAGCGGCAGCCCGCCTGCCACCAGGGCTCGCGCCAGCGGCACGGCGTCGGCCGCGTCCTCGATCACGACGACGGGGACCACGCGGCATCCCGGGGCAAGGCCGAACACGCTCGTCGAGGACATGGGCGTCATCCTGCCCACGGCGAGCGTCACCCGCAACGAGCGTTGCGGAGGGTGCAATGCGTACTAGTGGATCTCGTCCACGAGCACGTCGAGGGCGCCCGCCCTCCCGCCCTCCTCCACCACGTACCGCAGGTCCCGCAGCGCCTCCGCCAGCTCCGCGGGCGAAGCCGGCTCCGCGCCCGCCTCCAGGAGGCTCCGCACGATCCGGCCCTTGGTCGCCTTGTTGAAGTGGCTGACCACCTTCCGGGTCGGCGCGTGCAGCACCCGCACCGTCGCCGTCCGGGCCGCGAGCTCCCCCTTCGGCTTCCACGCCGACGCGTAGGCCGAGGAGCGCAGGTCCAGGACGAGTCCGTCCCCGGCCGCCTCCGGCATCACCGGGGCCATTGCGCCCCGCCAGTGCGCGCCCAGCGCACCGAGCCCCGGCAGCTTCACGCCCATCGAGCAGCGGTAGGACGGAATCCGGTCCGTCACCTTCACCGCGCCCCACAGGCCCGAGAACACCAGCAGCGAGTCCCCCGCCCGCTTCCGGGCCGCCGCGTCCAGGGTCGCCAGACCCAGCGCGTCGTACAGCACGCCCGTGTAGATCTCCCCGGCCGGACGCGCGCCCGCCGTCCGCAGCTCCGTGTTCTTCGCGACCTCGCCGCGCAGACCCTCGCTCAGGCCCAGCACCTCGCGCGCCTTCTCCTCGTCGGCGGCGCACAGCTCGACCAGCTCGTCCAGGACCGCCGCCCGCGCCTCCGCGAGCCCCGGCAGGGACAGCGACTCCGGCTTCAGCGGCGCCCCGCGCCCCGAGGAGGCCTTGCCTTCGGAGGGCGGCAACAGCACGAGCACGGTGGTTCTCCTTCGTCCGTACGGGGGGTGGGGGTGCGGCCCCGGTCGTCCAGCCTACGAGGTGCCGCGCCCTGCCCCAGCTCATACGCTCGGTCCATGCCCCGCCGCCACATCCACGTGACCGGCGCAGCCGAGGCTCCGCTGCGGGCCGCCCTGCGCGCACTCCGTACCGAGCTCGCGATCCCCGAGGACTTCCCGCCCGCCGTCCTCGCCGAGGCGGAAGCCGCCGCGAAGGCCCCCCGGCTCCCCACGTACGACGCCACGGACCTCCCCCTCTTCACGATCGACCCGCCCACCTCCACCGACCTCGACCAGGCCATGCACCTGGCACGCCGGGCCGACGGCGGCTACCGCGTCCACTACGCCATCGCCGACGTCGCCGCCTTCGTCACCCCCGGCGGCGCGCTCGACGCGGAGGCCCACCGGCGGGTCCTCACCCTCTACTTCCCCGACGGCAGGATCCCCCTCCACCCGCCCGTCCTCTCCGAGGGTGCCGCCAGCCTCCTCCCCGGCGAAGCCCGCCCCGCCCTGCTCTGGCGCATCGACCTCGACGCCGAGGGACGGCGGGTCGCCACCGACGTCCGCCGCGCCCTCGTCCGCAGCCGCGCCAAGCTCGACTACGCGGGCGTGCAGCGACGGATCGACGACGGAACCGCCGAAGAGCCCCTCGCCCTCCTCCGGGACATCGGCCGCCTCCGCGAAGCCCTCGAAGCCGAGCGCGGCGGAATCTCCCTCAACGTCCCCGAGCAGGAGATCGTCGAACGGGACCACACCTACAGCCTCGAATACCGGGCACCGCTCCCCGCCGACGCCTGGAACGCCCAGATCTCCCTCCTCACCGGCATGGCCGCCGCCGACCTCATGACCGCGGCCGGCACCGGCATCCTGCGCACCCTGCCGACCGCGCCCGACGGGGCCGTCGCCCGGCTGCGCCGCTCCGCCCAGGCCCTCGGCGTCGACTGGCCGCACCACGTCTCGTACGCCGACGTCGTCCGCTCCGCCGACCCCACGAATCCGCGCCACGCCGCCTTCCTCCAGGAGTGCACCACCCTTCTGCGCGGCGCCGGCTACACCGTCTTCACCGACGGCCACGTCCCCAGCCCCGCCGTCCACGCCGCCGTCGCCGACGAGTACACCCACTGCACCGCGCCGCTGCGCCGGCTCGTCGACCGGTACGCGGGCGAGCTGTGCGTGGCGGCGGTCGCCGGGGACGAACCGCCCGAGTGGGTACGGTCCGCCCTGCCCGCCCTCCCCGACGCGATGGCCACCGGCGCCCGCCGCGCCAACACCGTCGAACGCGAGAGCGTCGACATCGTCGAGGCGGCGCTCCTGAGGGAGCGGATCGGCGAGGTCTTCGACGCCTACGTCATCGACGTGAAGGAACGCGAACCGGCCGTCGGCACCGTCCACCTGGAGGACCCGGCGGTCGTCGCCCGCATCGAGGGCGGCGAGGCGAAGCTGCCGCTGGGGGAGTGGCTGCGGGTCAGGCTGTCGGAAGCGGACCCGGGGAGGGCGAAGGTCCTGTTCGCGCCCGCGTGAGCGTCCGCCCGACCGGCACCCGCACGTCCACGCCGCACGCCCTGCCGGACCCGCAGGACGCACCACGGTGTGCCCTTCGGCAAGCCCCTCCCCGTTCCCGCTCCCTTCGCCTTCGACCTGGCGACGGCCGGCCTCCTCCGAATCGGCAGGTAGCATGGTCGGCACGGCAGACGAGCCGGGCGGACGGCCGCGTGGAGATCCTCGGATCTTCCCGAGGAACGTCCGGGCTCCACAGAGCAGGGTGGTGGCTAACGGCCACCCGGGGTGACCCGCGGGACAGTGCCACAGAAAACAGACCGCCGGGGACCTCGGTCCTCGGTAAGGGTGAAACGGTGGTGTAAGAGACCACCAGCGCCTGAGGTGACTCAGGCGGCTAGGTAAACCCCACTCGGAGCAAGGTCAAGAGGGGACACCCCGGTGTCCCTGCGCGGATGTTCGAGGGCTGCTCGCCCGAGTCCGCGGGTAGACCGCAGGAGGCCGGCGGCAACGCCGGTCCTAGATGGATGGCCGTCGCCCCGACGACCGCGAGGTCCCGGGGCACAGAACCCGGCGTACAGCCCGACTCGTCTGTCGGCCCACGTGGGGAGGGCCCCTGAACAGGTTTCCGCCTGGTCAGGGGCCCTTCTTCGTTCGAGCGGGCTCCGGGCCGCCGTGTCGGCGGAGCCAGGTCAGGACGGCGCGGACGCGGCGGTGGCCGCTGTCGCCGGGGGAGAGGCCGAGTTTGAGGAAGACTCCGCCGACGTGTTTGTGCACGGCGTTCTCGGTGACGAACAGCCGTTCGGCGATGCCCGCGTTGTCGTGACCCTCGGCCATCAGCGCCAGCACCTCGCGCTCCCGGGGCGTGAGCGACTCGACGGGGTCGCCGCGGACGGCGAGGAGCTGGGTGATGACCTCCGGGTCCAGGGCCGTACCCCCGGCCGCCACCCGGCGCAGCGCCTCGGTGAACTCCGCGATGCGGCTCACCCGGTCCTTGAGGAGATAGCCGATCCCGCCGCCGGTGTCGGAGAGGAGACGGCCCGCGTACTCCTGCTCGACGTACTGGGACAGCACCAGGACGGGAAGTCCGGGGCGCTCGCGGCGGGCCTGGAGGGCGGCGCGGATCCCCTCGTCGCGGAAGGTCGGCGGCAGCCGTACGTCGACGATGGTGACGTCCGGCCGGTGGGCCTCGACGGCGGCCAGGAAGCCGGGGGCGTCGTCCGCGATCGCGGCGACCTCGAAGCCCCGGGAGCCGAGGAGGAGTTCGAGCCCCGAGGCCAGCAGGACGTTGTCCTCGGCGATGACTACACGCACGGCAGCTCCACGGTGATGACGGTCGGCCCGCCCGGCGGGCTGCTGATCCTCATGGTGCCGTCCAGGGCGGCGGCCCGGCGCCGGATCCCGTCCAGGCCGCTGCCCCGGGACGCGTCCGCCCCGCCGCGCCCGTCGTCGCTGACCTCCGCGCACAGCAGCGCGCCGTGCCGGACGACCCGGACCGAGGCCTCGCCGGCGCCGCTGTGCCGGGCGATGTTCGCCAGCGCCTCGGTGACCGCGAAGTACGCGACGGCCTCGACCGCGGCCGGGACCTCGCCGAGCTCGCCGACGCCGATGCGGGTCGGCACACCGGCCCTCGTGCCCAGGGTGCCCAGCGCGCCCACGAGACCCTGGTCGGCCAGGACCGGGGGGTAGATCGCGCGGATGACGGAACGCAGCTCGGTCATCGCCTCCTCGGTCTCCGCCCGCGCCTGCCCTACGAGCGCGGCGGCCGCGTCCGGCTCCCGGCGGAGGGTCTCCTCGGCCACCGCGAGCCGCATGGCGATGGCCACGAGCCGGGCCTGGGTGCCGTCGTGCAGGTCCCGTTCGATCCGGCGGAGTTCCGCCCCGTGCGCCCGCAGCACGTCCGCCCGCGTCCGGGTGAGCTCGCTGACGCGCGCGGCCAGCCGCTCCGCCGGAGACGGCGCCAGGACCGCCAGACAACACCGCGCGTGCACCCGGGCCAGCCGCGGCAGGACGAGGACCGCGAGCGCCGCGAGGAGGACGAGCTGCGCCAGGTCGGCCGTCAGCGCGGGGACCCAGCCGTCGACCGGGACGTCGAGCAGCAGCAGCCGTGGCGGATCCGACGCGGGGAACGCCCACCACCCCACGGCGACCAGGACGGTGAGGAGCAGATTGCCCAGGCACAGCAGGGCGACCACGCCGGCGGGCAGCCCGGTCGCCACCTGCACCACGAGCCACGCCAGATCGCGGCGGCGAGCCCGCGGACCCGGCTGCACCGGCCGGCCGAGCAGCGCCCCGGCACGCCGGCGGTGGCGCTCCGCCCAGGCGGCCGACAGGGACGGCACGCACAGGAGCGGCGCCGCCACGAGCGTCACCGTCGCGGTCGCCAGGGTGCCGAGCAGATAGCGTCCGGCGCGCCAGGTCTCGACCGACCGTGCGCGGGCCTCGCCGGTGACGCGGTGCACAGGGCTCGCCTTCGTTCGGTGGGTACGGGACCGGAGCCGGCCCTCCGCAAGGGACCGTACGTCCCCGGCACCCCGGACGGCACTACAGCCTGCTGTAGGTCTCAACCGGTCGTCCGCCGCAGCGACTTGGGAGGCGACGCCTCCCTAGCGTGCCGGGCATGACATCCACCACCCCGCCCTCAGCTCCGCGGCGCCACCGCCGGATCGGCCGTACCTGGCCGGCCCTCGCGGCGGCGGCCGTACTCGCCACCGCGGGGGCCGCCATGACCGCCCCGTCCTCCGACGGCGCGTCCGCGGCCTCTCCGCCCGGCTACCGGCAGGACGACCTGCGCCGGGACACCGAGGCCCTCCTGGCCCTCGGCATCACCGGCGTCCAGGCGCGGGTGACCACGGCCTCCGGCCGGGACCTGGTCGCCACCGCCGGAGTCGCCGCGGCCGGTACGAAACGCCCGGTGCCCCGCGACGGCCACTTCCGGATCGCCAGCACCGGCAAAGCACTCATGGCCACGGTGATCCTGCAGCTGGTCGACGAGGGCAGGCTGTCCCTCGACGACACGGTGGGCCGCCGACTGCCCGGTCTGATCGACGGAAACGGCAACGACGGACGGAAGATGACCATCCGTCAGTTGCTGCAGAACACCAGCGGCCTCCACGACGACCTGCCCGGCTTCGACACCCCGCAGCAGTACTACCGGCACCGCTACGACACGTACACCGCCGAACAGCTCGTCGCCCGGGCCGTGCGGCACCGTCCGGACTTCGAGCCCGGGACCGGCTGGGGCTACTCCAACACCGGCTACGTCGTCCTCGGCCTGATCGTCGACGAGGTCACCGGCCGCCCCTGGCGGGAGGAGGTCGAGAGCCGGATCCTGCGACCGCTCGGCATGCACCACACGTACCTCCCGGGCGCCACGCCCACCCTGCGCCGCCCGCACGCCCGCGGCTACCAGGTCTTCGCAGGCGGCGAACGGACCGACGTCACCGAGCAGATCGTCCCCGACCTCGGCGGCTACGTCTCCACCACCGCCGACGTCAACCGCTTCTTCCGAGGGCTCCTCGGCGGCGAGCTGCTCTCCGAGGCGCGCCTGGCCGAGATGCGCCACACCGTCCCGGTCCCCGAGGAGTTCGAGGTGTTCTGGCCCGGCGGACGCTACGGCCTCGGACTGGTCGAGCTCCCCCTGAGCTGCGGCGGCAGCTACTGGAGCCACGAAGGGGGCGAGGCCGGCTACATCACCCTCGACGGCGCCACCGACGACGGCCGCCGCACCGTCACGGTGTCCCTGACCACCAGCTTCAACGACCTCGGCAGGACGGTCCGGCAGCAGAGGGCGGCCGGTGCCCTCGTCGACCGGGCCCTGTGCGACACCCCCGGAAGGTAGCGCTCAGGGACGCCGGACCTCGAAGTGGAAGCAGCCGTACTCGACGGCCCGGACGTGCACGAGGGCGACGGCCGGGTCGGCGAAGGCCTCGGCGAGGGCCTTGTCGAAGCCCTCGGCGGGGATCTCGGGGAGTTCCAGGAGCCGGCCGCCGACGATCCTGCCGTCCGCGTCGTAGCGGCGGAGGGTGCGGAGCGCGCCGGCACGGGAGAAGGGGTACGCCTCCGAGGGCGCGGGGCCGCCGCAGTCCTCGGCGTGGACGAAGACGGGACCCTGCTCGTCGTACGCGCCGGGCTCGGCACCCGTCTCGGCGGCCCAGCGGCGGAGCGGCGCGTACGAGACGAGGGCGATCCGCTCGCCGGGCTCGGAGAGGCGCAGGCAGCAGCGGAGGGGATGGCCGCCGTCGGTGGCGGTGTACGGCACGCAGGCGCGGCCGGCGTCGTCGGTGACCCGCAGCCGGGCCAGGGCGGAGGGAGGGACGGGGCGGGCGGAGTAGGTGCTCATGCCCACAGGTTCGCCCGGCGCGGCACCGTACCGCTGGCGCAATTCGGACGCCGCGCTCGGTGGCCGGGTGTTCCGCCGGGCCGGTGTCAGTGGGCTTCGGTACGGTCGCTTCGCGAGCCGCTACGAACGGAGCCGAACGAATGAGCCGTCATTTCCAGGTCACCTTCGACGCCCACGACCCGCGGGCCCTGTCCTCCTTCTGGCGGGACGCGCTGGGCTACGTCCACCCCGGCCCGCCCGGAGTGGAGCTGCCCGAGGGCGCCGACCCGCTGGCCGCCTGGGACGAGTTCCTGGCGCGGGTCGGCGTGCCGGAGGACCAGCGCAACTCGCGGTCGGCCATCGAGGACCCGGACGGCACGGGCCCGCGCGTGTTCTTCCAGCAGGTGCCCGAGGACAAGGTCGCCAAGAACCGCGTCCACCTCGACGTCCGTGCCGCCCCCGGACTCCGGGGGGAGGAGCGGATGGCCGCCCTCGAAGCCGAGTGCGACCGGCTCGTCGGCCTCGGCGCGAAGCGGGTGCGCCGTTTCGAGCCCGCCCCGCCGATGAGCGCCGGGCACATCGTGATGACCGACCCCGAGGGCAACGAGTTCTGCCTCGACTGACCGGGCCCACCCTGGGCGCGGACGGTGAACACGCAGGTCATACCCTGTGTGCCGCCGAGATGTCGTCAGGGAGGGGCAGGGTCGCGTGGGCGTGTCGCTGGACAAGGGGGACGCGGGGGGCAAGGGGCCGGTTCGGGAGGAGTCGCGGTGGCGGCGGCCCGGGGTCGTCGTCCTCTGTCTCGTCCTCCTGCCGCCCCTGGGCATCGTCCTCGCCTGGCGGAGCCGTTGGTCGCCGGGACGGAAGGTGCTCGCGACCGTGCTGTCCGCCGTCTGGTTCGTGGCCGTGGGCACGAGCGATCCGCCGGCGGACAAGCCCGCGGTGGCCGACGCCAAGCCGCAGGTCAGCAGGTTCCCGGCCTACACCCCGTACACCCCCACGCCGACTCCCACCGTGCGCCGGGTCGTCGCCGACTACACCGGCCAGAACCTGGAGACCGCGTCGCAGGCGGCGTACGAGGCCGGGTTCCGGGCGCGTTCGCACGACGCCACCGAGGACGACAAGATGCAGCTCGTCGACGGCAACTGGAAGGTCTGCTTCCAGGAGCCGGCCGCCGGGGAGACCGCCACGACCGAGGAAGGACGGCGGATCGGGATCGAGTTCGCCGTCGTCCAGAAGAGCAGCCCCTGCCCGGCCCGGGACGGTGACGCCGTCGTCTTCCCCAAGGTGCCGAACGTCGTCGGCAAGACCTTCGCGGCCGGCTCCGCGGCGCTCCGGAAGGCGGGCCTCAGCGAGATCCAGGGCGCCAGTGTGTACACGGACGTCGACCTGGCGGCCCGTCACGACGACTGGCGGATCTGCTTCCAGGACCCGGAGGCGGGCGAGGACATCGAGCGGCCGGAGTACATGACCGTACGGCTCTCCCTGGCCCGGCCCGGCCTGTCCTGCCCCTCCGAGGACTACGCCCGGCTGAACCCGGAGCCGGACCCGAACCGCCACGGAAGCGGAGACGGAAGCGGAAGCGGTTCGGGAGGGTCTTCCGACGGCGACGGCGCCGCCTACTACAAGAACTGCGACGCCGTCCGCGCCGCCGGCAAGGCCCCGATCTACGCCGGCCAGCCCGGCTACCGCTCGGGTCTCGACCGCGACGGCGACGGCAAGGCCTGCGACTGGTCCTGACCGTCCGGGACCGCTGTCGGAGGGACCTCACGGCCGGGGCGTCCGGAGACGGGCGCCCCGCGGGTGTACGGGTGGGGCATGACCATTCCCGTGAACCAGCTCAGCGACCCCACCGTGCGTGACTTCGTCACGGCCCTCAACGCCAACGACGAGCAGGCCCTCTTCGCGGTCCTGACCCCCGGCGCGACCATGTCCGACGACGGCTCCGACCGCGATGTGCGGGAGTGGCTCGACCGCGAGGTGTTCACCTCGCGCGGGCACATGGACGTCGAGTCCGAGGCGGACGAGGGGCTCGCCCTCGTCGCCGACTACCGCAACGACACCTGGGGCTCGATGCGGACCAAGTGGGTCTTCACCGTCGACGGCGGCAAGATCTCGCGCTTCGAGACCGGGCAGGCCTGACCCCGGCCGCGTCGGCCGGGGGGCGCGTCACCCCCGGCCGATGTACGGCATCGTCGTCGCCATCACCGTCGCGAACTGCACGTTCGCCTCCAGCGGCAGCGCCGCCATGTGCACCACCGTCGCCGCCACGTCCGCCGCGTCCATCACCGGCTCCACCGCCAGCTCGCCGTTGGCCTGGAGGATGCCGGTCTGCATGCGGGCCGTCATCTCCGTCGCCGCGTTGCCGATGTCGATCTGGCCGCAGGCGATCCGGTACGGGCGCCCGTCCAGCGACAGGGACTTCGTCAGGCCCGTCATCGCGTGCTTCGTCGCCGTGTACGCGATCGAGTGCGGGCGCGGCACATGCGCCGAGATCGAGCCGTTGTTGATGATCCGGCCGCCCTGCGGGTCCTGCTCCTTCATGGCCCGGAAGGCCGCCTGGGCGCAGAGGAACGCGCCCGTCAGGTTCACGTCGACGACCGCGCGCCAGGTCGCCGGGTCCAGGTCCTCGACGGGGACCCCGCCGCCCGCGAACGTACCGGCGTTGTTGAAGAGCAGGTCCACCCGGCCGTAGCGGGCCCGTACCGCTGAGAAGAGGGCCGCGACCTCCTCCTCCGAGGTCACGTCCGCCGGGACGCTCAGGAAGTCGCCCGAGGGCAGGGCCGCGGCCGTCTCCTCCAGGGCCTGCGCCCTGCGGCCCGCCAGCGCCACCGACCAGCCGGCCGCCGCGAGGGCCAGCGCCACGCTCCGGCCGATGCCCGAACCGGCTCCCGTCACCACTGCGATGCTCATGGGCGCGCAGCGTACGCGAGACGCGTGCCCCATGAACTCATCCGTCCGACACGTGGATGTTCTGTACTCGACAATGAGAGGTCGTTCCCTCCCCTTCGAATGACGGACGGACAGCATCCGTCTGGGGAGGGGCACATGCGTCACACGCTTCAGCACTCCGAGGAACTCCGCGCCGCCGCACGCCACTTCGGTCGTCGGCGCTTCCTGACCGTCACAGGCGCGGCCGCCGCGCTCGCCTTCGCCACCCAGCTGCCCGCGGCCGGTGCCGCGGCCGCCGCCGAGCTCGACGCCCGGCGTGTCACCGAGGACCCGTTCACCCTGGGCGTCGCCTCGGGCGACCCGCTCCCGGGCTCCGTACTCCTGTGGACGCGGCTCGCGCCCCGTCCCTTCGAGCCCGAGGGCGGGCTGCCCGCCGAGAGAGTCTCCGTGCACTGGGAGCTCGCCCACGACGAGCGGTTCACCCGGATCGCCCGGCGGGGCCGCGCCACCGCGCACCCCGAGTTCCGGCACACCGTCCACGTCGAGGTCGACCACCTCGACTCCGACAGCGTCTTCTTCTACCGCTTCCGGGTCGGCGACTGGCTCAGCCCGGTGGGCCGGACCCGTACGGCTCCGGCACCCGGCGCCCGGAACAGCGCGCTGAAGCTCGCCGCCGTCTCCTGCCAGGCCTACCAGGACGGGTACTTCACGGCCTACGGCCACCTCGCGCGGGAGGACGTCGACGTCGTCTTCCACCTCGGCGACTACCTGTACGAGTACGCCGTCAACGCCACCGGCGGCGCCCGCGCCTACACCGACCGCCGGCTGCCCGACGTGTTCAACCGGGAGACGCTCACCCTGGAGGACTACCGGCTCCGCTACGCGCTCTACAAGTCGGACCCCGACCTGCGCGCCGCGCACGCCGCCCACCCCTTCGTCGTCACCTGGGACGACCACGAGACCGAGAACAACTACGCGGGCGACACCCCCGAGAACAACGTCCCGCCGGAGGAGTTCCTGCTCCGCCGAGCCGCCGCCTACCGCGCCTACTGGGAACACCAGCCCCTGCGCCGCCCCCAGCTGCCCGAGGGCCCCGACATGAAGCTGTACCGGCGGCTGCGCTTCGGGCGGCTCGCCCAGTTCGACGTCCTCGACACCCGTCAGTACCGCTCCGACCAGGCGTACGGGGACGGCTGGCAGGTCCCGGGGCCCGAGTCCGAGGACCCGGCGCGCACCCTGACCGGGGCCACGCAGGAGCGCTGGCTGCTCGACGGTTGGAGCGCCTCCGACGCCCGCTGGAACGTGCTGCCCCAGCAGGTCGTGCTCGCCGAGCGCCGCGACCGGTCCACCGCCGACTTCAAGCTCTCCATGGACTCCTGGGACGGCTACCCGGCCTCCCGGGACCGGGTACTGGCGGGGGCCGAGGCCGCCGGCGTCGAGAACCTGATGGTGCTCACCGGCGACGTCCACGTCGGCTACGCCATCGACATCAAGGCCGACTTCCGCGACCCGGCCTCCCGGACCGTCGGCACCGAGATCGCCACCACCTCGATCGCCAGCGGGAAGGACGGCGCCGAGCGGCCGCCCGCGCACGACAGGATCATGCAGGCCAGCCCGCATGTGCGGTACATCAACGGGCGGCGCGGCTATGTGACGGTCACCCTGGGCGAGGAGAGCGCCCGTGCCGACTTCCGTACGGTGCCGTACGTGACCCGGCCGGGCGCCCCCGTCACCACCGCCGCCTCCTATGTCACCGAGGCGGGCGACCCGGGCCTCAAGCCCGCGTAGCCACGAGCTCGGAGGGATAGCGGACGCCGATGCGGTCCCGTACCGCGTCGAGCGTCCGCATCACCGCGAGCGAACCGTCCAGGGGGACGAGCGGGGACTCCGTCTCGCCCGCCCGCAGACAGCGCATCACCTCGGCGGCCTCGTGCCGGAAGGAGAGCGGGTCGCCCGCCGACGCGAACTCCTCCGGCTCGTGGCCGTTGCGGTGCAGGGTGAACCGCTCGGGGAAGAAGAAGCCGCGCGGGACGTCGATCCGGCCCTCCGTGCCCGTCACCGAGGCCGTCAGCGGCGTGTCCGCCTCCAGCGAGCAGGACAGCAGCGCCGAGGCGCCCGAGTCCCAGCCCAGCAGCATGCCCGTGTTCAGGTCGACGCCCTCCGGCGAGATCCGCGCGTGCGCGTGCACCGCGGACGGCTCGCCGAGCAGCAGGTGCGCGAACGACACCGGGTACACGCCCAGGTCGAGCAGCGCCCCGCCGCCCACCGCCGGGTCCCGCAGCCGGTGACCGGCGTCGGAGGGGCCGAGGAGCCCGAAGTCCGCCTGGACCGTGCGGACCTCGCCGATCGCCCCGCCGCGGACCAGTTCCGCGATCCGCCGGATCAGCGGGTTGCAGTACATCCACATGGCCTCCATGAGGAAGAGGCCGCGGTCCCGGGCGAGAGCGGTCAGTTCCTCCGCCTCGCGGGCGTTGAGTGTGAGAGCCTTCTCGCACAGCACCGCCTTGCCCGCCTCCAGGGCGAGGCCCGCGGCCGTGCGGTGCGCGTGATGCGGAGTCGCCACGTACACCACGTCGACGGACTCGTCGGCGAAGAGCCCGGCCCACTCCCCGTACGCCCGCGGAATCCCGAACCGGTCCGCGAAGGCCTTCGCCGACGCCTCCGTACGGGACGCCACCGCGACCACCTCGGCGCCGTCGAGCGCCAGCAGGTCCCTGGTGAACCGCTCCGCTATCCCACCCGTCGCCAGGATTCCCCAGCGCACCGTCCTGTTCGCGTCCATCTCCACCCCACAGGTCTCGACCATCCCGGTCGAACTGAGAGCATAGGTAAGGATTCAACGAAATGGAGCAGTCGATGCCGGAGAGCGGCCAGAAAACAACACAGGGACACATAACCGAAACCGCCCCGGTCGTCACCGCCGCCCGGCGGACGGGGCTCCTCGTCACCCTCGTCCTGGGCGGACTCACCGCCCTCCCCCCGCTCTCGATGGACATGTACCTCCCGGCCCTCCCGGAGGTCACCGGCGCGCTGCGGGCCCCCGCCGCCACCGTCCAGCTCACCCTCACCGCCTGCCTCGCCGGCATGGCCCTCGGCCAGCTCGTCGTCGGCCCCATGAGCGACAAATGGGGACGCCGCCGGCCGCTGCTCATCGGCATGGCCGTCTACGTCCTCGCCACCGCCGTCTGCGCCCTCGCGCCCACCGCCGAACTCCTCATCGGCTTCCGGCTGCTCCAGGGCCTCGCCGGCGCCGCCGGCATCGTCATCGCCCGCGCCGTCGTCCGCGACCTCTACGACGGCGTCGAGATGGCCCGCTTCTTCTCCACCCTGATGCTGATCTCCGGCGTCGCCCCGATCATCGCCCCCCTCATCGGCGGCCAGATCCTCCGGCTCACCGACTGGCGGGGCGTCTTCCACGTCCTCACCGCGATCGGCGTCGCGCTCACCGTCGTCGTCTGGCGCTTCCTCCACGAGACGCTGCCCCCGGAGCGGCGGCACGAGGGCGGCGTCGGGCAGGCCCTGCGCACCATGCGGGGGCTCCTCGCCGACCGGGTCTTCACCGGCTACATGCTGACCGGCGGACTCGCCTTCGCCGCTCTCTTCGCGTACATCTCGGCCTCGCCGTTCGTCGTCCAGGAGATCTACGGCGCCTCCCCGCAGACCTTCAGCCTGCTCTTCGGCCTCAACTCGGTCGGGCTCGTCGCCGTCGGCCAGATCAACGGCAAGCTCCTCGTCGGCCGCGTCAGCCTCGACAAGGCGCTCGGCTGGGGCCTCGGCATCATCCTGCTCGCCGGCCTCGCGCTCACCCTCATGACCACCGGCGTCCTCGGCGAGGTCGGGCTCGCCCCGATCGCCGCCGGACTCTTCGTCCTGATGTCCGCGATGGGCCTGGCCATGCCCAACACCAACGCCCAGGCCCTCATGCGCACCCCGCACGCCGCCGGCTCCGCCTCCGCGCTCCTCGGCACCTCCTCCTTCCTCATCGGCGCCGTCGCCTCCCCGCTCGTCGGCATCGCCGGCGAGCACACCGCCGTCCCCATGGCGGTCGTCCAGCTCGGCTGCGCCCTCCTCGCCCTCGCCTGCTTCCTGGGCCTGTGCCGCCCCTGGCGCACGACGGAGGCCCGGGGCGCCACGGACGCGTAGCGGACCACGGACGGCCCGCCCACGACGGAACCCCATCCCGGCGGGCCCGCCTAAACTGTCTCGGTGAACGCCGTCTCCTCCCCCTCCGCCGACACCCTGCGCGCCGCCCTCGCCGCGCTCCTCGACGGGCTGCCGCCCAACCGGGCGGCCCAGGCCGTCGAGCGGCTGATCGCCAACTACCGGGGCACCACCCCGACGGACGCCCCCGTGCTGCGCGACCGCTCCGACGTCGCCGCGTACGCCGCGTACCGGATGCCGGCGACCTTCGAGGCGGTACGGGGCGCCCTCGACGCGCTCCGGGCGGCCGCGCCCGACTGGGAGCCGCGCACCCACACCGACGTCGGCGGCGGCACGGGCGCGGCGAGCTGGGCCGTCGCCGGGGCCTGGGCGGAGGAGCCGCCCCGCACCACCGTCCTCGACTGGGCGGAGCCCGCCCTCGCGCTCGGCCGCGAGCTGGCGGCGGGGGTCTTCGACGCCGAGTGGCGGCGCGAGCGGATCGGCAGCGCGCTGAACCTGCCCGCGTCCGACCTGGTCACCGTCTCGTACGTCCTCAAGGAACTGACCGAGGCGGACAGGGCTGCGCTCGTCACCGAGGCGGCCCGCGCCGCGCAGGCCGTCGTGATCGTCGAGCCCGGCACCCCCGACGGCTACGAGCGGATCATCGCCGCCCGCACCCTCCTGATCGACGCCGGCTTCACCGTCGCCGCGCCCTGCCCGCACAGCGGGGCCTGCCCGATCGTGCCCGGCACGGACTGGTGCCACTTCTCCGCCCGGGTCAGCCGCTCGTCCCTGCACCGGAAGGTGAAGGGCGGTTCGCTGCCGTACGAGGACGAGAAGTACGCGTACGTGGCCGCCGTCAGGTTCCCGGTGAGTCCGGCGCCCGCCCGCATCACCCGCAGGCCGCAGATCCGCAAGGGCCAGGTCCTCCTGGAGCTCTGCGGCCCCGAGGGCCTGGGCCGCGACACGGTCACCAAGCGGCACGGGCCCCTGTACAAGCAGGCCCGTGACGCGGAGTGGGGCGACTCCTGGCCGCCGGAGGAGGACTAGGGCCTGAGCTCCTGGGTGCAGCACTTCACGCTGCCACCGCCCTTGAGGAGCTCGCCCAGGTCCATGCCGAGCGGCTCGAAGCCGCGGGCGCGGAGCGGGTCGAAGAGGCCCACCGCGGCCTGCGGCAGCAGGACGTTCCGGCCGTCGCTGACCGCGTTGAGCCCGAGGGCCGCCGCGTCCTCACCGGTCGCGATCAGGGCGTCCGGGAAGAGCCGGGCGAGAACCTTGCGGCTGCCGGGGGAGAAGGCGTCCGGGTAGTACATGACCTCGTCCCGGGCGTCGTCCAGGACGCACAGCGCGGTGTCCAGGTGGTAGTAGCGCGGGTCCACCAGCTCCAGGCCGATCACCGGGCGGCCGAAGAACTCCTGTGCCTCGTCGTGGGAGAGCGGGCTGGAGCGGAAGCCGCGGCCGGCGAGGATCCAGGAGGCGGTGACGGCGAAGTCGCCCTCGCCCTCGTTCACGTGCTCCGGGGCCCGCACGGCGTCGTCCGCCCAACCGTTCCTGCGGAACCAGGACAGATGGGCGTCGGCCTCGGCCGCGCGCTCCTGGTGGGCGAACTTCGCGCCCAGCACCCGGCCGTCGACGACCGTCGCGCCGTTCGCCGCGAAGACCATGTCCGGCAGCGCCGGGTCGGGCTGCAGGAGCTCCACGGTGTGGCCGAGCGAGCGGTAGCGGTCGCGCAGGTCCTCCCACTGGGCGAGGGCGAGCGGCAGGTCGACCGGTTTCGTGGGGTCCATCCACGGGTTGATGGAGTACGTCACCGTGAAGTGCGTGGGTGGGCACATCAGATAACGGCGGGGCGAGGACGTGCGCGGAGTGGTGCGCAATGAAGCCTCCTCACGGAGAACGGTCGGTGATCGGCTGACGATCGGAGGACCCCATGGTCCGCTCTCGACGGCCTTCGCGCTGTGGACCGTTCGGGTGGTTCGGGACCGTTCGAGTGGCGAGACGTCTCGTCTCGCCCCCTGCTAGATTGAGGCCATGCCCGATCCCGTGTCTCGTCCCGCGTCCGGTTCTGTTTCCGGTCCCGCCTCCGGTCCCGCCTCCGGTCCCGCCTCCGGCCCTGCGTCCGGCCCTGCGTCCGGTTCTGTGTCCGGTCCCGCGTCCGCGTCCGGCCCCGCCAAAGCCGCCCCCGACGCCTCCCGCCGCAGCGAGCGCTCCCGTCGCGCGATCTTCGACGCCGCCCTCGCCCTCGTCTCCGAGGCCGGCTACGCGAAGACCACGATCGAGGGCATCGCCGCCCGCGCCGGCGTCGGCAAGCAGACCATCTACCGCTGGTGGCCCTCCAAGGCGGCCGTCCTCCTCGACGCCTTCCTCGACCTCGCCGCCCGCGCCAACGAGGCCCTCGGCGGCGCCGCCGACAGTGAGATCCCCGACACCGGAGACCTCGCCGCCGACCTCAAGCACGTCCTGCGCGCCACCGTCGACGAGCTGACCGACCCCGCCTTCGACGGCCCCACCCGCGCCCTCGCCGCCGAGGGCATCGTCGATCCCGCGCTCGGCGCCCGCTTCACCGAGGCCCTCCTCGAACCCCAGCTCCAGTACTACGTCCGCCGCATCGAGGCCGCCCAGCACAAGGGCGACATCGACCCCGGCGTCGACCCGCGCGTCGCCGTCGAACTCCTCGTCGGCCCCCTCCACCACCGCTGGATCCACCGCACCCTGCCGCTCACCCACGCCTACGCCGACACCCTCGTCGAGCTCGCCCTGCGCGGCCTCGCCCCCCGCGCCTGACGCCGCGCCCGCCGCCGCTCCCGCCCGGTGTGACGGCCCCGGTTCCGCACTCCGGTCACCCGGGGCGCAGGATGGTGGGACCATGGGGGCAGAGCCGAACGGGCGAGCATGAGCTGTGAGGGGATAGATGGGCGACGGTATCGGCCGCTACCGCGGCACGGAGAGCAGACTCGCACAGTGGCTGCGCAGGCGCCCCAAACGCACCGCGGCCGACGACGAGAACGACCGCGAGAAGCTGCTCCTGGCCGCCGCCGCCGCCGGGCTGCCCCTGGCCCCCGCCGCGTACCCCGTCGGCTACAGCTGTTCCTGTGAGCGGATCGGCTGTCCCACCCCCGCCCGGCACCCCGTCTCCTTCGCCTGGCAGACCCAGTCGACCACCGACCGCGGCCAGATCCAGCGCTGGGCGCTGGGCGAGCCCGAGGCGAACTTCATCACCGCCACCGGCATGGTCCACGACGTCCTCGACGTCCCCCTCGCCGCCGGCCGCGCCGCCCTGGAGCGGCTCCTCGCCGAGGGCGTCGAGGTCGGACCCGTCGCCGAGTCCGCCGACGTCGACACGGTCGGCGGGCGGATGCTCTTCTTCACCGCCACCCGCGGCACCCCCGAGGACGAGGACGAGTGGTGGCCGTGCGAGCTGGACTGCCACCCGGAGACCATGGACGAGCACCCGGGGCTGCGCTGGCACTGCCGCGGCAGCTACGTCCTCGTCCCGCCGGCCCGGCTCCCCGGTGACGAGGACGCCCACCCGGTCGTCGCCTGGGTCCGCGGCCCCGAGCACCCGCTGCCCGACCCGCTGAACCTCCTGGAGGCCCTCCAGGACGCCTGCGCCCGCCACGCGGCCGAGCGCGAGGCGGACGGGGACGGCGAGCACCAGGCCCACGAGATCGCCTGGCCGCTGACGCGCTGACGGGGGCGCGGAACGAGGCCCAGGGCCTCGTCCGGCGGATCATGGCCGGGTCTGCCGGACAGGCCCTAGGAGCCCTCCGCGCCCACCACGCCCTGGAGCCGGCCCGCGATCCTGACCCCGTCGCGGTCCGTGCCCGCCGGCTTCACCAGGACCGCCTGGCTGGACACCCACTCCCGGGTGACCGTGTTCTTGATCTCACCGGTCAGCAGCGCCTTCGTGTCCGCGCCGACCTTCGGCCGGTAGCCCTTCGCGGTCGTCTGCCGCTCGAAGTACCGGGTCGCGAAGAAGACCAGCGCGCCGCCGTCCCGGGTCCGCAGCGCGAGCGGCGCGAAGTCCCCCCGGTCCGTGACCTGGTCGATGTACTGGGTGGCGATGCCCGGCCGCTTGGCGGCCTTCTGCCGCTGTGCCCGCCACCCGGTGGTGTGCGCGCCCGGCGCGAACGGTCCCGGCTGCCCGTCCTTCAGATACGCCACGTACTTCTCGCCGAGCTTCCCGGGCGCGACCGCGAGCGCGTCGCTGTCCGCGGCGACCGGCACCGCGTACCCCTCCTCCTCGGCGAAGGCGGGAACGTCGCCCGTGGGGAGGATCGCGAGGTAGGCGGCCTCCCACAGCTGCTCGGGCCCGTTGCGCACGAAGACCAGGAGCCAGCGCTCGTCGCCGGTGCTCCGGTTGGACGCGGTGTCCGCGACGAACCAGCGCGGCCAGCCCGCCTTGCGGGGCAGCACGAATTGCGCGTCCGTCAGGGCGAGGGGCTTGTGGTCCGGGTTGCCGCCGGGCGTGTTGATCGACCGCGCGCGCAGGCCCGCCTGGTTGATCGCCCCGAGCGGACCGGTGACCCGGCCCGCGTCCAGGGCCGGGTCATAGGCCTTGTCGGCCTTGTTGTAGGCGGTGGTGAAGTCCGCGAGGGCCTGCGCCGCCTCGGCCTTCGTCGCCGGCGGCAGCAGTGCCAGCTCGCCGTGCACGGTCACGCAGCCGCTCGCCGTCAGCGACAGGACGGTCGCCGCCGCCGTCGCCGCGAGGAACCTCGCCGGCCTGTGGTCCCCGGAGGGCGACCACCGCTCAAGCGCTCGCCTCAGCCTCAGCCTTCTCATCGGTCGCCTTCTGCTTCTTCACCCGCACGGACGGACCCGACCCTATCGGGGCGAGGAACAGCGCGAGCGTCGGGATCAGATACAGCGCCCACACCGTGACCTGAAGGACCGTCGGATCCGGCTGGAAGTTGAAGACGCCCTTGAGGAGCGTGCCGTACCAGCTGTCCGGCGGGACGGTCGCGGAGATGTCGAAGGCCTTGTCCGCGAGGCCGCCGAGGAAGCGGGCCTCCTGGAGGTCGTGCACGCCGTACGCGAGCACGCCCGCCGCCACCACGACCAGCATTCCGCCGGTCCAGGTGAAGAACTTCGCCAGGTTGATCTTCAGCGCGCCCCGGTAGAACAGCCAGCCCAGCAGGACGGCCGTGAGCAGGCCGAGGACGACGCCGATCAGCGGCGCGTACGAACCGTCGGAGGAGGCCCGTACCGACGCCCACACGAAGAGCGCCGTCTCCAGGCCCTCGCGGCCCACCGCCAGGAACGCGGTCGCGACCAGCGCGCCCGTGCCCATCTGGAGGGCCGCGTCCAGCTTGCCGTGCAGCTCCGCCTTCAGATGACGGGCCGTCCGACGCATCCAGAAGACCATCCAGGTCACCAGACCCACGGCGAGGATCGACAGCGAGCCGCCGAGCGCCTCCTGCGCCTCGAAGGTCAGCTCCTGGGAGCCGAACTCCAGGCCCGCGCCGAAGCCGAGGGCCACGCCGACGGCGACGCCGATGCCGATCCAGATCGGCTTCAGCGCGTCACGGCGCCCGGTCTTCACCAGGTACGCGATGAGGATGCAGACGACCAGACTGGCTTCCAGGCCCTCGCGCAGGCCGATCAGATAGTTTCCGAACACGTCGGTTCTCCTCCTCGGTTACGAGAACAGCGCCCGGCCCCACCAGTCGTCCTTGTCGCGGACGCCCGGCGGGACGGCGAACAGCGCCGAACCCACGTGCTGGATGTACTCGTTGAGGGCGTCTTTCGCCAGCGAGGTCTGCACCGGGATGAATCCGGTACGGACGTCCTTCTGGTACGCCAGGAAGAACAGGCCCGTCTCCAGCCGGCCGAGGCCGTCCGTGCCGTCCGTGAAGGAGTAGCCGCGGCGCAGCAGCGTCGCCCCGTTGTTGCTGTCCGGGTGGGCGAGGCGGACGTGCGAGTCCGGCTTCATCGCCTTCAGGAACGGCTCGTCGTGCTCCTTGGCCTTGCCGACCGGGGCGCCTTCCTTCTTGTCCCGGCCGAAGATGTCCTCCTGCTCGGCGAGCGGAGTCCGGTCCCAGATCTCGACGTTCATGCGGATGCGGCGGGCGACGAGGTACGAGCCGCCGTCCATCCAGGCCGCGCCGCCCTCGGCGTCCTTGCCGGACACCCACACGTGCTTGGCGAGCCGGTCGGTCTCGGTGCCCGCGATGTTGCGGGTGCCGTCCTTGAAGCCGAAGAGGTTGCGCGGGGTCTGGGCGTCCGGGGTCGTCGAGGACGTCTTGCCGAAGCCGAGCTGCGACCAGCGCACCGCGACCTTGCCGAAGCCGATCCGGGCGAGGTTGCGGATGGCGTGCACGGCGACCTGCGGGTCGTCCGCGCAGGCCTGCACGCAGATGTCGCCGCCGCTGCGCGCGGGGTCCAGGTTGTCGCCCGCGAACTTGGGCAGGTCCACCAGGGCCCCGGGCCGCTTGTCCTGCAGCCCGAAACGCCCGTCGAAGAGCGAGGGGCCGAAGCCGATCGTGAGGGTGAGGCGGGAGGGCTTGAGGCCGAGGGCCTCGCCCGTGTCGTCCGGCGGGGCCTCCGGCAGGCCGCCGTAGGCGCCCTCGCCGACCTCGGCGCCGGCCGTCATGCGCTCGGCGGCCCGCGTCCAGTCCTTGAGGAGCTGGATCAGCTCGTCGCGGTCCTTCGTCTTCACGTCGAAGGACGCGAAGTGCAGCCGGTCCTGCACGGGGGTCGCGATGCCGGCCTGGTGCGGGCCGTGGAAGGGCACCGCGCCGCCGGTCTCGGCGACCGGGACGGCGGTGTCGCCGCCCTGGGTCAGCGCGACGGCGCCGCCGGCCGCGGCGGCACCGAGCGCGAGCCCGGCACCGCCCCAGCCGATGACCTTGCGGCGGGAGGGCGCGGAGCCCTGCTCCTCAGTGGTGTTCTCGGACATCCGACGGAACTCCCTTCCGGTTACTTGACGACCGCGGCGGCGAGCTTCGACAGCGGCTCACCCAGCGCGTTGACGCCGTCGGAGAGCTCCTTGCGCTCGGTCTTGCCGACCTTCTCGTAGGACGTGAAGACGTAGGTGTTCTTGTCCGTGCGGTACTTGTCGAGCAGCGTGTTCAGCGCGGCGAACTGCTTGTCGAGTTCGGCGACGAGCTTCGGGTCGTTCTTCGCGGCGACCGGCTTGAGCAGCTCGAAGGACTTCTGCGCGCCCTCGACGTTCGCCTTGAAGTCGACGAGGTCGGTGTGGGAGTAGCGCTCCTCCTCGCCGGTGACCTTGCCGCTGGCGACCTCGTCCAGGAGCTCCTTGGCGCCGTTGGCCATGGAGGTCGGGGTGATCTCGGCCTTGCCGACCCGCTTCACCCAGTCCGCGAGGTCCTTGTCGAGGAGGTCGGCGAGCTGCTTCTCGCGGTCGCCGATCTTCTTGTCCTGCCAGAGCGCCTTCTCCAGGCGGTGCCAGCCGGTCCAGTCCTTGGCCGGGTCCTGGCCGTCCTCCAGGCCGTCCTCGCGGACGTCGACCTTGGGGTCGATGTCGCCGAAGGACTCGGCGACCGGCTCGGTGCGCTCCCAGCCGATGCGGGAGTCGGCGTAGGCCTTCTTCGCGGCCTCGATGTCACCGGCGCGGACGGCGTCGGTGAAGACCTTCACCTTGGGGAGGGTCTCGTCGGCCTGCGCCTGGACGTACTGGCGGTAGGCGGCGACGGCCGCGTCCATCTCGGGGGAGCGCTTGGCGGCCGTGGCGCCCTTGCCGGTCGCCTTGACCTGCTGGCGGATGCCGTCGCCCTTCATGCCGGGCTTGCAGGCGATGGCGTAGTCGCCGGCCTTGATCTCGGCGGTGACGGTCGCCTTGGTGCCGGGGCCGATGTTCTCGCGCTCGGTGACGATGCGGTCGTCGGGGAAGAGGACGTAGACCTCGGTGACCTTGGAGCCGCGGTTCTCGACGGCCAGCTTCACGTGCCCGGCCGGGAACTCCTTCTTCGAGACCTCGCAGGAGTCGTCCTTGGCGACGACGGTGATCGCACCGTCGTCCGCCTTGGAGTCGCTTTTCTCGGCGCAGCCCGTGACGGCGGTCAGAGCGGCCGCTGTCGCGGCGGCGGTGACGACGGAGAAGCGGACGGCTCGCATGGGGACTCCAGGAACGAGGGGGACGGTGCTGAGGCGGACCTAACTTAACCGAGGCTTACCTCAGCAATACCCACCCGTCCAGTGATTCAGCTCTCAGGCCGGGCGTACCGGACACAGCCGGATCACAGAGTCTTCATGGGGCTCTCATGACTTGGTCAAGGGAAGGTCAAGCGGGGCGAATTGCCCCGTTTCCGGTTACGCGTCAGTACGGGGGTGGCGGAAGGCGGTACGGCCCTGCCGCGACGCGACGGGTGGTTGAATTCCGACATGAACACGACCGCCACTGACATCGACGTCCTCCGGGTCTTCTGTGCGGGCGACGGCCGGCACGGCAACCGCCTCGGGGTCGTACGGGACGCCCGTACCCACCCGGACGAGTCCTCCCGGCAGGCGCTCGCCAAGGAACTCGGCTTCAGCGAGACGGTCTTCGTCGACGACCCCGAGCGCGGGATCGTCGACATCTACACCCCCGGCCTGCGGCTGCCGTTCGCCGGGCACCCGCTCGTCGGCGCCGCCTGGCTGCTCGACCTGGAGGTCGTCCACCCGCCGGCCGGCGAGGTGTGGGTGCGCGGGGACGGCGAATTCACCTGGATCGAGGCGCGCGCCGAGTGGGCACCGCCGCGCACCCTGCGTCAGTACGGCTCCGTCGCCGAGGTGGACGCCCTCGACGTGCCCGAGCCGGGAGAGTGGATCTACGCCTGGGCCTGGGAGGAGGAGGCCGCGGGCCGCATCAGGGCGCGGGCCTTCCCGGGCCGCGGCGACGGCATCGACGAGGACGAGGCGACCGGCGCGGCCGCGCTGCTGCTCACGGCGGAGCTCGGACGGGCCCTCAACATCACCCAGGGCCGGGGCTCGCAGCTGCTCACCGCCCCCGGCCCCGACGGCATCGTGGAACTGGGCGGACGCGTCCGCCTGGAGGGGACGCTCACGCGCTGACCCCCGGGGGCTTACGCGCTGAGGGGGTACTCCCCGCCCAGCTCGCGGAAGACCGCGCTGTTGAAGTCGAAGGCGCGCTTGCACTCGTCGACGATCCGCTGCTTCTCCAGGTCGTCGGCGTTCACCCCGTCCAGCAGCTCCCGGTAGGCCCGCTTGAACGCCGCCGGGTTGGCGATCTCCTCGAAGACGTAGAAGCGGACGCCGTCGCCCTTGCGGTCGAAGCCCCAGGTCCGCTCCGCGCGGTCGCGGATGATCTGACCGCCCGACAGGTCGCCCAGGTAGCGCGTGTAGTGGTGGGCCACATAGCCGGCCGGCCAGTCGCGGGCGCACTCGGCGACCCGCTCGGCGTAGGCGACGGTGGCGGGCAGCGGCGAGGCCGCCTCCCGCCAGGCGGGGCCGCGCAGATGGGCGAGGTCCTGCTCCAGGGCGGCCGTGCGGAACAGCTCGGGCTGTATGAAGGGCCCGGCGACCGGGTCCTCGCGCAGCGCGTCCGCGCCCTCCTCCAGCGCGCGGTACACGAACCAGAGCTGCTCGGTGTACCGCGCGTACGCGTCGACGCCCAGGCGTCCGCCCAGCAGGTCGCCCATGAAGGACGAGGTCTCCGCCTCCGTGTGCTGCGCGTGCGAGGCCGTACGGATGAGCGTCGAGAAGGGCGTGTCCAAGGCGTGCCTCCGAGACCGATGGGACGGGAACCAGTGACGATCCTGCCGAGTTAGGCTTACCTAAGTCAACTGGTTCCCGACGTCCTGTCGGTAAAACGCTACCCACTCACGGGGTCAGGGCAACGTAAGGATTTCGGCCCCGTTCTCGGTCACGACGAGCGTGTGCTCGAACTGCGCCGTCCGCTTCCGGTCCTTGGTCACCACGGTCCAGCCGTCGTCCCACATGTCGTAGTCGTGCGTGCCGAGCGTCAGCATCGGCTCGATCGTGAACGTCATGCCGGTCTTGATCTCGGTGGTGTGGTGGGGCGAGTCGTAGTGCGGGACGATCAGGCCGGAGTGGAACGACGAGTTGATGCCGTGCCCCGTGAAGTCGCGCACGACGCCGTAGCCGAAGCGCTTGGCGTACGACTCGATGACCCGGCCGATGATGTTGATCTGGCGGCCGGGCTTCACCGCCTTGATGGCCCGGTTCAGGGACTCCCGGGTGCGCTCCACGAGCAGCCGCGACTCCTCGTCGACGTCGCCGCAGAGGTAGGTGGCGTTGTTGTCGCCGTGGACGCCGTTGATGTACGCGGTGACGTCCAGGTTCACGATGTCACCGTCCCGCAGGACGGTGGAGTCCGGGATGCCGTGACAGATGACCTCGTTGATGGAGGCGCACAGCGACTTCGGGAAGCCGCGGTAGCCCAGCGTGGACGGGTAGGCGCCGTGGTCGCACATGTACTCGTGCGCGACCCGGTCGAGCTCGTCGGTGGTGACGCCCGGGGCGATGTGCTTGGCGGCCTCCTCCATCGCCTGTGCGGCGATGCGGCCGGCGATGCGCATCCGTTCGATGGTGTCGGAATCCTGCACCTCGGGCCCGGTGTACGGGGCCGGTGCGGGCTTCCCGACGTACTCGGGGCGGCGGATGGAGCCCGGGACGGAACGGTGGGGGGAGAGCTCCCCCGGTACGAGAAGCGACTGGCCAGACATGCCAGCGAGTCTAACGACCGGGTCTGGGGCAGCATGGTCCCGAAGGAAGGAGCCGACGACGATGGCCCTGTTCAAGAAGCGCACGGTGGGCAAACCGGGCGAGTGGTACTACTGCCTGGAGCACAAGAAGGTCGAGGAGGGCCCCGAGTGCCCGGCGAAGGACCGCTTCGGCCCGTACGCCAGCCGTGAGGAGGCCAACCACGCGATGGAGACGGCCCGCGAGCGGAACCTGGAGTGGGAGACGGACCCGCGCTGGCACGACGCGACGGGGAGGGGCGGCGAGAAGCCGGAGGAGTAGGCCCGGCGGGGGCCCGCGGGGCCTGGAGCCCCGCGGTCACTTCCGCGGGGCTCACGCCCGTGGAGTCCACGCCCGTGGGGTTCATGCCCGCGGGGCTCACGCCCGTGGAGTCCACGCCAGTGGGGTTCATGCCCGCGGGGCTCACGCCAGTGGGGTTCATGCCCGTGGGGTTCATGCCCGCGGGGCTCACGCCCGCGGGGCTTAACCGCGAGGCTTACGCCCGCGGGGCCGCAGGTCCGGCGGGGCCGGGACACCGGGCGGTGTCCCGGCCCCGTCGGGTTCAGGGGGCCTCGGCGGGCTCTCGGCGGGTCGCCTCCTGCTGGGCCCTGCGCCGCAGGGAGTCCTCGTCCGTCGCCGAGTCGTAGGTGAGGAGCTTCGGCAGGGCCAGGCACAGCAGGCCCACCGAGGCCACGCACGCCACGCCACCCGTCCAGACGGCCGCCCGGGTGCCGGTCCAGCCGGCCATCGCCCCCGCCCGGACCTGGCCCAGCTGCGGACCCACGCTGTAGGAGAGCACCTCGATGCCGGCGAGCCGGCCGCGCAGCTCCTCCGGGATCGTCTGGTTCCAGATCGTGGCCCGCCCGAGCCCGCTCAGCATGTCGCCCGCGCCCGCGAAGGCCAGGCACAGCAGCACCAGCCACACGTTCCCGAACCAGCCCGCGGCCGCGATCGCCAGACCCCAGCCGGCCGCGCCCCCGGCCACGAGCAGCCCGTGCCGCCGCACCTTCGAGGTCCAGCCGCTGGTCAGGCCGAGGACGAGGGAGCCGACCGAGCCCGCGGCGTACATCAGACCGAGCGACCAGTCCGCGTCCAGCTCGTCCGCGAGGAACGGGAAGATCGTGTTCGGGAAGGCGAAGAACATCGCCGCCAGGTCGATCACGTACGTGCCGAGCAGCACCGGCCGCGACCAGGCGTACCGCGCGCCTTCCGCGATGCCCCGCAACGAGGGCTTCTCCGCGTCGTGCGCGGCCGGCGCGGGGGAGAGCCGGCGGCACATCAGGACCGAGACCGCGAAACAGGCGACCGTCACCCCGTACGCGGACGCGTGACCCGTGTACGCCACCACCAGGCCGCCGAGCGCCGGGCCCGCGATCGAGCCGACCTGCCAGCGCAGCGAGTTCAGCGCGGCCGCCGCCGTCTGCTGCTCGTGCGGCACGATCCGGGCGAGCAGCGAGTCGAGCGCGGGACGCTGGAGCCCCGCGAGCGCCGACACCCCGGCCGCCACCACGTACAGCGGCCAGAGCATCGGGTCCGGGAGCAGCGAGTTCAGCAGCAGGAGCAGGGCGAGCAGCCCGAGCCCCGCCTCGGTCCAGACGATCACCTTCCGCCGGTCGACCGCGTCGGCGAGCGCCCCGCCGTACAGGCCGAACACCAGCAGCGGCACCAGCTCGACCGCGCCCATCGCGCCGACCGCGAACGGCGAACCCGTCAGCTCCTTGATCTGCAGCGGCAGGGCGATCATGGCCATCGCGCTGCCGAAGTACGTGACGAGCCCCTGCACCCACAGGAGCCGGAAATCGGCGGAGGAACGCCACGGCGCGAGATCGGGCAGCAGGGCGGAGAGCTTGGCGGACACAAAGGGTCATGCTCCGACCGCCGGACACCGGGAGCAACCGAATTAGGGGCGGCCCGGCCGCTCCCGTACGGGTGGAAGCTGCCCGATCGCCCGCGCGCGGGCCCCGGCTCGGGCAGGATGCGGGCGCATGGATGCCGTACGGGTCGCGTTGCTGCGGGAAGTGCTCGCCGGGACGGAGTGGCCGGGCGCCGCCCGCCGGTTCGCGGGTGCACTCCGGTCCTCCGTCGTGCCGCACCGCGGCGGACTGCTCCTCGTGGGCACGGAGGAGTACGAGCCCTGGCACCTGGCCGCCCACCTGGTCGACGAGTCCGCCTGGTCGGGCCTCCCGGAGCTGGCCCCGACCCTCGTACGGCACCGGGTGCGACCCGGCGACCCCGCGCACCTGGCCGTCGGCCTCGGCCGCCTGGAGGCCGCGGGGCGCGGCGCGACCCTCCTCATGGTGGCGCCGGAGCGGCCGGACGGCGGGCTGCTCCAGCGGGTGCACGACGCCCGGCGCGCGGGGGCGACGGTGCTCACGCTCGACGGCGGCGACGAGGAGGTGCGGGGCCTCGCGCACGAGACGCTCACCGTCGCCGAGGACGCCGGGGTCGACCTGGACACGGTCCAGCACCTGGTGAGCGCGGCGGCCGGCGAGAACAGCCTGCCCTCACCCCGCGGCACCCGCCGCTTCCGGGACCGGCTCTCGGGCCTCGCGGACCGGCTGACGGCCCCGCCACCGGCGCGCTGGTAGGGGCGGCGACGGACCCGACCGATCGGTAATGTCGGGGCCATGACTACGACTGAGAGCAAGCCCGCCCCCAAGGACCCCTGGGACCTCCCCGACGTCTCCGGTCTCGTCGTCGGCGTCCTCGGCGGCACCGGCGACCAGGGCCGCGGCCTCGCCTACCGGCTCGCCAAGGCCGGCCAGAAGGTGATCATCGGCTCCCGCGCGGCCGAGCGTGCCCAGGACGTCGCCGCCGAGATCGGCCACGGCGTCGAGGGCGCCGACAACGCCGAGACCGCCCGCCGCAGCGACGTCGTGATCGTCGCCGTCCCGTGGGACGGCCACGCCAAGACCCTGGAGTCCCTGCGCGAGGAGCTCCGCGGCAAGCTCGTCGTGGACTGCGTCAACCCGCTCGGCTTCGACAAGAAGGGCGCCTACGCCCTCAAGCCCGAGGAGGGCTCCGCCGCCGAACAGGCCGCCGCGCTCCTCCCGGACTCCCGGGTCGCCGCCGCCTTCCACCACCTCTCCGCGGTACTCCTCAAGGACACCTCCATCGAGGAGATCGACACGGACGTCATGGTCCTCGGCGAGGAGCGCGCCGACGTCGAGATCGTCCAGGCCCTCGCCGGCCGCATCGCCGGCATGCGCGGCGTCTTCGCCGGGCGGCTGCGCAACGCCCACCAGGTCGAGTCGCTCGTCGCCAACCTGATCTCGGTCAACCGCCGCTACAAGGCCCACGCGGGCCTGCGCGTCACCGACATCTGAGCCGGTCCCGTCGCGGATCGGGGCATGGGGGACACTGGACGGGCACGAAACGCCGTACCCGGACCCTCAGGAGTCGACCCCCATGCCCCGCCTCGCCCTCTACGCCCTCGTGGTCTGCGTCCTGGCCGTCGCCGCGGCCGTCGTCTCCTTCGTCGAGGGCAGCTTCCTCGGCGTCGTCTGGGTCCTCCTGGCGGGCCTCTCGTCCAACATGGCCTGGTACTACATCCGCCGCGCGAAGCTGCAGGCGCGGGCCGACGGCTAGACCTGGCAGAACTCCGGGGTCTCCTGCCAGAACCGGAACAGCTGCGAGCCGCAGTACCGGCTCAGCTCCGGCACCCCGAGAGTGCGCATCAGGGCGTCGATCGCGTCGAAGAAGGCGTTGTTGACCGCCGGTACGAACAGCAGCGCGATCACGATGAAGAAGCCGTACGGCGCGTACGGCGCGATCTGCTGCTTCACCTTGTACGACAGCCAGGGCTCCACCACCCCGTAGCCGTCGAGCCCCGGCACCGGCAGGAAGTTCAGCAGCGCGGCCGTCACCTGGAGGAACGCCAGGAACGCCAGCGCGTACTGGAACGCGCGCGGCACGCCGTCCAGGGCGCCCAGCCAGAACGGCGCCGTGCAGACGAGCGCGAACAGCACGTTGGCCAGCGGGCCCGCCGCCGAGATCAGGCTGTGCTTCCAGCGGCCCCTGATCCGGCCGTGCTCGATGAAGACCGCGCCGCCCGGCAGACCGATCCCGCCCATGATCACGAACAGCACCGGCAGGATGATGCTCAGCCACGCGTGCGTGTACGCGAGCGGGTTCAGCGTCAGATAGCCCTTGGCGCCCACGGTGATGTCCCCGCCGTGCAGGGCGGTGCGGGCGTGCGCGTACTCGTGCAGACAGAGCGACACCACCCAGGCCGAGGTCACGAAGAGGAACACCGCGAGGCCGGGGGAGGCGGCGAAGTCCGTCCACACCGCCCAGCCGGTGACGGCCATGACGGCGAGGATCGCCAGGAAGACGGGGCTGATCCGTCGTTCGTGGCGACGGGTGGTGGCCGTGGTCATCTTGGGGGCTCCCGTGTGGACGAGTGTCAACTGCCGGAGCAACGTACCGCCCCGGACCCGGGTTCCGTGGGCCCTCGCCTGTGGTGGGCGCTTCCCCGCCGCCCGTGTGGGCAATCGTCCCGCTGGGGCGGGACGGGTGGGCACACGGGACGGCGCCCTCCAGCGGCGCCTCCGCGTTCCGAGCCTGGACCCGCACCGACCGTGTGCCGTCACCAGGGTGCGGGTTCACGCGCTGGAGCCTCTGGCGCCGGCAAGGGCGCCGTTCCGTTGTGCCCACCCGTTCCGCCCTGGGGGCACCTCCCGGACGAAGTCTGGGGGAGGAACGATTGCCCACAACGGCGGGGGCGCGGCCCACGACGGGCGCGGCGGAGCGCTCGCGGAGAATGGGGGCGTGCGTTACTTCGTGCTTGGTTCGACCCGCGTCCGCGACGCCGACGGCCCCGACCTCACCGTCGGCGGCCCCCGCGTCCGCGCCCTCCTCACCGTTCTCGCCCTGCGGGCCGGCCGGACCGTCCCCGTGGCCGATCTCGTCGACGAGGTGTGGCACGGCGACGAGCCGCCCGCCGACGCCCCCGCCGCGCTCCAGGCGCTCGTCGGCCGGCTCCGCAGGGCCCTCGGACGGGACCGGGTGGTGTCGGCCCAGGGCGGCTACCGGCTGGACGCGAGGCCCGAGGACGTCGACGCCCGCCGTTTCGAGCGCCTCGCCGCGGAAGGCATGGCCGCGACGGACCCCGCCCGCGCCGCCGCCCTCCTGGACGAGGCCCTCGGGCTCTGGCGCGGCCCGGCGCTCGCCGATCTGCCGGACCGGGACGCGGAGGCCGCCCGCTGGGAGGCCCGGAGGCTCGACGCCCGCCGGGCGCGCATCGACGCCGCCCTCGCCCTCGGCGGGGCCGCCGCCGCCCTGCCCGAGCTCACCGCCCTCTGCGAGGCCCACCCCCTCGACGAACCGCTCCAGGCCCTCCGGATCCGCGCCCTGCGGGACACCGGCCGGTCGGCCGAGGCGCTCGCCGCGTACGAGTCGGTCCGCCGCGGCCTCGCCAGCCGCCTCGGCACCGATCCGTCACCCGCCCTGCGCGCCCTCCACGCGGAGCTCCTGAACCCGGCGCCCGCCCCCGCCGCCCCGGCACGGGGCAACCTGCGCGCGCGGCTCACCAGCTTCGTCGGGCGCGACGAGGAGATCGCCCTCGTCCGGGGCGATCTGCGCGGGGCGCGGCTCGTGACGCTGCTCGGGCCCGGCGGCGCCGGGAAGACCCGGCTGTCGCAGGAGGCGGCCGACCGCGGCACCGCGGACTGGCCGGACGGCGTGTGGGTGGCGGAACTCGCGCCCGTACGGGATCCGGAGGCCGTCCCCGAGGCGGTCCTCGCGGCCGTCGGCGCCCGCGAGACCGTGCTGCGCGGCGCCGGAGCCGAGGAGCTGCGCGGCGGCGGCGACCCCGTCGCCCGGCTCGTCGAGCACTGCGCAGGACGGCGGATGCTGCTCCTCCTCGACAATTGCGAGCACCTCGTCGCCGCGGCCGCCGAACTCGCCGAGACCCTCCTCGCGCGCTGCCCGGAGCTCCGGGTGCTCGCCACGAGCCGGGAGCCGCTCGGCGTCCCGGGGGAGGCGATCCGGCCCCTGGGCCCACTGCCGACCGGGATGGCGCTGCGGCTGCTCGGCGAGCGGGGCGCGGCGGTCCGCCCGGGCTTCCGCGTCGAGGACGACCCGGTCGCCGCGGGCGAGGTCGTGCGGCGCCTCGACGGTCTGCCGCTGGCGATCGAACTGGCGGCGGCCCGGCTGCGGATGCTGACCCTGCGCCAGATCGCGGACCGGCTCGACGACCGCTTCCGGCTCCTGACCTCCGGAGCCCGGACCGTACTGCCCCGGCAGCAGACCCTGCGCGCGGTCGTCGACTGGTCCTGGGACCTCCTGGACGAGGCCGAGCGGGCCGTCCTGCGCCGGCTCGCGGTCTTCACGGGCGGCTGCGACCTGGAGGCGGCCGAGGCGGTGTGCGAAGGGGAGGAGACCGCCGTCCTGGACGTGCTCGGGGCGCTCGTCGACAAGTCCCTCGTCGTCGCCGCGCCCGGCGAGACCGGCATGCGCTACAGGCTCCTTGAGACCGTCGCCGAGTACGCCGGCGAGCGGCTCGACGAGGCGGGGGAGCGGGCGGGCACCGAGCGCCGGCACCTCACGTACTACCGCGAACTCGCCCGCCGTACCGACCCCGAGCTGCGCGGCGCCGGGCAGGCCGGGGCCATCGCCCGGCTCGGCGCCGAGTACGGGAACATCCGCGCCGCCCTGCGCCGGGCCGTCGACGCCCGGGAGGAGGACGAGGCCCTGGTCCTCGTCCACTCGCTGCTCTGGTACTGGCAGATGCGCGACCTGCGCGCCGACGCCCTGCACTGGGCGGAGGCCGTCGTCGCGCTCGGGCCCGATCCGTTCGGGACGCCCGCCGCCCCCGTCGTACCGCTGCACGAGCCGTGCACGGCCGCGCCCCCGCCGCTCTCCGACGAGCAGCGCTGGGAGGCCCGGCGCGGGGTGCGGCTGATCGAACTGCTCAACATGGACCACGAGACCGGCCGCTGGACGACCCCCGAGGGCGTCGCGCGGCTGCGGCGGATCAACGAGGTGTATCCGCCGGGGCTTCCGCAGACCTGCCGGCTGCCCGGCTCCTTCGCGGTCTTCGCCGTCCTCCTCATCGGCGAACCGGGCCGCATGGGCGAGGCCCTGGAGGCGCACGTCGCCGCCTGCCGCCGCCACGACTACGACTGGGAGCTCGCCAATGCCCTCCAGCTCCGGGCCAACATGCTCGCCAACCGGGCCGACCTGGCCGAGCGGGCGAGCGCCGACGCCGAGGAGAGCCTGAAGATCTTCGTACGCCTCGGGGACGCCTGGGGCGCGGCCGAGGCGCTGTCCTCGCGGGCCGAGGCCCGGGAGCGGCGCCTCGAGTTCGAGGGCGCCGCCCAGGACTTCGCCGACGCCATCGCGTACGCGGAGCGGATCGGCGCCCAGTCCCAGATGGCCCTGCTGCGCGCCCGGTACGCCGACATGCTGATCGAGACCGGCCGCCGCGACGAGGCGGAGCGGATCCTGCGCGAGGTGGTGGAGGGCGAGCACGGCCGCGGTCACGAGCCGATGCTCGCGGCCCGGATCTTCCTGGCGCTGCTGCTCGGCAGGACCGGCCGGACGGCGGAGGCCCGGGTGCATCTGGAGCGGCTGCTCGACGAGTTCAGCTCCGAGACCTTCTCCATCTTCGAGGGCTTCACGCTCGGCAGCCTGGCCTGGGTGTTCAACCTCGAAGAGCGGTACGACGCGGCCCTGGGGCTGTCCCGGAGGGCGTACGAGCGCTCCCTGGGCGCCCTGTCGCTGATGGTCGCCCCGCAGATGCCGGCGATCCACCTGATCACCGCCGCGTGGGCGCTCGCCGGGCTCGGCGGCGCCCCGTCCCGTACGGCCGCGGTGCTGCTCGGCGCGTACGAGGGGCTGCTGCCGCCCGGTCATCTGCCGCCGCCGATGGAGCGGGAGAACCGGGCGCGGGCGACGGAACTGACCCGGTCCGCGCTCGCGGACGGGGAGTTCGAGGCCGCGTACGCGGAGGGCGGCGGCCTCTCCCTGGAGGAGGCCGCCGCCCTGCTCGGTCGCGCCGCCGACGCGATCAGTGAGCGCGCCGAGTCATGATCCCCCGGTCGGGACTCAGGTCTTCTTGCGGAACTTGGCGACCGCGAGCGGCGCCGTCACGACGGTGATCAGTGCCGCCCAGCCGAGGGTCATCCACACCGAGTGGGCGACCGGGCCGCCGTTGATGAGGTGGCGGGCGGCGTCGGCGAGGTTGGACAGCGGGTTGTAGTCGGTGAAGGTCTGCAGCCAGCCGGGCATCGTCGTCGGCGGGGCGAAGATCGAGGAGCCGAACTGCAGCGGCATCAGGACGAGCATGGCCATGCCCTGGACGGCCTGGGCCGTCTTCATGGTGAGACCGAGCAGGATGAAGATCCACATCAGGGCGGAGCCGAAGACCATCGACAGACCGACGGCGGCGAGCAGGTGCAGGACCGAGGTGTGGATCGTCAGGCCGAGCAGGAAGCCCATGCCGAGCAGGATCGCGGTGGCGATGAGCATGCGGCCCACCTCGACGACGATCTTCGCGATGAGGACCGAGGACCGGGCGATCGGCATCGTCCGGAAGCGGTCCATCACCCCCTTCTTGAAGTCGTCGTTGATGCCGGTGCCGACGCCCATCGCGATGTTCATGCCCATCATGGCCATCAGGCCGGGCGTCACGTAGTTGACGTAGACGTCGTTGTGGCCCTTGCCCGCGATCGCGCCGCCGAAGACGTACACGAACAGCAGGATGAAGATGATCGGCATGAGGACGGCGTCGAACATCGACTCCGGGTCCTGCTTGATCTGCAGGGCGTTGCGCCGGGCCAGGGCGCCGATGTGGCGCAGGTTGGCCCGCAGGCCGATCCGGCCCTCCGCGGCGGGGGCGGTGCGCGCGGCGGCCGGGCGGGAACCGCCGGTCTGCGCGGGGGACTTGGTGACAGTGGTCGTGCTCACGCGGCGACCTCCTCGTTGATCGCGTCGGAAAGCTCGGCGTCGGCGGTCTTCTGGCCGGTGATCGCGAGGAACACCTCGTCCAGGCTGGGCAGATGGGTGCCGATGTGGGCGATGCCGAAGCCGCGGGCGCCCAGCAGGCCCACGACGGCCGTCAGCTGCTCGTCGGCGAGGATCGGCACGTACAGCGCGCCCTCGTCGGGGACGACGGTCGAGCCGGCGACCCCGTCCAGGCCGGTCTCGCGGAGCGCGGCGGCCATGGCGGACAGGTCGGCCGGGTCCGTGGGGCGGATCTTCAGGGTCCGGCCGCCGACCTTGGCCTTGAGCTCGTCGACCCCGCCCTTGGCGATGACCCTGCCCTTGTCGATGACGGTCAGCTCGTTGGCGAGCTGCTCCGCCTCCTCCATGTACTGGGTGGTGAGGAGGACGGTCGCGCCCTCGGAGACCATCCGCTGCACCTCGTCCCACACCTCGTTGCGGGTGCGGGGGTCGAGGCCGGTGGTCGGCTCGTCCAGGTAGAGGACGGCGGGCTGCCCGATCATCGAGGCGGCGAGGTCGAGGCGGCGCCGCATGCCGCCGGAGTAGTTCATGGCCGGGCGCTTGGCGGCGTCGGTGAGGGAGAAGCGCTCCAGCATCTCCTCGGCGCGGCGGCGGGCGTCGGCGCGGGAGAGGTCGAGCAGCCGCCCGATCATGTAGAGGTTCTCCCAGCCGGACAGCTTCTCGTCGACCGAGGCGTACTGACCGGTCAGGCCGATGGTGCGGCGCAGCGCGCGGGGGTGCTTCACCACGTCGTAGCCGGCGACGGTGGCGGTCCCGGCGTCCGGGACGAGGAGGGTGGACAGGCAGCGGACGAGGGTGGTCTTCCCGGCGCCGTTGGGCCCGAGGACCCCGAGGACGGTGCCCTCCGGGACGTCCAGGTCGACCCCGTCGAGGGCCTTGGTGGCGCCGAAGTGCTTCACGAGGCCCCGGACCTCGACGGCGTTGGTGTGTGATCGCGTCATGTCCACCATGGAACAGGGCGCCACCGACAAGCCCCCGACAGACGACCGACAGCCCGCCGATGGGGGATGTCGGCGGGCTGTCGGAGGTGCCGCAGTGGCTCTGCGCGTCCTACCGGACTCAGTGGAAGGTGTGCTCCTCGGCGGGGAACGCCCCGCCGCTGACGTCCTCGGCGAAGGCGCGGGCGGCGTCGCCGAGCGTCTCGCGGAGGTTGGCGTACTGCTTGGTGAAGCGCGGCACCTTGCCGCCGGTCAGGCCGGCCATGTCGGTCCAGACGAGGACCTGCGCGTCGGTGCCGGCGCCGGCACCGATGCCGATGGTCGGGATGTGCAGCGAGCGGGTGACCTCGGCGGCCAGCTCGGCCGGGACGAGCTCCAGGACGACGGCGAAGGCGCCCGCGTCCTGCGCCGCCTTGGCGTCGCTGAGCAGCCGGTGGGCGGACTCGTCGGTACGGCCCTGCACCCGGTAGCCCATGGTGTTGACGGACTGCGGGGTCAGGCCCAGGTGGGACATGACGGGGATGCCGGCCTGGACGAGCAGCTCGGTCTGCGGCAGCGAGCGCTCGCCGCCCTCCAGCTTGATCGCGCCGACGCCCGCGTCCTTGACGAGCCGGGTGGCGTTGCGCAGGGCCTGGACGGGCCCTTCCTGGTACGAGCCGAACGGCAGGTCGCCGACGACGAGGGCGCGCTTGGTGCCCCGGACGACGGCGGCGGAGAGCAGGGTCATCTCGTCCATCGTGACGGGCACGGTGGTGTCGTAGCCGAGGTGACAGTTGCCCATCGAGTCGCCGACGAGGATCACCGGGATGCCGGCCTCGTCGAAGACGGAGGCGGTCATCGCGTCGTAGGCGGTGAGCATGGGCCACTTCTCGCCGCGGGCCTTGGCGGCGGCGATGTCGTGGACGGTGATGCGGCGGGTGCCCTTCCCTCCGTACAGCGCCTTGCTGCTGTCGGCGGGCGGTTTCTGGGCAGCCTGAAGCGTCATGGTGAACGGCTCCTCTGTGTCATCTCGAGGCGCCCTGTGGCGTCCCCGGACCACATCCATGGTGGCACTTCGCCGGGCGGGCGGGGAAGTGGGCCGGAGTGGCGCTGTTCACACCGCCGCAACGTAAAGACTTCCTCAGTGTTTTCGATACGAGACGGTCTCGTATCGAAATGGCTCTAGGGTGGTGCTCATGTCACAGCCGTCCACCGCACCCGCCGTACCCGCCGGGCCCCGCGTCCCCGAGGCCGTCCACCGACGCCGCTGGGTCGTCCTCGGCGTCCTCATGCTCAGCCTGCTGATCGTCGTCCTCGACAACTCGATCCTGAACGTCGCCGTCAAGACGATCGCGGCCCCCGCGCCCACCGGCATCGGCGCCACCCAGAGCGAGCTGGAGTGGTCCATCAACTCCTACACGCTCGTCTTCGCCGGACTCCTCTTCACCTCCGGCCTCCTCGGCGACCGCCTCGGCCGCAAGAAGGTCCTCCTCTTCGGCATCACCGTCTTCGGCATCGGCTCCGCGCTCGCCGCCATGTCCGGCTCCCCGGGCGAGCTCATCGCCTACCGGGCCGTCATGGGCCTCGGCGCCGCGTTCGTCATGCCCGCCACGCTCGCCGTCCTCATGAACGTCTTCGAACGCGACGAGCAGCCCAAGGCCATCGGCATCTGGGCCGGCAGCGTCGGCCTCGCCATCGCCGTCGGCCCCATCACCGGCGGCATCCTCCTCGAGCACTTCTGGTGGGGCTCGATCTTCCTCGTCAACGTGCCCGTGGTGCTCCTCGCCCTCGCCCTGATGCTGTGGCTCGTCCCCGACTCCCGGGACCCGAACCCCGGCCGCGTCGACATACCCGGCGTGCTGCTCTCCGTCGTCGGACTCGTCCTCCTCGTGTACGGGATCATCCGCGGCGGCGAGCTGGCGAGCTTCACCGACGTCACCGTCCTCGCGCCCGTCCTCGGCGGCCTCGCGGTCCTCGCCGTCTTCGTCCTCCACGAGCGGCGCAGCGACCACCCGGCCATCGACATGTCGTACTTCAGGAAGCCGGCGTTCTCGGCGGCCGTCGCCGCGATCGCGCTCGTCTTCTTCGCCCTCATGGGCGTCACCTTCTTCTCCGCCTTCTACCTGCAGAGCGTCCGCGGCTACAGCGCGCTGGATTCCGGGCTGCTCATCCTGCCGCTCGCCGTCGCGCAGATGGTCTTCGCGCCGCGGGCCCGGCTGGTCGTGGACCGCTTCGGTGCGCGGGCCGTCTGCACGGCGGGCATGCTGCTCGTCGCCGCGGGCCTCGCGGCCTTCGCCGCCTTCGACGCGTCGACGCCCGTCTGGGTCCTGGAGGTCGTCTTCTTCCTCCAGGGCGCGGGCATGGCGCACATCATGCCGCCCGTCACGGTCGCGATCATGCAGGCGCTGCCCCGCGAGAAGGCGGGCTCCGGCTCCGCCATCAACAACACCTTCCGGCAGGTCGGCGGCGCGCTGGGCGTGGCCGTCCTCGGCTCGGTGCTCTCCTCCACGTACCGGGGCGAGATCGAGGGCCACCTGGGCGGCGTCCCGGCGGCCCTGCGGGACACGGCGGGCGAGTCGGTCGAGGCGACGCTCGCGGTCGCGTCGCGGCTGGGCCCGGAGGGCAAGTCGCTGATCGCCCCGGCGTACGAGGCGTTCCTGGACGCGATGCACGTCACGGCGCTCGCCTCGGCGGCGATCGCCCTGGCGGGCGCGGCGGTCGTGGCGATCTTCCTCCCGGGCCGCGTGCCGACGGAGCCGGCCGACACGTCCCCGGGCCGCCCCCCGACGGAGACCCCATCCCCCCAAACCCCCTCCCGAGCGGCCTGACGGCGCCCCCACACCGCGCGGTCCCGCACCCGGGCGGGCGGTGCCCACGCGCCCCGTGTGGGCACCCGTCCCGCATGGGGGTCCCCCCAGGACGAAGTCCTAGGGGGAGGGACGGGTGGGCACACGGGACGGCGCCCCCAGCCGGGCCTAGGCGTTCCGTGCCTGAGCCTGTACCCCGTGTGCGGCGCCGTCGTGGGTTGTGCCCACCCTCCCCCAAGCTCTCGGCTTCGCTTGAGCAGGGGGGACCCCCATCGCCCCTTGCGGAACGCCTGCCCACAACCGGCGCGGCGAAGGGTTCGGCTTCATCGGGCCCGGGCCCGCAACCCGGTGCGGCGAGGGGTTCGGTCTCATCGGGCCAGGCCCACAACCAGGTGCGGCGAGGGCGCGGCTCCCTCCCGGGGGAGGTCCGCGATCCAGGGCCGGCGGGGGCGCCGCTCGGCGCCCGTGCCGGGCCCGTCGTGGGGGTGTCGTGCCCCCCTTCGACGCGCGCGGGAGAATCAGGGAACGTCAGACCCAGTAACCGGACGAGAGACGGAGCGCACGTGTCCCTGCAGGACAGCGGGAACCCCGACCCCCAGGACCCGGGCGCGGCACCCCCCGGGTCCGCCCGCCGCGGCCGCCCCCGCTCCGAGGCCGTCGAGCAGGCGATCTTCGACGCCGTCGGCGGACTCCTCGAGGACGGCGTCGCGCTCACCGAGCTGTCCATCGAGCGGATCGCCCGTACCGCCGGCGTCGGCAAGGCCACCATCTACCGCCGCTGGCCCGGCAAGGAGGAGCTCTTCGTGGAGCTGCTCCGCTCCGTGGAGCCCCAGGACCCGGTCCTCACCGGCACCTCCGTGAGGGACGACCTCGTGATGCTCCTGGAGATGCTGCGCCAACGGGGCCTCGCCAAGCGCTCCTCCGCCCTCCTGCACAACGTGTTCTCGCAGATGCAGGCCTATCCCAAGTTGTGGGAGGCCTACCAGAACACCGTCATCGAACCCCGCCGCCGCATGGGCCTCGACACCGTGCGGCGCGGCATGGAGCTGGGGGAGATCCGCGACGACCTGGACGTCGAGTTCGTGAACGACCTCTTCACCGGCCCGCTGCTCCTGCGTACCGTCATCCGCCCCGGCGCCACCCTGGAGCCCGACCTCGCCGAGCAGGTCGTCGACGCCGTCATGGAGGGCCTGCGCCCCCGCCCCTGAACCGCACGAATGTGCGCGTTCTGTCACAGCCTCCCCGCCCGCGCCACCTGCAGGAACCCGCCACGCGCCCAGGTCGTCCCTGGGTGAGTACGACTGACCCGTCATCGCCTAGTGTCGACGTCGGGTCACGCAGCGGGACAGCAGTGCGGCAAGGCAGCAAGGCAGTGAGGACAGTGCGATGGCGCGGGTGGACATGACGGAGACCGACCACGGCGGCGCGGGGAGCGGGCGCCCCCGGTCCCGGTTCCGGACCGCGCTCGACGGGCTCCGCCGCGACCGGGGCATCTGGCGCCGGGGCATCCTGCTCGCCGCGACGGCGGTGGCGCTCACGCTGCTCATGGTGTTCCACTCGGACATCCCGAACCGGATCGGGAACCTGGGCAGCCTCACCGAGACCTTCCTGCCCTGGCTCGGCCTGTTCGTGCCGCTCCTCCTGGTGCTCGCCCTCGTGCGCCGCTCCGCCACCGCGCTGATCGCCCTGCTGCTCCCGGCGGCGGTGTGGCTCAACCTCTTCGGCGGTCTCGTCGCCGACAAGTCGGCCCCGGGCGGCGACCTGACCGTCGCCACCCACAACGTGAACGCCGACAACCCCGACCCCGAGGGCACCGCCCGCCTGCTCGCCGCCTCCGGCGCCGACGTGCTCGCCCTGGAGGAGCTGAAGGGCGACATGGTCCCGGTGTACGAGAAGGGCCTCGCGAAGACCTACCCGTACCACTCGGTCCAGGGCACGGTCGGGCTCTGGAGCAAGCTGCCGCTGCGGGCCGCGCAGCCCGTCGACATCCACATGGGCTGGACCCGGGCCATGCGCGCCTCCGTCGTCACGCCCAAGGGCGAGGTGGCCGTGTACGTCGCCCACCTGCCCTCGGTACGGGTCAAGATGAACGCCGGCTTCACCGCCACCCAGCGCGACACCAGTGCCAACGCGCTCGGCGAGGCCATCGCCGACGACCGGCACGAGCGGATCGTCCTCCTGGGCGACCTCAACGGCACCATGAACGACCGCGCGCTCAACGCCGTCACCTCCCAGCTGCGCTCCACCCAGGGCGCGGCGGGCGACGGCTTCGGCTTCAGCTGGCCGGCCTCGTTCCCGATGGCCCGCATCGACCAGATCATGGTCAAGGGCGTGGAGCCGATGTCCTCCTGGGCGCTGCCGGAGACGAACAGCGACCACCTGCCGATCGCCGCCCGCGTGAAGCTCTGACCCGGAGTCCCGAAACCTCCCCTTCATCCTGCGGAAGCCGCCGGGAAGAAAACGTCTGAGACGATTTGTTTCGTCGAAGAACTAATTCCCGGGAAAGGCTCCACCCATGCCCCTGGCGCTGCTCGCGCTCGCCGTCTCCGCCTTCGGCATCGGCACCACCGAATTCGTGATGATGGGCCTGCTCCCGCAGGTCGCCGACGACCTCGGCACCTCCGTCCCCACCGCCGGGTACCTCGTCTCGGCGTACGCGATCGGAGTGGTCGTCGGCGCCCCGCTCCTCACCGCGCTCGGCTCGCGCGTCCCGCGCAAGCGGATGCTGCTCCTGCTGATGGCGCTCTTCACGGTCGGCAACCTCGCCTCCGCGCTCGCGCCCGGCTTCGGCTGGCTCGTCGCGGGCCGGGTCCTCGCCGGGCTCCCGCACGGCGCGTTCTTCGGCCTCGGCGCGGTGGTCGCCGCCCGGCTGGTGCGGGAGGGCCGGCAGGCGCGGGCGGTCGCCACGATGTTCCTCGGCCTCACCGTCGCCAACATCCTCGGCGTACCGGCCGCGACCCTGCTGGGCCAGCACCTCGGCTGGCGGGCCACCTTCCTCGTGGTCTCCGCGATCGGCCTGCTCGCCATGGCCGCGCTCGCCCGCCTCGTGCCGTACGTCCCCGTCGACGAGCGACAGGGCCTCGCCGGGGAGCTGCGCGCGCTGCGCCGCCCGCAGGTGCTGCTCGGCCTGCTGACGGCCGTCTTCGGCTTCGCGGGCGTCTTCGCCGTCTACTCGTACCTCGCCTCGATGACCACCGAGGTGATGGGCTTCGGCGACTCCACCGTGACGATCGTCCTCGCCCTCTTCGGCCTGGGCATGACCGGCGGGGCGCTCGCCGCGGGCCCGCTGACCGACCGGGCGCTGCGCCCCACGCTGTACGGCTCGCTCGCGGCCCTCGTCCTCGCGCTGGTCGCGTTCCGCTTCACCGTCCACGTGCCCTGGCTCGCCCTGGTCACGGTGGTGGTCCTCGGCGCGGTCGGCTTCATGACGACCACCCCGCTCCAGATGCTGGTCATGAACAAGGCGAAGGACGCCCCGACGCTCGCCTCCGCCTCCAACCACTCGGCCTTCAACCTCGCCAACGCGGGCGGCGCCTGGGCCGGCGGGGCCGCCGTCTCCGCCGGCTGGGGCTGGACCTCCCCGGCGCTCGTCGGCGCGGTCCTCACCGCCGCCGGCCTGGCGATCGCGGCCGTCGCGGGCCTGCTCGACCGTTCCGGTACGGCCGAGGGGGCCTCCCGCGTCGTCGCGGGAAGCCCCCTCGGGGACGAGCGGGTCACGGAAGGGGCGTCTCCCGCCAGCCGTTCGTGATCGGCAGCCGCCGGTCCTTGCCGAAGCCCTTCGCCGAGATCTTGGTGCCCGGCGGGTACTGGCGCCGCTTGTACTCCGCCGTGTCCACCATCCGCAGCGTCCGCGCCACGAGCGCCTCGTCGAAGCCGGCCGCCACGATGGCGTCCCGGCCCTGGTCCCGGTCCACGTACAGGGCGAGGACCGCGTCCAGGACCTCGTAGTCCGGCAGCGAGTCCGTGTCGACCTGGCCGGGGCGCAGCTCGGCACTGGGCGGCTTGGTGATCGAGCTCTCCGGGATCGGCGGGGTCTGCCCGCGGTCCTCGGCCGCCCGGTTCCGCCAGCGCGCGAGCCGGAAGACGTCCGACTTGTAGACGTCCTTGATGGGCCCGAACGCGCCGACGGAGTCGCCGTACAGCGTCGAGTAGCCCACCGCGAGCTCCGACTTGTTGCCGGGCGCGAGGACGATGTGGCCCTCCTGATTGGAGAGCGCCATCAGCATCGTGCCGCGCAGCCGCGACTGGAGGTTCTCCTCGGCGAGACCGGTGAGTCCGAGCGCGCCCATGTACGCGTCGAACATCGGCTCGATCGACACCGTGCGGAAGTGCAGCCCGGTGCGGCGGGCCAGTTCGGCGGCGTCGCCGCGCGAGTGGTCGGAGGAGTACTTCGAGGGCATCGACACGCCGTACACGTTGTCCGCGCCGAGCGCGTCGCAGGCGATCGAGGCGACGAGCGCCGAGTCGATGCCGCCGGACAGGCCGATCAGGACCGAGCGGAAACCGTTCTTCGCGACGTACGCCCGCAGTCCGATGACCAGCGCCGAGTACACCTCCTCGTCGTCGTCGAGCCGGTGCGCGTAACCGCCCGTCAGCTCCGGCTCGTACGCGGGCAGCGGCTCCTCGGAGAGCACCACCCGGTCGATCCGCAGCCCGTCGTCCACCAGGCCCTCGGGCGCGTCCTTCTCGGCCGCCGGCAGCTCCAGATCGAGGATCACGCTGCCCTCCACGAACTGCGGGGCGCGCGCGATCACTTCGCCGGCCGCGTCCACGACGATCGAGTCGCCGTCGAAGACCAGCTCGTCCTGACCGCCCGTCATCGCCAGATAGGCGGTGACGCAGCCGGCCTCCTGGGCCCGCTTGCGGACCAGTTCGAGCCGGGTGTCGTCCTTGTTCCGCTCGTACGGCGAGGCGTTGACCGACAGCAGCAGTCCCGCGCGGGCGCTGCGCGTCGCCGGCACCCTGCCGCCCTCCTGCCAGAGGTCCTCGCAGATCGCCAGGGCCACGTCGACGCCGTGGACGCGGACCACCGGCAGGGTGTCGCCCTGCACGAAGTAGCGGTACTCGTCGAAGACGCCGTAGTTCGGCAGGTGGTGCTTGGCGAAGCGCAGCACGACCTCGCCGCCGTACAGGACAGCGGCGGCGTTCTCCGGGGACCCGGCGGGACGGCCGAGCCGCGGCTGGGCCCGCTCGGAGCGGTCGAGGTAGCCGACGACGACCGGCAGCTCCCCGAACCCCTCGTCGGCGAGGCGCCGGGCGAGCCCGCGCAGGGCCGTCCGGGAGGCCTCGACGAAGGAGGAGCGCAGGGCGAGGTCCTCGACGGGATATCCGGTCAGCGCCATCTCGGGGAACGCGACGAGATGCGCGCCCTGCCCGGCGGCGTGCCGGGTCCAGTGCACGATCGCCTCGGCGTTCCCGGCGATGTCTCCGACGGTCGAGTCGATCTGATTCAGGGCGAGGCGTAGTTGAGGCACCCGCCCAGTGTAATCGTCAGACCGACGCTATGTCCTGGGATCCGGGAGCGGTTCCCGGGTCACTTCACCGGGACGCTCCGGATCGCCGGCCCGTACGCGTGGGTCTCGCCGAACGCCAGGACCGCCGGGCCGGTCCCGGCCGGCTCCACCGGGGTCGCGGGCAGGGCCCCGGCGCCCGGTGTCCCCGGCGCGGCGGAGGCCTGCTCGGACTCGGGGACGGTCTCGTCCGTGTCGTCGCCGGCGTGCGCGACGAAGAGGAGGAGGACCAGCCAGCCCGCCGACACGAAGAGCGTCACGGTACCGAGCGCGATGCCGACGGCCGCCACCCCCCTGCCTGCCCCCGGTTCCGCCTGGGCGAGACCGACGATGCCGATGACGAGCGCCACGACGCCCAGCATCGCGCCGAGCCAGAAGAGGAACGGGACGGTCGCGAGGGCCAGACCGACGATGCCGAGGACGAGCGCGGAAACGGCGAGACCGCCGAGGGCGGCCGGCGCGGCGTACGGAGACGGCCCGGGCACCCCCGGTGTCCCGGGCGCGCCCGGCTGCGGCGGAGTCGAACTGTCCGCGTCGGGCTGGTCCATGGGCGTGGTCATGCGGGTCCTCCGAGTCGATCCGAAACGCCGACGCCAGACCGGACGAACAGGCCCCGGCCGGCGGTTTCATGACCGGCCGGAGGATGCGGCACCCGACCCGGACCCGGCCCCGCCGGAGGCCCGACATGCGGGGCGGCCGCACCCCGCTGATCATGGGCCCATGACGACCACTGACGAACCGGCAGAGTCGGCACGTCCCTCCGCGACCGACACCGCGGGCCCCCAGGGCGACGGCAGCAAGAAGCAGGGGGTCCGGGGGCGTCCCCCGGGAATGAACAGCATCTCCTGGCTGACGCTCGCCTTCATGACGACCGCGTCCGTCGCCAGCCTGCGGCCCTCGCCGTCCATGGCCATCTACGGACTCGCCGCGATCTTCCTCTACCTGCTCCCCGCCCTCGTCTTCCTGCTCCCCACCGCCCTCGTCGGCGCCGAGCTCGCCTCCGGCTGGTCCGGCGGCATCTACCGCTGGGTCAGCGAGGCCCTCGGCAAGCCCCTCGGATTCCTCGCCGTCTGGTGCCAGTTCGCCATGACCATCGCGTACTACCCGAGCCTGCTCGCGTACGTCGCCTCGACCTTCGCGTACGTCATCGACCCCTCCCTCGCGGAGAACGGGCTCTACGTCGCCATCGTCATCATCGTCATCTACTGGTCCGGGGTCTGGATCTCCTCGCGCGGTACGAAGACGATCGCCGGCCTCTCCTCCTTCGGCCTGATCGTCGGCACCCTCATCCCCGGCGTCCTCCTGGTCGCCCTCGGCATCGTCTTCCTCGGCCAGGGCAACCCCTCCGCCCAGCCCATGAGCGCCGACCACTGGCTCCCGCCGTGGACCGGACTCGCGAGCCTGGTCCTCATCGTCAACAACTTCCTGTCCTACGCGGGCATGGAGATGAACGGCGTCCACGTCTCCTCGCTGCGCGAGCCCAAGCGCGAGTACCCGAAGTCGATGTTCCTGGCGACCGGCCTCGTCCTGCTGATCTTCATCCTTCCGGCCCTCGCCATCGCCTGGGTCATGCCGGCGGAGCAGCTCAGCCTCACCGCCGGTCTGATGCAGGCCTTCCAGGCCTTCTTCGACCACTTCTCCATCGGCTGGATGACCAAGGTCGTCGGCATCATGCTGGTCTGCGCCGCCCTCGGCGGCATGCTCACCTGGCTCGCCGGACCCGCCAAGGGCCTCGTCCTGCTCTCCCGGCAGGAGGGCTATCTGCCGCCCTCGCTGCAGAAGTTCAACAAGGACGGCGCCCCGCAGAACATCATGATCGCGCAGGGCGTCGTCACCACCCTGATCGGCGTCCTCTACGCCTTCAGCGACGACGTCTCCAGCGCCTACTGGATGTTCTCCGTCATCACCGTGCAGATCTACCTCATCGCCTACCTGCTGATGTTCGTCGCCGTCGTCAAACTCCGCAGGACCCAGCCCGACGTCGAGCGCGGCTTCCGCGTCCCCGCCGTCGGATGGGTCGCCGGCATCGGCTTCGTCGCCTCCGTCGCCGCCCTCGTCATCGGCTTCGTCCCGCCCGACCAGTTCGGCGACCAGCCGCTCTGGCGCTACCTCCTCATCGTCGGCGGCGGACTGCTGATCCTCGGCCTCGCCATCCCGGCCGCGCTCCTCAGGTACCGCAAGCCCGGCTGGGTCCACCCCGAGCACCGGGAACCATCGGTAGCGCCCTGACGTTCGAGCCGGTATGTCCAGGAGTGTCACGCGTACGGCCGGAGTCCTCCTCGCCCTCGGCGCGCTCGCGTACACCGCCTGGCTCCTCGAAGTCCTCGTCCGGACCGGCCTCGACCCGGTCCGGACGTACGTCTCCGAACTCGCCGCCGCCGACCAGCCCCTCGGCGGTCTCTTCCGCGCCACCGACCTCGCCGCCGGCCTCCTCGTCCTGACCGGCGCCCTCACGGGCCTCGCGTCCGGCCGGCCCCGGCGACCACCGGACGCCGGGGTGCCGACCCGGGCCCGCCGCCCCGGGCGGGCCCGCCGCCCCTGGCTGCTCACCGGCTGGATCGCCCTCGCCGTCTTCGGCGCCGCCACCGCCGCCGACTCGCGGCTGCCGCTCAGCTGCGCCCCGACCGCCGACCCCGAGTGCGCCGCCCGCGAGACCGCCGGACTCGTCCCCGCCACCCATACGGCCCACGCCGTCAGCTCAAGCCTCGCGATGACCGGCGCGCTCGCCGCCCTCGTCGCCCTGACCACCGCCGCCCGGCGGTACGGGCGGTGGCCGCTCCTGGCCCGTACCGGCCCCGTCCTCGTCGCGCTGGAGCTCGCCGCCACCGCCTGGACCCTCGCCGCCGTCGCCGCCTTCGAGGCCGGGAAGGGCGTCTGGTCCCTCGGCGCGGGCCAGCGGCTCCAGGTCCTCCTGGTGGCGGTGTGGCTCGCCGTCCTGGCCGCCTCCCTCCTGCGGGAGGAACGGTGACGACCTCGTTCGTACGGATCGGGGGCGTCGCCCACCACCTGGCCGTCGACGGCTCCGGGCCCGTCTGCGTCCTCAGCGCGGGCCTCGGCCTGAGCTGGTTCGACTGGGACCCGGTCGTCCCGTACCTCGCGCCGCACCGCACGGTCGTCCGCTTCGACCGCCCCGGCCACGGGCTCTCCGCGCCGGCGGCCGCGCCGCCCACGGCGGCGGGCGAGGCCGACCGGATCGCGGCCGTCCTCGACGCCCTCGGCCACGACGGGCCCGCCACCGTCGTCGGGCACTCGATCGCCGGGTTCCACGCGGAGGCCTTCGCCCGGCTCCACCCGGACCGGACCGCCGCCCTCGTCCTCGTCGACTCCTCGGTGGAGGAGCACCCCCGCCCCTCCCGTACGACCGCCGGCGCCCGGGCCCTCGGCGCCGTCCTCGGCGCCGCCGGAGTGCCCGCCGCGCTCGGCCCCGCGCTCCGCAGGCTCACCGTCCGCCCCGACCCGGCGCCCGCCGCCCTGATCCGCCGCGTCTACGGCACCTCACGCGTGCTGCGCGGCACCCTCCTGGAGAACGCCCACTACGGGGCCGTCGCCGCCGAGCTCCTCGCCCTGCGCGAGCGGCACCCGCTGCCGCCGGACCTCCCCGTCACCGTGCTCGCCGCGCCCGACGGCTCCGCCCGCTGGGAACGGCGCCAGCGCGCACTGGCCCGGCGGCTCGGCGCCCGCTACGAGGCGGCCGAACCGTCGGGCCATCTGGTCATGCGCGACCGCCCGGACGCGGTGGCCCGGGCGATCCTGTCGTAGGGGTCAGGAGGGGTCAGGAGAGGTCAGGACGGGGAGTAGACGCTCGCGCAGAACGCCTTGAGCTGCTCGTCCGACAGATGCCTGGCCAGGTCCGCCTCGCTGATCATGCCGACGAGCCGCTTGTCCTCGATGACGGGCAGCCGCCGGATCTGGTGGCCCTGCATCTCCTCAAGGACGGCGCCCACGTCCGCGTCCGACTCGACCCAGCGCGGGGTGCCCTTCGCCATCTCGCCGCAGGTGACCTTCGACGGGTCGTGGCCCATCGCCACACAGCCGACCACGATGTCGCGGTCCGTGAGGATGCCGCAGAGTCGTTCGTCCTCGTCGGCGATGGGCAGCGCGCCCACGTTCAGGTTGCGCATCAGCTGGGCTGCGCGGTCGAGCGTCTCGTGTGCCGGGATCCACTGGGCCCCGGGGTGCATGATGTCCTTCGCCGTGGTCATGGGGTACGTACCTTTCGTCGAACGTGTCGTACGAATCCCCGAGCCCACCCATTGTCGGCGGACGACCCGGCCCCCGCGACCGCAGCGGGTCACGGGGGCCGCAGGCCCTGCGAAGAGGGAGCCTCAGGCCCCGCGCTTCTTCAGCATGTCCGCCATCAGCGCCATCTCGGAGGTCTGCGCGTCGACCATGCCCTGGGCGAGGTTCCGCTCGATCTCCACGCCGCACTTCTGGACGCAGCCCTCGGCCATGTGGACCCCGCCCTTGTGGTGCGCGGTCATGAGCTTCAGGTACAGGACCTCCGCCTCCCGGCCGCTGGCCTTCCTCAGCTCGTCCAGCTGCGCGTCGGTCGCCATGCCCGGCATCAGGGCCCCGTCCAGGTCGCCCGCGTCACCCGAAGCGCCCATGCCCATCCAGGCCATCGGCTCGACGCCGGACACGTTCTTGGGCAGCCCCCACAGGTCGAGCCAGCCGAGCATCATGCCCCGCTGGTTGGCCTGGGTGTTGGCGATGTCGTACGCGAGCCGGCGGACCTCCTCGTCCTGCGTCCGGTCCCGGACGATGAACGACATCTCGACGGCCTGCTGGTGATGGACGGCCATGTCCCGGGCGAAGCCGGCGTCCGCGGAGGAGGAGACCGGGGTGGCCGGGGCCTCGTCGCGGTCGGCGGAGGCGACGGTGACCGCGCCCCCGGCGAACAGCACCGCGAGGGCGACCGCGGTCACCGCCGCCCCCTGCGTACGGTTCAGCTTCACTGACCCATCCCCGTACCGCCCTGGCCGCTGGCGTCGAGGCCGCCCGTGCAGGCCGCGCCCGGCTCCGGGGTCTGCGGACCCTGCACGTACTTCGTGAAGAAGGCGTCGACGCGCGGGTCGTCAGCGCCGTCCACGGTCACCTGCTTGCCCCAGGCGGACAGCATGATCGCCCCGGCCTGGTCGTCCACGGGGCTCATCAGCGAGTACTTGGTCTTGCCGACCTTGTCGGCCAGCTTCTTCACGTCGGCCTGGGAGGCCTGCTTGTTGTACGTCACCCAGACGGCCCCGTGCTCCAGCGAGTGCACGGCGTTCACGTCGGCGATCTTCTTGTCGTAGACCACACCGTCGCAGTTCATCCAGACCGGGCTGTGGTCACCGCCCACCGGCGGCTTCATGTCGTACTTCACGGCCGTGGTGACGTGGTTGCGGCCGAGCTTCTTCGGGTCCCAGGACTTCTCGGCCGCTATGGGGGCCTTGGCGGCCTTCTCCTCCGCCTCCTTCTTGTCGGAGACCTTCATCAGCATGAACGTGCCGAAGCCGACGAGGCTCAGCACGACGACGGAAGAGATGCCGATGGTCAGGAGGCGGTTGCGGCGCTCACGGGCCTGCTCGGCGCGCCGCGCGGCCTCTATTCGGGCGCGGCGGTCGTTGGTGGCGGTGGCGGAGCGGTTGGCGGCCATGGTGATGTCGTCCTTCTTCAGGAGTGGGGTGGAGTTCGGGGGTGGACATGCGGGGGCGGGGCCCGCCTGTGGGCGGGGCGCCCGCCGCCGCTATGTCCGGAGAACTTGAAGGACGTGCAGGTCCGGCGCGCGCGGCCGGGCGTCCGAACGGCGCGCCGTGCCGTCGACGGAGGGCGGCGCGAGACGCGGCGTCCCGCCCTCCGCGTGCAGCGGGGCGTCGAGCGGGGGCGCGCTGAGCACCGCGGGGGAGAGCGAGGGGAAGAGGGAGCAGCCGCCGCGGTCGTACGGGCAGATGTACTCGCCGGTGCCGGCGAGGGCCGTCACCCGGGGCTCCCCCTCGTGGTGGGCGTCCTGTCGCTCCGGGCCCGTCCCCAGACAGAGGAAGAGCGCGGCGAGGAGCGTCGCCACGGCACTCGCCAGTGCCATGGGACGCGCGTGTCGGGACAGGCGTACGAGCCGTGGGGCCCCCATGGGCGCAGATGGTAGTGGGCGAGAGGCGTCCGTGGGCCGAACGGGGTACCACTCGGTACGGGCGGGCGGCCGCCGGACGGACCGGCAACCCTCCCGTTTCGGCCGTTCCCCCGTTACCTGAGTCACACCCGAGCAGGCAGTATGGGTGTGCAACGTGCGCGAAACCATGTGGTGGGATGCTCAGGTGCCCCCCGATGTACCGGAGGCGGTGGGAGCAGGCGGCCTGACCAGCGAGGATGGGTGTGGAAATGGACAAGCAGCAGGAATTCGTGCTCCGTACGCTCGAGGAGCGCGACATCCGCTTCGTGCGCCTGTGGTTCACCGATGTGCTCGGCTTCCTGAAGTCGGTGGCCGTGGCGCCCGCCGAGCTGGAGCAGGCCTTCGACGAGGGCATCGGCTTCGACGGCTCGGCGATCGAGGGCTTCGCCCGTGTCTACGAATCGGACATGATCGCCAAGCCGGACCCGGGCACCTTCCAGATCCTGCCGTGGCGCGCCGAGGCCCCGGGCACGGCCCGGATGTTCTGCGACATCCTCATGCCCGACGGCTCGCCGTCCTTCGCGGACCCGCGCTACGTCCTGAAGCGCGCTCTTGCCAAGACCTCCGACCTCGGCTTCACCTTCTACACCCACCCCGAGATCGAGTTCTTCCTCCTGAAGGACAAGCCGCTCGACGGCACCCGGCCCACCCCGGCCGACAACTCGGGCTACTTCGACCACACCCCGCAGAACGTCGGCATGGACTTCCGCCGCCAGGCCATCACCATGCTCGAGTCGATGGGCATCTCGGTGGAGTTCTCCCACCACGAGGGCGCGCCGGGCCAGCAGGAGATCGACCTGCGCTACGCCGACGCGCTGTCCACGGCGGACAACATCATGACCTTCCGCCTGGTCATGAAGCAGGTGGCGCTCGAACAGGGCGTGCAGGCCACGTTCATGCCGAAGCCGTTCTCGGACTACCCGGGCTCGGGCATGCACACCCACCTGTCGCTCTTCGAGGGCGACCGGAACGCCTTCTACGAGTCGGGCGCCGAGTACCAGCTGTCGAAGGTCGGCCGCTCCTTCATCGCGGGCCTCCTGCGCCACGCGGGCGAGACCTCCGCGGTCACCAACCAGTGGGTCAACTCGTACAAGCGGATCTGGGGCGGCTCCTCGCGCACGGCCGGCTCGGGCGGCGAGGCCCCCTCGTACATCTGCTGGGGCCACAACAACCGCTCCGCCCTCATCCGCGTCCCCATGTACAAGCCGGGCAAGACGGGCTCGTCGCGCGTCGAGGTCCGCTCCATCGACTCGGGCGCCAACCCCTACCTGACCTACGCGGTGCTCCTCGCCGCGGGCCTCAAGGGCATCGAGGAGGGCTACGAACTCCCGGCCGGCGCCGACGACGACGTGTGGGCCCTCTCCGACGCGGAGCGCCGCGCGATGGGCATCGAGCCGCTCCCGCAGAACCTGGGAGAGGCGATCGCCCTGATGGAGAAGAGCGAACTGGTCGCGGAGACGCTGGGCGAGCACGTCTTCGACTTCTTCCTGCGCAACAAGAAGCAGGAGTGGGAGGAGTACCGCTCCGAGGTCACCGCCTTCGAGCTCCGGAAGAACCTGCCGGTGCTGTGACGGGGGACGCTCCCCGGCGGGCCCCGGTCACGGAGCTCATGCCCACCCCCGTCAACAGGGCGGCCAACGCGCTGCCCGGGCTCGTGCCGGGTGTCGGCTCCCTCGTGTACGGGGCGGGGGCCGGGACCGCCGGGGAGTGGGCGGTGGCGCTCGCCGCCGTCCTGGCGTGCGCGACCCTCGCCGTGCGGGGGTACCGCGCGGGGGTCCGGTGCGAGACCGAGCGGCTCGTGGTCCGCGGGTTCCTGTGGACGCGGGTGATACCGCGGACGGCCGTCACCGGCGTCAGCGGCCTCCCGGCCGTCCGGTGGACCACGGCCGGAGGCCGGCGCCGGTGGACGCCGGTCTGGGCATTCGCGGTGGTCTCGGAGGAGACCGGGGGGACGCGGTCGCGAAAGCGGAGCAACACGGCGAGGCTGCGGCGCTGGGCGGCGCGAGGGCAGCGCCCGGCGTAGGGCCGGAAACTCGTTTGCCCGGGTCCGGGCCCGCCGTTCAGACTGCCGCGGTGAAGATCGAATCAGTCGCCACCGCGCGGCTCGTGCTGTATCCGATGGGCGTGGGCGAGGCCGAGCGCATCGTCGCCCGGGAGCCCGGGGACGGGGACCTCTGGGGGGAGGAGTACCCGCTGGACGGGGACGTCCGGGCCTGCACCGGCTTTCTGCGCGGGGTCGCCGAGCGAGGCGACCCGGGGGTGTTCCGGCCGTACGAGATACGGCTCGCGGACAGCGGCGTCGCCGTGGGCGGGATCGGGTTCCACGGGCCGCCGGACGAGATCGGCGTCGCGACCGTCGGCTACGGGCTCGTCCCCGGAGTGCGGGGCAGGGGGTACGCCTCCGAGGCCCTGCGGGCGCTCCTCGAACTGGCCCGGGTGGCCGGCGTCACCGGGGTGAAGGGCGACGCCGACCTGGACAACCCGGCCTCGCACCGGGTGATGGAGGCGGCCGGGATGCGCTGCGTCGCGGAGGACGAGCAGCTCCGACACTTCTACCTCGGGTTCTAGGCCGTCTCTTCCGGATCTTGCCTGACCCGCGACGCCTGGCACCGCACCTCGCAGCGTTGTCGGGCTCGCCCGAGTACGTCCAGTAATCGGGCGACCCTCCGCCTTGCGATGTGTCCCCTCGGCCCTGGCGTGCCCGGGGAGACCCCAGGCACCAGACGCCGCGGGCTCAACCGGCAAGATCCGAAAGAGACGACCTAGGCCGGAAGAGACCGCCTGGGCCGCGCGTCTCCGGCGCCCGCCCGCCCGGGGCGGGCGGGAGTGCCCGGGTGCCTTCCACGCCCCGGCGGTGGACGGCGACACGTGGGGCGTCGCGCATCTGCCGACGGTCGGATGCCGAGGCCGTGGCGGGGCTCAGCGCTCCGACAGCTCCGACGGGGCCTCCTGCACCACCCAGCCGTTGCCGTCCGGATCCTCGAAGGTCATGAACGAGTTCCAGGTGCCGCCCTTGCCGTCCTCCCAGCCCGCCGCGCCGACGTGCATCACCGGCGAGACGTCGACCCCCCGGCCGACGAGCTCCGTCCGTGCCGCCTCGATGTCGGTGACGCAGAGCTGAAGGCCGTGCAGGCTGCCCGGGGGCATCTCCTTCGTGCCCGGCATCTGCGGCATGCCGCTCTGCAGCGCGATCGAGCAGCGCGAGCCCGGCGGCGTCACCTGGATGATCCGGATGCCGGGCGCGACCTCGGTGTCCAGGTCGATGGTGAACCCGCACTTGTCGCCGTAGAACTCCTTCGCCCGGTCCAGATCGCTGACGGGGACCGTGACGACTTCCAGGGTCATGTTCATGGAGACCACGGTCCCGTACGCGACCGGCCCCCGCACCCCGGATCGCCGTCAGCGTCCCGCCGGTGTCCAGTGCAGCCGGCCGTCCAGGCCGATCGCCGCCACCCCGTCCGTGCCGGCGTCCGGCGCGCCGGAGAACAGGAACCTCTCCAGCGTCCAGACCGGCCGCGCCCCGGCCCGGCCGTGCGGCGCCGTCGCCAGGAAGCCGGTGCGGGAGCGGACCGCGAGCAGGCCGTCGCCGCCGCTCACCGGGCCGAAGCCGGCGACGCCGGTGCCGGACAGTTCGGTGACGGGGGAGACCGGGCCGGTACCGGAGAAGTCGGCGCTCCGCAGGTCGCCGGAGGCCGGCTTGCGGAACCAGAGCCGTACACCCGCTCCGTCCGGCGCCGCGCTCGCGCTCAGCGCGAGGGTCGTCGTCGGCAGCCCGGTGGGCGCCGGTCCGGTCAGCGGCCCGCCGGGGCTCCGCTGGGCCCAGGCGAGGACGGTGTCCGGGGTGCTGGCGAAGACGTACCCGCGGCCGCTCGCGTCCGTCGCCGCCACCGGGTCGCCGTACACCTCCGCGCCGCCCAGGGACCGCCACGGACCCCAGCCGCCGTCGGCCCGCTGCTCGCGGGCCGTCAGCCGGTGGCGGCTGTCGCGCAGGATCAGGGTGAACCGGCCGTCGGGGGCCACGGTGACGGCGGGTGCGCTGATGTCGGAGGTCCCGGCGGCGTCGTCGCGCTCGGGCGTGCCGAGCGAGCGCCAGGAGCCGAAACCTCCGCCCGGCGCCGACTGGACGGTGGTCACGACCTCGCGCCCGTAGGCGGACGCCGCGCCGCCGAAGGTCGTACGGGTGCCGAAGACGGCTATCCGGCCGTCGGGCAGGGTCACGGAGGTGACCCCGCTGTCGAGGCCGTCGCCGGGCAGCAGCACCGGGCCCTGCCAGGCCACGGCGTCCGCGGGCTTCCGCCAGGCAGCGAGGCGCCCGTCGAGGACGGAGAAGGCGTGGAGGCCGCCGGCCGGATCGCGCTGGACCCAGGAGGTGGACGTGCCCCGGGCGTAGCGGACGGTCTGGGTCCAGCCGCGCCCGGCGGGCCGCGCGGCCACCTTCAGGTCGCCGCAGCCCGCGTCCGTCCCGCAGTCGTGGACGCCGTCCAGCCAGGCGTAGGTCTTCAGGGTCCTCAGCTTCGCGTCGGCCGCCGCCGGGTCGAGGGTGTGCGGCAGGGCGCTGGTCGGGTAGCCGAGGTAGTTCTGCACGCCGACGTGCGGGTGCCCGGGGAGTTCCGCGTACCGGGCGAGCGCGGCCTGCGCGAACCGCGCCCCGAACAGGTGGTCCTGGTGGTCCCGGTAGGCCCCGCTCTTGGGGTACGTGCCGGGGCTGGGGTCCTGCATCCGGACGAAGGTCGGCCGGAACCGCTCCAGGAGCCCGGTCACCGTGGCGACGACCTGCTCCTTCGTGTACGTGAAGTCGGCGGCGACCGGGGTGCCGGCGGAGCGCTGCGAGCCGAGCGCGGTGATCCGGCCGTCCCAGAGGCCGTGGAGGCTGTCGGGGCGGTCGCCGTTGATGGAGCCCGCCTCGCGCAGCTGGAGCCACACCAGCTTGATCTGTGGCCGGGCGCGCAGGATGTCCAGTTCGGCCCACCCGCCGCCGGCCGTGGGTATCGCCTCCCGGTCCCAGGCGCTGGCGCGGCTGCCCGTCGCCATCTCGGCGTACGCGGCGCGTATGCCGTTCTGCCGGGCCTCGGCGTAGCCCGCCTTGTCGGGCGCGAGGCCCTGGGCGTCGCTCGGGCGCGCGTTGACGCCGTCGGACTCGCCGGCGGTGAGGTAGACGGCGGCCAGGGGGCTGCCGGAGCGCAGGGACTGGGAGACGTCCGGGTTCATGAAGAACAGGTCGTCGTCCGGGTGGGCCACGATCTGCACGACGGAGACGGGGGAGTGCGGCGCCGGGTTCTTCGCGTGCGGCTCGTTGGAGGCCTTCGCGTGCGGCCTGGAGCCGGTCTTCGCCGGTGCCTTCGCCTCGGGTGCCTCGGGCTTCGCCGTCGTCACCGAGAGGAGTCCGGCGAAGGTGCCGCCGACGAGAACGGTCGCGACAGCCGCCGAAACGATTCTGCGGCGGGAGGGGCGGCGAGGGCGGACAGGCATGATCGGCGGTGCGCTTTCACTGACGGGCGGGGCGGGGCGGGGCGGGGCAGGGTAGGGCGAGCGGGCAGACAGGACAGGGCAGGGCGCGGCGGCGCGACACCCTGCGGAGGCGTCGCGTACATCTAGACGGATCTTCCAGATTTACGGTTCATTCGTCCGTAAAGCGATCTTTGTGTGCGATCTCACGTGTGATGCGGCGCGATCGGCAGGCGGGGAAGCCCCCGGCCGCCGCTCCCGATAGGCTCGGTCTCCAGTGCCTGGAGGGAGCGGCGGAATGACGGTGCCGGGACGCAGGAGCAGTACGTTCTCACGTCTGCTGCGGCACGGGTTCACCGACCCCTCGGGTGCCGAACGGCTCCTCGACGTGCCCGAGCTCTCCGCGCTCCAGGGCGACCCCGTCCTCCTCGACGCCCTCGGCGCCACCGCCGACCCCGACCTCGCCCTGCGCGGCCTGGTCCGGCTCGTCGAGGCACAGCCCGAGACCGAGCGGCAGACCCTCACCACCACGCTGCTCTCCGCGAAGCCCTTCCGCGACCGGCTCCTCGGCGTGCTCGGCGCCTCCGAGGCGCTCGCCGACCACCTGGCCCGGCACCCCCGCGACTGGGAGTCCCTCGTCACCTACGAGGCGGCCGACCTGCACCCGGGGGTCGCCGAGTTCGAGCAGGGGCTCGCCGAGGCCACCGACGCGGTGTCGCTGCGGGTCGCCTACCGCCGCTGCCTCCTCGCCATCGCCGCCCGTGACGTGTGCGGCACCACCGACGTCGCCCAGGCCGCCGCCGAGCTCGCCGACCTGGCGACGGCGACCCTGCGCGCCGCCCTCGCCATCGCCCGCACGGCCGCGCCCGCGGACGCCGCCATGTGCCGGCTCGCGGTGATCGCGATGGGCAAGACGGGCGGCCACGAGCTGAACTACGTCTCGGACGTGGACGTGATCTTCGTGGGGGAGCCCGCGGAAGGCGCCGACGAGGCCAAGGCGATCCAGGCCGCGACCCGGCTCGCCTCCCATCTGATGAGGATCTGCTCCGAGACCACCGTCGAGGGCACCATCTGGCCGGTCGACGCCAATCTGCGACCCGAGGGCCGCAACGGCCCCCTCGTCCGCACCCTCTCCTCCCACCTCGCCTACTACCAGCGCTGGGCGAAGACCTGGGAGTTCCAGGCCCTGCTCAAGGCGCGGGCGGTCGCCGGCGACCTGGAGCTCGGCGCCCAGTACATCGACGCCGTCTCCCCGCTCGTCTGGCAGGCCGCCGAGCGCGAGAACTTCGTCGCCGACGTGCAGAAGATGCGCCGCCGCGTCGTCGACAACATCCCGGCCGCCCAGGTCGAGCGCGAGCTCAAGCTCGGCCCCGGCGGCCTCAGGGACGTCGAGTTCGCCGTCCAGCTCCTCCAGCTCGTGCACGGCCGCAGCGACGCCGGCCTGCACAGCGGCACCACCCTCGACGCGCTCGCCGCCCTCGCCGCCGGAGGCTACGTCGGCCGCGCCGACGCCTCCCAGCTCGACGAGGCGTACCGCTTCCTGCGGGCCATGGAGCACCGCATCCAGCTGTACAGGCTGCGCCGCACCCACCTCGTCCCCGAGGACGAGGCCGATCTGCGCCGCCTCGGCCGCTCCCTCGGACTGCGCACCGACCCGGTCGCCGACCTCAACAAGGAGTGGAAGCGGCACGCGGCCGTCGTCCGCCGGCTGCACGAGAAGCTCTTCTACCGGCCGCTGCTCGACGCCGTCGCCCAGCTCGCCCCCGGCGAGATCCGGCTCAGCCCCAAGGCCGCCGGGCAGCGCCTCGAAGCCCTCGGATACGCGGACCCCGCCGCCGCCCTGCGCCACCTGGAGGCCCTGGCCTCCGGGGTCACCCGCAAGGCCGCGATCCAGCGGACCCTGCTCCCCGTGCTGCTCGGCTGGTTCGCCGACTCGGCCGACCCGGACTCCGGACTCCTCGGCTTCCGCAAGGTCTCCGACGCCCTCGGCAAGACCCCCTGGTACCTGCGCCTCCTGCGCGACGAGGGCGCCGCAGCCGAGAACCTCGCGCGGGTCCTCTCCGCCGGCCGCCTCGCCCCCGACCTGCTGCTCCGCGCCCCCGAGGCCGTCGCGATCCTCGGCGACCCGGAGGGTCTGAAGCCGCGCGGCCGGGACCATCTGGAGCAGGAGGTCCTGGCGGCGGTGGGCCGCGCGGACGACGCCGAGCAGGCCGTCGCCGCGGCCCGCGGGGTGCGCCGCCGGGAGCTGTTCCGTACCGCCGCGGCCGACCTCATCGGCTCGTACGGCACCGAGGACAACCCCCGCGAGCAGGACCCGGGCTCCCTCGTCGACCGGGTGGGCGAGGCCGTCACCGACCTCAACGCGGCGACGATCGCCGGCGCCCTGCGGGCCGCCGTGCGCGCCGAGTGGGGCGAGGAGCTGCCGACCCGGTTCGCGGTCATCGGCATGGGCCGCTTCGGCGGCCACGAACTCGGGTACGGCTCCGACGCCGACGTGCTGTTCGTGCACGAGCCGCGCGAGGGCGTCGACGAGCAGGTGGCGGCCAAGGCCGCGAACCGGGTGGTCGCCGAGATGCGACGGCTCCTCCAACTCCCCACCGCCGACCCGCCGTTGCTGATCGACGCGGATCTGCGCCCGGAGGGCAAGAGTGGCCCCCTGGTGCGCACCCTCAAGTCGTACGAGGCCTACTACCGCCGCTGGTCGCTGGTCTGGGAGAGCCAGGCGCTGCTGCGCGCCGAACCCATGGCCGGAGACCGGGACCTGGCCGACCGGTTCGTCGCACTCGTCGACCCGCTGCGGTACCCGGCCGAGGGGCTCGGTGAGGACGCGGTCCGCGAGATCCGCCGCCTCAAGGCCCGGATGGAGTCCGAACGGCTGCCGCGCGGCGCCGACCCGACCCTCCACGCCAAGCTCGGGCGCGGCGGCCTGAGCGACGTCGAGTGGACGGTCCAGCTGCTCCAGATGCGGCACGGCTGGGTCGAGCCGGGCCTGCGCACGACCCGTACCCGCGAGGCCCTGGCCGCCGCCCACGCGGCGGGCCTGATCCCGACGGAGGAGGCGCAGACCCTCGACGAGGCCTGGGTCCTCGCCACCCGGGTGCGCAACGCGGTGATGCTGGTCCGCGGCCGCCCCGGCGACACCTTCCCCTCCGACCCGCGCGAACTCGCTGCGGTGGGGCGGTACTTGGGGTACGAGTCGGGTCACGTCGGCGAGATGGTCGACGACTACCGCCGCATCACCCGCCGGGCCAGGGCCGTCGTGGAGGAGCTTTTCTACGGGGCCTAGAGCCCCTCGTGCACCCGGAGCAACAGGCCCTGGAGCACGGCCCGTTCCTCCGTGCTCAGAGGTGCGAGCAGTGCGTCCTGGACGGCCCGTGCCTCGGCGTCGAGCTCCGCGAGGAGGTCGCGGCCGGCGGGGGCGAGGGTGACGGAGACGCGCCTGCGGTCCTCGGGGTCGCGGGCCCGCTCGACGTATCCGCCGCCGGCCAGCTGCTCGACCACCTTGGCCATGTCGCTGGGGTCGACGCCGAGCCGGACGACGAGGTCGCGCTGGGCGTGCGGACCGAAGTCGGAGAGGGCGGCGAGGACCGCCATGTCCCAGAGGCGCAGGCCGCGTTCGGCCAGCCGGTCCGCCAGTCTGCCCCGGGCCGTCTTGCCGATCCGGGAGAGCAGATAGGTGCTGAGGCCGAGCAAGGCAGGCGGGGTGGATCGCGCGGAGGACATGACCTAATTCTAAGGTCCGCTCCTATAGTGGGTGCGGACCTACTATTTTTCGAGGAGCCCGCCGTGGACGTCCCGTACCCCCGCCTGCTCGTCAGCCGCTTCGCCGACTGCTTCCGGTTCTACGCGGCGGTCCTGCCGCCGCTGACCGGCGCCGGCCTCGACAAGGGCGCTCCGGACGGGCCGTACGCCAACTGGGAGGCCGAGGACGACCGGACCGTCCTGGTGCTGTTCGACCGCGGCGCGATGGCCTCCGTCCTCGGCACCGGGACCCTCCCGGCCGCGCCGGGCCCGGCCCAGGACGCCGCGATGCTCGTGCTGCGGGTGCCCGACGTGGACAAGGCCCTCGCCCTCTGCCTGGAGTCCGGCGGGGTCCTCGTGCTCGGCGCGACCGACCGCCCGGAGTGGGGGCCCGGCCTGCGGACCGCCCATCTCCGCGACCCCGAGGGGTACTTGATCGAGCTCCAGTCCTACAGCTGATCCGATTCCAGCAGCCCCCGGACATGGCTCAGATAGCCGGTGAGGGCCAGCTCGAAGGCCTGGTCGGTGCGGCCCTCCGTGGCCGCGCCGAGGGCGCGGGCCAGCCGGGGGGTGGCCGTCTCGTCGGCCAGCTCCCACATCGCCTCGGGGGCGGCCATGTCGAGGGCCGAGCCGAGCACGATGTTCTCCAGGGCGATGATCACCGGCATGACGTCCGGCAGGGCGAACCCCGCGTCGAGCAGGCGGCCGACGGCCTGCTCGTACTGGCCGAGGACCTTGGGCGCGCGCACCGGTGACGTGGTGAGCAGCGGGATCGCACGCGGGTGCGCGGCGAAGGCCGCCCGGTAGGAGCGGGCCCAGGCGGCCATGGCGGCGTCCCAGGGCTCCTCGTCGAGGGTCGCGCCGTCGATGGCGGCGGCCACCCGCTCGCGCAGCAGCTCGACGATGCCGTCCCTGCCGTCCACGTGGTGGTAGACCGAGGCCGTCTGCACCCCGAGCCGCTTGGCGATCTGCGGGACGCTGAACTCGCCCAGCTCGTCGACGATCTCGAGCGCCGTGGTGGTGATCCGCTCCCGGTCGAGGAGGGGTCTGCGCGGCCGGCCCATGAATCGTCACTCCCTGTTCGGTTGCCCGTCGGGTCTTCCCGAACGGTCGGGGCCGAGGCTACATTGCGCAAACCGAAAGCCTTTAGGTTTCCTGTCGCGGAAGGGCTTCCCCCGCCATGTCCTCACCCACCTCCGACGAGCCCCCAGGCCTGAGAACCGGCACCCTCACCACCGCCGACATCTCCTTCTTCGTCGTCTCCGCCGCCGCCCCGCTCACCGTCATGGCCGGCGTCGCCCCCGTCGCCATCCTGCTCGGCGGCATCGGCGCCCCCGTCGGCTACCTCCTCGCCGGCCTCACCCTCGCCGTCTTCGCCGTCGGCTTCAGCACCATGAGCCGCCACGTCCGCAGCGCCGGGGCCTTCTACGCGTACATCACCCGCGGCCTCGGCAAGCCGGTCGGCATCGCCGCCGCCCTCGTCGCCATGCTCGGCTACAACGGCATGGAGATCGGCGTCTACGGACTCCTCGGCTCCGCCACCTCCGACACCGCCGCCGCCCTCGGCCACCACATCCCCTGGCTGCCCGTCTCCCTCGCCGGGCTCCTGCTCATCTGGTACGGCGGCTACCGCTCGATCGACTTCGGCGCCAAGGTCCTCGGCGTCCTCCTCGTCGCCGAGACCGGCATCCTCGTCCTCCTCGCCGGCGGCGTCCTGCTCGACGGCGGCGCCGACGGCCTCTCCGTCGGCGGCCTCGCCCCCGCCCACGTCCTCACCGGCGGCACCGCCGCCGTCCTGGCCTTCGCCTTCGCCGCCTTCACCGGCTTCGAGTCCACCGTCATCTACCGGCGCGAGGCCAGGAACCCCGACCGCACCATCCCCCGCGCCACCTACATCGCGGTCGCCTTCCTCGGCCTCTTCTACGCCTTCATCGTCTGGACCGTGATCCAGGCCTTCGGCGAGGACAAGGTCGTCCAGGCCGCCGCCGACGACCCCGGCGGCCTCTTCTTCGCCGCCATCACCACCTACGTCGGAGCCTGGGCCGCCGACCTGATGCACCTGCTCATCCTCACCAGCGTCCTCGCCTCCCTCCTCGCCTTCCACAACGCCATCAACCGCTACACCCTCGCCCTCTCCGAAGAGGGCGTCCTCCCGAAGGCGCTCGGCCGGATCCACCCCCGCCACCGCTCCCCGTACCTGGCCGGAGCCGCCCAGACCGTGCTCGGCGCCGTCGTGGTCCTCGCCTTCGCGCTCGCCGGGGCCGACCCGTACCAGCAGCTGCTGCTCTGGGTGAACACCCCCGGCATGATCGGCCTGATGCTCCTCCAGCTGCTCGCCGCGCTGGCCGTGCCCTGCTTCTTCCGGCGGATCGACCACACCGAGGGCGTGCTCCGCACAGTCGTCGCCCCCATCGCCGCGTTCCTGCTGCTCGGCGGGGCGATCGGCCTGGTCACCGCCCACGTCGACCTCTTCACCGGGGCCTCGACCACCGTCAACACCGTGCTCGTCTCCCTCACCCCCGCCGTCTTCCTCCTCGGGCTCCTCCTCGCGTACCGGCTCCGCCGCACGCGCCCCGAGACCTACGCCCGCTTCGCCGCCGAACCCGCCACCGAAGGAGCAGACCCCTCGTGTCCGCACCCGACCTCGTCCTCGTCAACGCCCGCGTCCGCGACCCCGAGCTCACCGGGGCCACAGCCGTCGCCGTCCACGGCGGACTGATCACCGCCCTCGGCAGCGACGCCGAGGCCCGCACCTGGGCGGGACCCGGCACCGAGACGGTCGACCTCGGCGGCGCCACCCTCACCCCCGGCCTCACCGACGCCCACAGCCACCCCGTCTGGGGCCTGGAGATGTTCACCGGGACCGACCTGTCGGCCGTCACCGACCTCGAAGGACTCCGCGCCGCCCTCCGCGCCGCCGAACGCCGCGACGGCTGGATCATCGGCTTCGGTCTCGACCACAACGCCTTCGGCGGCCGCCCCGTCCACCGCGACCTGATCGAGGACGTCCTCGACGGAGCCCCCGCCTTCCTGCGCCTCTACGACGGACACTCCGCCCTCGCGAGCGCCACCGCCCTCAAGGCGGCCGGCATCGAAGGACCCCGCGCCTTCGCCCAGCACTCCGAGATCGTCTGCGAGGCCGGCGACCGCCCCACCGGACACCTCGTCGAGCACGCCGCCATGGACCTGATGACCCCGGTCCTGCCCGCCCTGCCGTACGCCGAGCGCCGCGACCGGCTCGTCGAGCTGCTCGGCTCCATGGCCGCCACCGGCCTCACCGGCGCCCACGTCATGGACCTCGGCGGACACGACGTCCCCGGGCTCCTCGCCGCCATCGAGGAGGACGGCGACCTGCCCGTCCGCCTCCGCCTCGCGCCCTGGTGCATGCCCGGCGCCACCGCCGAGGAGCTCGACGGATTCGTACGGCTCCAGGAGCGGGCCGGACGCCTGTGGGCGATCGGCGGCGTGAAGTTCTTCATGGACGGCACCGTCGAGGGCGGCACCGCCTGGCTGGAGCACGCCGACTGCCACGGCCAGGGCACCGACGCCTTCTGGCCCGACCCGGCCGCGTACACCGCCGCCGTACGCCGCCTCCACCGGGCCGGCGTCGGCACCGCCACCCACGCCATCGGCGACGCGGCGGTACGGCACGTCCTCGACACCGTCGCGTCCCTCGGCACGGATGGGCCCCGCCACCGGATCGAGCACATCGAGACCGTCCCCGACGACCAGCTCGGCCGCTTCGCCGCGCTCGGCGTCGTCGCCTCGATGCAGCCGCCGCACACCGCGTACACCCGCGCCGACCACACCGACGAGTGGTCCAAGCGGCTCGGCGAGGAGCGAGCCGCCCGCGCCTGGCGCTGCCGCGACCTGAGGGACGCCGGCGCGCACCTCGCGCTCGGCTCCGACTGGCCCATCGCCCACTACGACGCCCGGCAGGTCCTCGCCACCGCGCAGGCCCCGCGCGGCGCGGCCTCGGCCCACCGCGGCCTCACGGGTCCGATGGCCCTGGAGGGGATGACCACGCACGCGGCGGTCGCCGCGGGGGAGGAGACGGTCGCGGGCCGGATCGCCCCGGGCTTCCGCGCCGACCTCGCCGCCTTCGCCGTGGACCCGGCCCAGGCCCCGGCGGACGAGACGGCCGAGGCCCCGGTGCGGCTCACGGTGGCGGGAGGCCGGATCACGCACAGGAGCTGACGGGCGGCAGGGTCACCTGCCGGAGCGGACCGGTGGCAGGGTCACGTACCCGGCGCTGACGGGCGGCAGGGTCACCTGCCGGAGCGGACCTGCTCGTCCGCCTCTTCCCCGACGCGGTCCGTCCCCTTCACCGGGGGCGGGCCGCTGCGCTGCGGGGTCGACGCCGCCGGCTCCACCAGTTTGGGCAGCCGGTGCGGGCGGGAGCCGTACCAGAAGTACGAGACCGCGAAACCGAAGGACAGGCAGATGATGCCGCCGACCGCGTCCATCCAGAAGTGGTTGGCCGTGGCGACGATGACGACGAGCGTCGCCGTCGGGTACAGCAGCCCGAGGATCCTCGCCCAGGGCGCCCGGGCGAGCAGGAAGATGGTGAGTCCGCACCAGAGCGACCAGCCGATGTGCATCGACGGCATCGCCGCGTACTGGTTCGACACGTGCTTGAGGTTCCCCGAGGCCATCGAGCCCCAGGTGTGGTGGACGAGCACCGTGTCGACGAAGTTCTGGCCGTTCATCAGCCGCGGCGGCGCGAGCGGGTACAGGTAGTAACCGACCAGGGCCACACCGGTGGTGGCGAACAGAACGGTACGGAACGCCGCGTAACGGCCCGGATGCCAGCGGTACAGCCACACCAGCACACCGATGGTCACGACGAAGTGCAGCGTCGCGTAGTAGTAGTTCATCGAGACGATCAGCCATGTCACCGAGTTCACGGCATGGTTGACGGCGTGCTCGAAGGCGAGGCCGAGGGACTCCTCGGTCTTCCAGATCCAGTCGGCGTTCCGCAGCGCCTCCGCCTTCTGCTCGGGCACGGCGTTGCGGATCAGCGAGTACGTCCAGTAACTGACCGCGATGAGCAGGACCTCGAACCAGATCGTCGGACGCCGGGGCGTGCGCGCGCGCAGCCGCGCGAACCTGCCCTCGTCGGCCACGATGGGTGACGACGGGGTCGTCCGGCTGTCCAAGCTCTTCACGGTCGTTTCACCCATAGCGAGAGAGTCTGCCAGATCCCGTCCCCCCGACCGATCATCCCTCGGTCGGGTTCGGGGTGCACCCGCTCCACCTCAGGAAGGAGTGCGCGCGGGCGCCGGAGCGGACGCGGTCGAGCCGCGAACGACCAGCTCAGGCATGAAGACGAACTCCGAGTGCGGGGCCGGAGTGCCCCCCACTTCTTCGAGCAGCGCGCGGACCGCGGCCTGCCCCATCGCCTGCACGGGCTGCCGGATCGTGGTCAGCGGCGGATCGGTGAAGGCTATGAGCGGAGAGTCGTCGAAACCGACGACCGAGACGTCCCGGGGGACGTCCAGACCCTGCTGCCGGGCCGCCCGGATCGCGCCCAGCGCCATCATGTCGCTCGCACAGACGACCGCCGTGCAGCCGCGGGAGATCAGTGCCCCTGCCGCCGCCTGGCCGCCCTCCAGGGTGTACAGCGAGTGCTGGATCAGCGCCTCGGACTCCTCGGGGGCCAGACCGAGCCGCTCCCGCATGCCCTGCTGGAAGCCCTCTATCTTGCGCAGCACCGGCACGAACCGCTTCGGGCCGACGGCGAGACCGATCCGGGTGTGGCCGAGCGCGGCCAGGTGCGTCACGGCCAGCTTCATCGCCGCCCGGTCGTCGGGCGACACGAAGGGCGCCTGGACCTTGGGGGAGAAGCCGTTGAGCAGGACGTACGGGACGCCCTTGCCGCGCAGCTGGTCGTAGCGCGTCATGTCGGCCGTGGTGTCGGCGTGCAGGCCGGAGACGAAGATGATGCCGGCGACGCCCCGCTCCACCAGCATGTCGGTGAGCTCGTCCTCGGTGGACCCGCCGGGGGTCTGGGTGGCGAGGACCGGCGTGTACCCCTGCCGGGTCAGGGCCTGCCCGATGACCTGGGCGAGGGCGGGGAAGATCGGGTTGTCCAGCTCGGGGGTGATGAGGCCGACGAGCCCCGCGCTGCGCTGGCGCAGTCGTACGGGCCGTTCGTAGCCGAGCACGTCGAGCGCGGCAAGGACGGACTCGCGGGTGGCGGCGGCCACGCCCGGCTTGCCGTTGAGCACGCGGCTGACTGTGGCCTCACTGACCCCCGCCTGGGCTGCGATGTCTGAGAGCCGCGCGGTCATGAACGTGGACTGTACCGGTCACGGCGCGTATTGCCCACCGCCGGACCACAGGCTGTTACGACCCGACCCTTGCGCAAGCTCTTGCAGTCCTTGCGGGCGCCTTGCGGGGGCATTCGTGCGGGAAAGGGTGCCGTCCGCCCCTGTCAAGCGATCCTTCGGCAACCTTCGGGACACGCGAATGTAACGATCGCCGAGTCTTGCAGAAAGTTCTCGCAAGGTCTTTCGGCGCGTTTTCATCCCTGTTACGTTCCTGGCAACCCGGAGCGCCGCGAGGGAGCGGTCGCAATGAGGAAGGTTCCAGCCCCTCGTCCCCCCGGGATCACTGAAGGAGTTCACATGCGGCGTGGCATAGCGGCCACCACGCTGGTCGCGGCCCTGGGCGTGACCCTGGCGGCGTGCGGCGGAAGCGACAGCGGTTCCAACGGCGGCTCGAAGGGCTCGGGCGAGCTCTCGGGCACCGTGACCTGGTGGGACACCTCTACGGTCGGCTCCGAGGACAAGGTCTTCAAGAAGATCGCCGAGGAGTTCACGAAGAAGCACCCCAAGGTCACCGTCAAGTACGTGAACGTGCCGTTCGGTGAGGCGCAGAACAAGTTCAAGAACGCTGCCCAGTCCGGCTCCGGCGCGCCCGACGTCATCCGCTCCGAGGTCGCCTGGACCCCCGACTTCGCCAGCCTCGGCTACCTCGCCCCGCTGGACGGGACCGCCGCCCTCAAGGACTCCGACGACTTCCTGAAGCAGGCCACCGCCTCGACGAAGTTCAACGGCAAGACCTACGCCGTTCCGCAGGTCATCGACTCCATGGGCATCTTCTACAACAAGAAGATCTTCAAGGACGCCGGCGTCGAGGTCCCCAAGAGCATCGACGAGCTCAAGTCCGTCTCCGCCAAGATCAAGCAGAAGACCGGCAAGACCGGCCTGTACCTGCGCGGCGACGACCCGTACTGGTTCCTCTCGTTCCTGTACGGCGAGGGCGGCGACATGGTCGACGCCGAGAAGAAGACCGTCACGATCGACAACGCCCAGGGCGTCAAGGCGCTCGCGACCGTGAAGGACCTGGTCGACTCCAAGGCGGCGATCACCGACGCCACCAACGGCTGGGACAACATGCAGGCGTCCTTCAAGGACGGCAAGGTCGCCATGATGATCAACGGCCCGTGGGCCGTCACCGACACCTACGCCGGCAAGGAGTTCGCCGACAAGGCGAACCTCGGCATCGCGCCGGTCCCGGCCGGCTCGGCCGGCCAGGGCGCCCCGCAGGGCGGCCACAACCTCGCGGTCTACGCGGGCTCCAAGAACCTGGACGCCTCGTACGCCTTCACCGAGTACATGACCTCGGTCGAGACCCAGACGCGGATCGCCAAGGAGCTCAGCCTGCTCCCGACCCGCGAGTCCGTCTACATCAAGCCGGACGTCGCGACCAACGAGATGATCGCCTTCTTCAAGCCGGTCGTCGACAAGGCCGTCGAGCGCCCCTGGATCCCGGAGGGCGGCAGCCTCTTCGAGCCGATCAAGGTCGAGTACACCAAGGTCCTCACCGGCCAGACCACCCCGGACGCCGGCGCCAAGGCGATCGGTGACTCGTACCGCAAGCTCCTGAAGGACTGGAAGTAAGAAAGAAGGCAGGCCGGCTCATGGCTGTGGACAGTCCCAGCCAGTCGGTGGCGAAGGCCGCGGGCGACCACGTCGCCCGCGGCCGGAGCCGCGGAACTGGTAACCCGCGCCGCGCGGCGAAGCGCTCCCTCTCCACCCACTGGTACGCCTGGGCCATGGTCGCCCCGGTGGTGATCGTGATCGGCGTGATCATCGGCTATCCGCTGGTCCGCGGCATCTACCTGTCGTTCACCGACGCCAACGAGCGGAACGTCGCACGGTCGATCGGCGTCAACGAGATCCCGGCCAGCTACGAGTTCGTGGGCCTGGACAACTACACCGACGCGATCACCGGGAGCCAGTTCCTCGGCACCCTCGGCTGGACGATCCTCTGGACCGTGTCCTGCGTCGCCCTGACCTTCGCCCTGGGCCTCGGCCTCGCCAACATCCTCAACCGCAGGATCGCCGGCCGCTCCTTCTACCGGATGCTGCTGATCCTGCCCTGGGCCGTCCCCGGCTTCGTCTCCGTCTTCGCCTGGCGCTTCCTGTACGACGAGCGCCGCGGCATCCTCAACGAGATCCTCGCGGGCGGCGGCATCGACGCCGTCCCGTGGCTCAACGACCCCACCTGGGCCAAGCTCTCGGTCATCGCCACCAACGTCTGGCTCGGCGTGCCGTTCATGATGGTCGCGCTCCTCGGCGGCCTGCAGTCCATCCCCGGCGAGCTGTACGAGGCCGCCGAGATGGACGGCGCCAACCCCTGGCAGCGCTTCCGGCACATCACCATGCCGGGGCTGCGGTCCGTCAGCACCACCGTGATCCTGCTGAGCACGATCTGGACCTTCAACATGTTCCCGGTGATCTTCCTGCTCACCCGGGGCGGGCCCGGCGAGGCCACCCAGATCCTCGTCACCCAGGCCTACAAGTTCTCCTTCGAGGTCAGCCCGCGCGACTTCGCCCAGTCGTCCACGTGGGGCGTGCTCATCCTGGTCCTCCTGATGGTCTTCGCCGCGTTCTACCAGCGCGTCCTCCGCAAGCAGGGAGAAGTCTGGTGACCACCACGACCCCCGCCCCCCAGGCCATGAACACCCCGGTCCGGGGCCGCCGTTCGCCGCTCGCCTCGATCGGCCTGCACGTCACCCTGATCACGGCGTCCGTGATCGCCGTCTTCCCCGTCCTGTGGGTGCTGCTGACCTCGCTGAAGCCCGCGAAGTTCGCCACCACCACGGACTTCTTCAAAGAGACGACCCTCGAGAACTACACGAACCTGCTGAACGACACCCCGTTCCTCACCTGGTTCGGCAACTCGCTGCTCGTCGCCGGCCTCACCACCGTCATCGGCGTCTTCATCGCCGCCACCACGGGCTACGCCGTCAGCCGCTTCCGGTTCCCCGGCAAGCGCGGCCTGATGTGGACGCTGCTCGTCACCCAGATGTTCCCGGTCGCCGTCCTCATCGTGCCGATCTACAACATCATGGCGTCGATGGGCCTGCTCAACCAGCCGGCCGGCCTGGTCATCACGTACCTGACCATCGCCGTCCCGTTCTGCGCCTGGATGATGAAGGGCTTCTTCGACACCATCCCGCGCGAGATCGACGAGTCCGGCTACGTCGACGGCCTCACCCCCTTCGGCACCTTCTGGCGGCTCATCCTGCCGCTCGCCAAGCCGGGCATCGCCGTCACCGCCTTCTACTCCTTCATCACCGCCTGGGGCGAGGTCGCCTACGCCTCCGCCTTCATGGTCGGCGACGAGAACCTCACGCTCGCCGGCGGACTGCAGAAGTTCGTCAACCAGTACGGCGCCCAGTGGGGCCCGATGGCCGCGGCCTCCGTGCTCATCGCCGTCCCCGCCGCCCTGGTGTTCCTCTTCGCCCAGCGCCACCTCGTCACCGGCATGTCCGCCGGCGCCGTCAAGGGCTGACCCCCTCCCCATGTCCTTACGACCCAAGGAAGACATGACCCAGCACCTCGCCACCCCCGCCGCCGCCCCGACCACCGGCACGCACACGGGCTGGTGGAGAGACGCGGTGATCTACCAGGTCTACCCTCGCTCCTTCGCCGACGGCAACGGAGACGGCATGGGCGACCTGGAGGGCATCCGCAGCCGGCTGCCGTACCTCAAGGACCTCGGCGTCGACGCCGTCTGGCTCTCCCCGTTCTACGCCTCGCCGCAGGCCGACGCCGGCTACGACGTCGCCGACTACCGGGCCATCGACCCCATGTTCGGCTCGCTCCTCGACGCCGACGCCGTGATCCGCGAGGCCCACGAACTGGGCCTGCGCATCATCGTCGACCTGGTCCCCAACCACTCCTCCGACCAGCACGAGTGGTTCCAGCGCGCCCTGCGGGAGGGCCCCGGCTCGGTGCTCCGCGAGCGCTACCACTTCCGACCCGGCCAGGGCGAGGACGGCGAACTCCCGCCCAACGACTGGGAGTCCATCTTCGGCGGCCCCGCCTGGACCCGTACCGAGAACCCGGACGGCACGCCCGGCGAGTGGTACCTCCACCTCTTCGCCCCGGAGCAGCCCGACTTCAACTGGGAACACCCGGCCGTACGCGACGAGTTCCGCTCCATCCTTCGCTTCTGGCTCGACATGGGCGTCGACGGCTTCCGCGTCGACGTCGCCCACGGCCTCGTCAAGGCCGCGGGCCTGCCCGACATCGGCGCCCACGACCAGCTGAAGCTGCTCGGCAACGACGTCATGCCCTTCTTCGACCAGGACGGCGTCCACGAGATCTACCGCTCCTGGCGGCAGATCCTCGCCGAGTACGACGGGGAGCGCATCCTCGTCGCCGAGGCCTGGACCCCCACCGTCGACCGCACCGCGAACTACGTGCGCCCCGACGAGATGCACCAGGCCTTCAACTTCCAGTACCTGGGCACCCACTGGGACGCCGCCGAGCTCCGTACCGTCATCGACGCCTCGCTCGACGCGATGCGCCCGGTCGGCGCCCCCACCACCTGGGTGCTGTCCAACCACGACGTCACCCGGCACGCCACCCGCTTCGCCAACCCGGCGGGCCTCGGCACCCAGCTCCGCGAGGCCGGCGACCGCGAGCTCGGCCTGCGCCGCGCCCGCGCCGCGACCCTCCTCATGCTGGCCCTGCCCGGCTCCGCGTACGTGTACCAGGGCGAGGAGCTCGGCCTCCCGGACGTCACCGACCTGCCCGACGAGGTCCGCCAGGACCCGTCGTTCTGGCGGGCCAGCGGTCAGGACGGCTTCCGCGACGGCTGCCGGGTGCCGATCCCGTGGACCGTCGAGGGCTCCTCGTACGGCTTCGGCGACGGCGGCTCCTGGCTGCCGCAGCCCGCGACCTGGGGCGCCCTGAGCGTCGAGGCGCAGACCGGCGACCCCGGCTCCACCCTGGAGCTCTACCGCAGCGCGCTCGCCGTCCGGCGTGAGCGCCCCGAACTCGGTGCGGGCGACGCCGTCGAGTGGCTGGAGGCACCCGAGGGTGTGCTCTCCTTCCGCCGCGACGGCTTCGTCTGCACCGCCAACACCACCGGCCGGGCCATCACCGTCCCGCTGCCCGGCCGGTATCTCCTCTCCAACGAGGACGTCCGCACCGTCGACGACGAAGCGGAGCTGCCCGCCGACACCACCGTCTGGTGGGCGGTGTGACGATCCCCCTGCCGCGGGGCGCCGGGAACGGCGCCCCGCGGCTCGCGGACATCGCGGCCCAGTCCGGGGTCAGCGAGGCCACCGTCAGCCGTGTCCTCAACGGCAAGGCGGGGGTGGCCGGCGCGACCCGGCACAAGGTGCTCGCGGCCCTCGACGTGCTCGGCTACGAGCGTCCCGTACGGCTCAAACGCCGCAGCGCGGGCCTCGTCGGGCTCGTCGTGCCCGAGCTGACCAACCCGATCTTCCCGGCCTTCGCGCAGGTCGTCGAACAGGTCCTCGCCGGGCACGGCTACACCCCGGTGCTCTGCACCCAGATGCCCGGCGGCGCCACCGAGGACGAGCTCGTCGACCAGCTCGTGGAGCGCGGGGTGGCGGGCATCGTCTTCCTCTCCGGACTGCACGCCGACGCCAGCGCCGACCCGTCCCGCTACGCCCGGCTGACCGAGCGCGGCGTCCCGTACGTCCTCATCAACGGCTACAACGAGCACATCGACGCCAACTTCGTCTCCCCGGACGACCGGGCAGCGGCACGGATGGCCGTCCGGCACCTGGTCGAGCTGGGCCACGAACGGATCGGCCTCGCCATCGGCCCCACCCGGTACGTGCCCTCGCGCCGCAAGGCCGAGGGCTTCACCGCCGAGCTGTACGAGCTCCTCGGCGTCGACCGCACCGAGGCCGAACGGTTCATCAGGCCCACGCTCTTCGGCGTCGAGGGCGGCCACGCGGCCGCCGAGATCCTGCTCCGCGAGGGCTGCACGGGCATCGTCTGCGGCTCCGACCTGATGGCGCTCGGCGTGATCCGCGCGGTGCGCGCCCGGGGTCTCGACGTGCCCGGCGACGTCTCCGTCGTCGGCTTCGACGACTCCCCGCTCATCGCCTTCACCAGCCCGCCGCTCTCCACCGTGCGCCAGCCCGTGCAGGCCATGGCGACGGCGGCCGTCGGCGCGCTCCTGGAGGAGATCGAGGGGAACCCGGTGCAGCGCACGGAGTTCGTCTTCCAGCCCGAGCTGGTGGTGCGCGGCTCCACCGCGCAGCCGCCCGGCCGGCTGCCGCAAGTCCTTACGTAACAACTTGCGCCGAGGGGTCCGGAGGGTTGACCGGGCGTCGGGGCACTCGTACGGTCACGGCTGAAAACAGTTGCTGAACCTTTCGGCAACTTCTTGCGACAGTGAAGTCAGCAGGAGGAAGCATGGCCAGAAAGACCGTGGCCGCTGCACTCGCCCTCGTGGCGGGAGCCGCTGTGGCCGTCACGGGCAACGCCCCGGCGCAGGCCGCCCCACCCGGCGAGAAGGACGTCACGGCGGTGATGTTCGAATGGAACTTCGCCTCCGTCGCCCGGGAGTGCACCGACCGCCTCGGCCCCGCCGGATACGGATACGTCCAGGTCTCACCGCCCCAGGAACACCTCCAGGGCAGCCAGTGGTGGACCTCGTACCAGCCGGTCAGCTACAAGATCGCCGGACGTCTCGGCGACCGCACCGCCTTCAAGAACATGATCGACACCTGCCATGCGGCGGGCGTCAAGGTCGTCGCCGACTCCGTCATCAACCACATGGCGAACGGGTCGGGCACGGGAACGGGCGGGACCCCGTTCTCCAAGTACGACTACCCCGGCCTCTACTCGGGCGCCGACATGGACGACTGCCGGTCCGCCATCTCCAACTACCAGGACCGGGCGAACGTCCAGAACTGCGAGCTCGTCCAGCTCCCCGACCTCGACACGGGCGAGGACTACGTCCGCGGGAAGATAGCCGGCTACCTCAACGACCTCGCCTCCCTCGGCGTCGACGGCTTCCGCATCGACGCCGCCAAGCACATGCCGGCCGCGGATCTCGCGAACATCAAGTCGCGGCTGACGAACCCGAACGTCTTCTGGAAGCAGGAGGCCATCTACGGCGCCGGCGAGGCCGTCTCCCCGAGCGAGTACCTCGGCAACGGCGACGTCCAGGAGTTCCGCTACGCCCGCGACCTCAAGCGGGTCCTGCAGAACGAGAAGCTCGCCTACCTCAAGAACTTCGGCGAGGCCTGGGGCTACATGCCCTCCGCCCAGTCCGGCGTCTTCGTCGACAACCACGACACCGAGCGCGGAGGCGACACCCTCAACTACAAGGACGGCGCGAACTACACCCTCGCCTCCGTCTTCATGCTCGCCTGGCCCTACGGCTCCCCGGACGTCCACTCCGGCTACGAGTGGACCGACAAGGACGCGGGCCCGCCCAACAACGGCCAGGTGAACGCCTGCTACAGCGACGGCTGGAAGTGCCAGCACGCCTGGCGCGAGATCTCCTCCATGGTGGCCTTCCGCAACACCGCCCGCGGGCAGGCCGTCACCGACTGGTGGGACAACGGCAACAACGCGATCGCGTTCGGCCGCGGCTCCAAGGCGTACGTGGCGATCAACCACGAGTCCTCGGCCCTGACCCGCACCTTCCAGACCTCGCTGCCCGCCGGCAGCTACTGCGACGTGCAGTCGAACACCGCCGTCACGGTGAACTCCTCCGGCCAGTTCACGGCCACCCTCGCCGCCAACACGGCCGTCGCCCTGCACACCGGTGCCGTGAACTGCGGCAGCCAGACGGTCACCGCCGGAGCCTCGTTCAACGTCAACGCCACCACGGTCACCGGCCAGAACATCTACGTCACCGGCAACCGCGCCGAGCTCGGCAACTGGGCCCCCGCCTCCGCCCTGAAGCTCGACTCCGCCGCGTACCCCGTCTGGAAGCTGACGGTGAACCTGCCCGCCGGAACGGCCATCGAGTACAAGTACATCCGCAAGGACGCGGCGGGGAACGTGACCTGGGAGTCCGGCGCCAACCGCACCGCGACCGTCCCCGCCTCGGGCCAGATCGTCCTGAACGACACCTTCCGCAACTGAGCCTCCCCTTCGCACCAGGGCCGCCCCACCGGGACGGCCCTCTCTTCCCGTACCTCCAGGGAGCACCCCCGTGATACGCAAGAGAACGGCGGTCGCGCTGGCCGCCGCGCTGTGCGCCGCCCTCGTGCCCGCCGTCCCCGCGACGGCGGCACCCCGGCCGCCGGCCCCGCCCTCCGACAAGGCACTCGCCGCCCAGCCCGCCCGTCAGGACCTCACCCGCGAGCAGTTCTACTTCGTCCTGCCCGACCGCTTCGCCAACGGCGACACCGGAAACGACCGCGGCGGCCTCACCGGCAGCCGCACGGAGACCGGCTTCGACCCGAGCGACAAGGGCTTCTACCAGGGCGGCGACCTCAAGGGCCTCACCGAGCGGCTCGACTACATCAAGGGCCTCGGAACCACCGCCATCTGGATGGCGCCGATCTTCAAGAACCGGCCCGTCCAGGGCACCGGCAAGGACGCCTCCGCCGGCTACCACGGCTACTGGATCACCGACTTCACCCAGGTCGACCCGCACTTCGGGACCAACGAGGACCTGGAGAAGCTGATCGCCGCCGCCCACGCCAAGGGCATGAAGGTCTTCTTCGACGTCATCACCAACCACACCGCCGACACCGTCGACTACGCGGAGAAGAAGTACGGCTACCGCCCCAAGGGCGCCTACCCGTACCTCGACGCCTCGGGCCGCCCCTTCGACGACCGGGCGGGCATCCCGGCGAAGGTGGACGCCGACGCGTTCCCGTACACGCCGACGACGACCGGCGGCAAGGTCCCGTCCTGGCTCAACGACCCGACGATGTACCACAACCGGGGCGACTCCACCTGGGCCGGGGAGTCCGCCGAGTACGGCGACTTCGTCGGCCTCGACGACCTGTGGACCGAGCGGCCCGAGGTCGTCGAGGGCATGAAGCAGATCTACGAGAAGTGGGTCCGCGACTTCCGGATAGACGGGTTCCGCATCGACACCGTCAAACACGTCGACCTGGACTTCTGGACCCAGTGGGCCACCGCCCTCGACGCGTACGCGAAGAAGCAGGGCCGCGAGGACTTCTTCATGTTCGGCGAGGTCTACTCCGCCGACACCGCCGTCACCTCCCCGTACGTCACCCGGGGCCGGCTCGACGCCACCCTCGACTTCCCCTTCCAGGACGCGGCCCGCGCCTTCGCCTCCCAGGGCGCCGGAGCCGACCGCCTCGCCAAGGTCTTCGCCGAGGACTACCGGTACACCACCGACAAGGCCAACGCCTACGAGCAGGTGACCTTCCTCGGCAACCACGACATGGGCCGCATCGGCACCTTCCTCAAGCAGGACAACCCCCACGCCTCCGACGAGGAACTCGTCCGCCGCGACCGCCTCGCCAACGAGCTGATGTTCCTCTCCCGGGGCAACCCGGTGATCTACTACGGCGACGAGCAGGGCTTCACCGGACCCGGCGGCGACAAGGACGCCCGCCAGACCCTCTTCGCCTCCCAGACCGCCGACTACCTCGACGACGACCAGCTCGGCACCGACCGCACGCACGCCTCCGACGCGTACGACACCGGCCACCCCGTCTACAGGTCGATCGCCGACCTGTCCCGCCTGACGAGGAACCACCCGGCCCTCCGCGACGGCGTCCAGCAGGAGCGGTACGCCGAGGGCTCCGTCTACGCCTTCACCCGCACGGACGCCAAGACGCGCACCGAGTACCTGGTCGCCACGAACAGCGCCACCACCGACAAGACCGTCACCGTCCCCGTCGACTCCGCCGCCTTCCGTGTCCTGTACGGGGGTCAGGGCGCCGTCGCGGCCTCCCGGGGCAGGGTGACCGTCACCGTCCCGGCCCTCTCCTCCCTGGCCCTCAAGGCCGACGCGCCGCTCCCGGCCCCGGCCACCGCGCCCACCGTCTCCCTGAAGGCCCCGGCCGCCGGCTCCACCGGCACCGTCGAGCTCTCCGCCGACGTCACCGGCGGCGGCCTCAACCGCGTCGTCTTCGCCGCCCAGGTCGGCGACGGCCGCTGGCAGACCCTCGGCACCGCCGACCACGCCCCCTACAAGGTCACCCAGCACCTCACCGCCCCCGCCGGCACCGCCCTGCGCTACAAGGCCGTCGTCGTGGACAGCGCGGGCCGCACCGCGAGCGCCCTCGCCGCCACCACGGCCGGCGCGCCCCCGGCCCCGGAGAAGCCCGTCGCCGTCGAGCGGGCCTACGCCGTCGTGCACTACAAGCGCCAGGACGGCGACTACGACGGCTGGAAGCTCAGGGCCGCCGGCCAGGAGGCCGTCTTCACCGGGCGCGACGCCTTCGGCGCCTTCGCCTGGGTCAAGGTCCCCGAGGGCGCCTCCACCGTCACCTACACCGTCGAGAAGGACGGCGCCGCCGACGGCCCGCAGCGCAGCATCAACCTCGGCCGCACCGGCGAGGTCTGGATCACGCAGGGTGCCGACGGCCAGTCCGACACGAACCCGGCCCCCGGCACCCCGGACAGGACGAAGGCCGTCATCCACTACCAGCGGGAGGACGGGAACTACGACGGCTGGGGCCTGCACCTGTGGACCGGCGCCGCCCAGCCCACCGACTGGTCCCGGCCGCTGATGCCGGCGCGCTTCGACGCCTACGGAGCGGTGTACGAGGTGCCGCTGGCGGAGGGCGCGAGCTCCCTCTCGTACATCCTCCACAAGGGCGACGCGAAGGACCTGCCCACCGACCAGTCCCTCGACCTCGGCACGTACGGGACCGAGGTCTGGCTGCTCGCCGGACAGCCCAAGTACCTCCTCCCCACCACCGGCGGCGCCCCGAACCTCGACCTCGGCAAGGCCGAGGCCCAGTGGATCGACCGGAACACCGTCGTCTGGAAGGCGAAGACCACCGACTCCACCAGCCAGCAGCTGGTGTACGCGAAGGACGGCGGGATCACCGTCACCGACGGCGCCCTGAGCGACGAGGGCCGCTGGCTCCGCCTCACCCCCTCCGCGCTCACCGACGCCCAGAAGGCGAAGTTCCCGCACCTCGCCGCGTACCCCGCCTTCACCGTCGACCCGCGCGACGCCGACCGGGTACGGGACTCCCTGCGCGGCCAGCTGATCGCCACCCAGCGCGCCGCCAACGGCGCCCTGCTCGCCGCCACCGGCGTCCAGACCGCCGGCGTCCTCGACGACCTGTACGCGGCGAAGGCCACGAAGGCCGGCCTCGGCCCGGTCTTCCGGGGCGGCCGTCCCACCCTCTCCCTCTGGGCCCCCACCGCCCAGTCCGTCTCCCTCGAACTCGACGGGAAGACCCTGCCCATGCGGCGCGACTCCGCCTCCGGCGTCTGGTCGGTCACCGGACCCCGGACCTGGACGGGCAAGCCGTACCGGTACGTCGTGAAGGTCTGGGCCCCCACCGTCCAGAAGGTCGTCGAGAACCGGGTCACCGACCCCTACTCCACCGCCCTCACCACCGACTCCGCCCGCAGCCTCGCCGTCGACCTCACCGACCCGAAGCTCGCACCCGCGGGCTGGAAGGAGCTGAAGAAGCCCGCCGCCGTGCCGCTGCGGGACGCCCAGATCCAGGAGCTCCACATCCGGGACTTCTCGATCGCGGACGGATCGGCCGAGGCGGACCACCGGGGCACCTACCTCGCCTTCACCGACAAGAACAGCAAGGGCTCGCAGCACCTGCGCGACCTCGCCGCGTCCGGCACCTCCTACGTCCACCTCCTCCCGGCCTTCGACCTCGGCACCATCCCCGAGAAGAAGTCCGAGCAGACCGCACCCGCCTGCGACCTGAAGGTCTACGCCCCCGACTCCGAGGAGCAGCAGGCCTGCGTGACCGCCGCCGCGGCCAAGGACGCATACAACTGGGGCTACGACCCGCTGCACTACACCGTCCCCGAGGGCTCCTACGCCACCGACCCCGAAGGCACCCGCCGCACGGTCGAGTTCCGGCAGATGGTCCAGGCCCTCAACGGCGACGGACTGCGCACCGTCATGGACGTCGTCTACAACCACACCGTCGCCGCCGGACAGTCCGACAAGTCCGTCCTCGACAAGATCGTCCCCGGCTACTACCAGCGCCTCCAGGCCGACGGCTCCGTCGCCACCTCCACCTGCTGCGCCAACACCGCGCCCGAGAACGCCATGATGGGCAAGCTCGTCGTCGACTCGGTCGTCACCTGGGCGAAGCAGTACAAGGTCGACGGCTTCCGCTTCGACCTCATGGGGCACCACCCCAAGGCCAACATCCTGGCGGTGCGGCATGCCCTGGACGAGCTGACCGTCGCCCGCGACGGCGTCGACGGAAAGTCGATCATCCTCTACGGCGAGGGCTGGAACTTCGGCGAGATCGCCGACGACGCGCGCTTCGTCCAGGCCACCCAGAAGAACATGGCCGGAACGGGGATCGCGACCTTCTCCGACCGGGCCCGTGACGCCGTCCGCGGCGGCGGCCCCTTCGACGAGGACCCGGGGATCCAGGGCTTCGCGAGCGGCCTGTTCACCGACCCGAACGCGTCGGCCGCCAACGGCACCCCGGAGCAGCAGAAGGCGCGCCTGCTCCACTACCAGGACCTGATCAAGGTCGGCCTGTCCGGCAACCTCGCCGGCTACACCTTCACCGACACCTCCGGCCGTACGGTCAAGGGCTCCGAGGTCGACTACAACGGCGCCCCGGCCGGGTACGCCGCCGCCCCCGGCGACGCCCTCGCTTACGCGGACGCCCACGACAACGAGTCGCTGTACGACGCGCTGGCCTTCAAGCTCCCGTCCTCGACGCCGGCCGCCGACCGCGCCCGGATGCAGGTCCTGGCCATGGCGACGGCCACCCTCTCGCAGGGCCCGGCGCTCTCCCAGGCGGGCAGCGACCTGCTCCGTTCGAAGTCCCTGGACCGCAACTCCTTCGACAGCGGCGACTGGTTCAACGCGATCCACTGGGACTGCCGCGACGGCAACGGCTTCGGCCGGGGCCTGCCGCCGGCCGCCGACAACCGCGCGAAGTGGTCCTACGGCAAGCCGCTCCTCGTGAACCCGGCCCTGACGGTCGGATGCACCCAGATCGACGGCGCCTCCGCCGCCTACCGGGACCTGCAGAAGATCCGCACCACCGAGCCGGTGTTCTCCCTGGCCACGACGGACCGGGTCCAGCAGAACCTGTCCTTCCCGCTCTCGGGCCGCGACGAGACGCCGGGCGTGATCACCATGCGCCTGGGCGACCTGGTGATCGTCCTCAACGCGACACCGGCGAGCACGTCACAGACGGTCGCGGAGCTGGCGGGCAGGGACTACGCCCTGCACCCGGTCCAGGCGGGCGGCGCGGACCAGGTGGTGAAGTCGTCCACGTACGACCGGACGTCGGGCACCTTCACGATCCCGGCGAGGACGGTGGCAATCTTCAAGACGAACTGACCGCGTTGTGGGCAGGCGTTCCGCAAGGGGCGATGGGGGTCCCCCCTGCTCGAGCGAAGCCGAGAGCTTGGGGGAGGGTGGGCACAACGGACGGCGCCCTTGCCGGCGCCGGAGGCTACTGAGCCTGGACCCGCACCCCGTGCGCAGTGCACTGGTGGTGCGGGTCCAGGCGCGTAAGGCGGAGGCGCCGCTGGAGGGCGCCGTCCCGTGTGCCCACCCGTCCCGCCCTGCGGGACGATTGCCCACACGGCAGCGGGCGCGGGCCCACACGGCAGCGGGCGCGGGCCCACACGGCAGCGGGCGCGGGCCCACACGGCAGCGGGGCACCGCCCGGCGCGGGCGCGGGGCCCTCAGGCCAGCGCCTTCTCCAGCCGCCGCACCGCGTACCTCCGCCCCTCCGCCCCCACCTTCTCCAGGTCCGCCCCCACACTCACGTACCCCGCCCCCTCGTAATACGCCCCCAGCACCGCGTTCCCCACCTCGCAGTCCAGCCGCGCAAGCCCCCGCCCCGCCCCCGCGATCCGTTCCTCCGCGTGCGTCAGCAGCACCCGCCCCGTACCCGCCGGTGCCGTCTCCCGGTCGGTCATCAGCCGGTGCACGTAGCCGGCCACCGGCGGCTGCGGCCCCCAGACGTCCCGGTCCTCCCACCACAGCTCGTACGCCCCCACGGCCCGCCCCGCCCGCTCGGCGATCCAGACCTCGCCCTCGGCGATCCGCGCGCGGAAGTGCTCGGGCCCGCGGGCCCCCGGCTTCCACTGGTCGATCCCGCTGCGCACCATCCAGCGCGCCACCCCGTCGAACAACCCCACCAGAAGGTCCAGATCCCGCTCGTCCGCCTGCCGGAAGGTCACTTGTGCCGTCATGGCGATCACCGTAAAGGTGTGGCCAGACATTCGTTTCACCGGGAGTGACCCCATGCCGCAGATCACCGTCGACTACTCCGCGCCCCTCGACCGGCGCGGCTTCGCACTCGCCCTGCACCCGATCGTCGTGGAGACGGTCGACGCCTCGCTCGACGCGTGCAAGACCCGGTTCCGGGAGGTCGAGGAGCTGGTCGTCGGCGACGGAGCGGCCGACGACCACATCGTGCACGTCGACATCGCGCTGCTGGCCGGCCGTACGGACGAGGCCAAGGCGCGGCTCGCGGAGGCCGTCCTCGCCCTGCTGCCCGGCTACCTCAAGGCGGACGAGGGGGTCCACCTCTCCGTCGAGGTCCACGACCTCGACGGGTCCTACCGCAAGCGCTGATCGGGCACGCGGGGCGCGAGCGCCGCGAGCCTGGCCACGAGGTCCCCGAAGGGCCCGTCGGCGGGCTCGTCCGCGAGGATCCGGACCAGGATCTCCGCCATGTCCGTGTCGTACGCGGCGCTCACCGCGGCCAGCGCCGCGAAGTCGTGCACGAGCTGGAGCTCCAGCTCCGCGCGCGGGACCCGGCGGCCGTCCAGCCAGAGCAGCGCCGTGGACTCGGCGAGCGACACCCAGGAACGGACGACGAGTTCGAGCCGGGCGGAGGGCTTGTCGACGTCCAGATGGGCCAGGATCTGCTCGTACGCGGCCTGCCGGACCTCGTCGATCATCGCGTTCGTCGTCGACGAGCCGACCGCGGGACCGCCGCGCATCAGCGCCGCGAAGCCGGGCCCGTGCTCGTCCACGAAGTCGAAGAAGCGGCCCATCACCCGCAGCAGCCGCGCCCCGAGCGGCCCGCGCGGCGGCTCCACGAACCGGGCCGCGAGCTCGTCGGCCGCCCGCCGCAGCGCCGCCTCGTAGAGGCTCTGCTTGCCGGGGAAGTAGTGGTAGACCAGCGGCCGCGAGATGCCCGCGGCCGCGGCGATCTCGTCGATGGAGACCTCGTCGGGAGAGCGGTGGCCGAAGAGTTCGAGGGCCACCCCGATCAGCTGCTGCTTGCGCTCCTCGACGCCCATCCTGCGGCGTACCCCGGTCGTCATACGAACAGCCTAACCGCGTCCGTTACGCTCCTGCCCCATGAGCGCTTCCGACCAGGACACCCCGACGGCCGTGGCCCCCGAGGCCGAAGAGCCCCGGGACGCCGAAGAGGCCCGGGAAACCCCCGAGTCCCCCGAAGTCCGCGAGAAGACCGAGGAGTCCGGGGAGGCCGAGGAGTCCGGGGAGGCCAAGGAGTCCGCGGAGTCCAGGAAGTCCGGGGAGCCCGAGGAGTCGGACGCGCCGGACGAGACACATGAGACGGACGACGTCGACGCGTCGGACGATTCCGAGGCCCCTGCCTCCGGGCTCAGCCCCAAGCAGGCGCGGCGACTGCGCGTCGCCGCCGCGTCCGTGCTCCTCGTCGCCCTGGCCGTGGTGCTCGTCATCCGGCTCGCGAGCCGCACGTCCGTCCTGGTCGTCGGCGTGTACGGACTCGCCATGATCCTCTGCGGAATCGTGATCGAGCTCTCCCGCAACGGCCGCACCCGACTCGGCACCTGGCTCCTGGTCGGCGGCCTCCTCACCGCGCTGGCCCTGGACTGGCTGGTCCTGCCGTAGCCGTCGTCAGAGGTCCAGGACGAGCCGCTTCCCCGCGCAGCGCGAGACGCAGATCAGCATCGAGCCGGCCCGCTCGGCATCGGTGAGCAGCTCGTCCCGGTGGTCGACCTCGCCCTCCAAGACCCGCTGTTGGCAGGTCCCGCAGAAGCCCTGCCGGCAGGAGTACGTGATGCCCGGCAGCTCCTTGCGGACCGCCGACAGGAGCGACTGGTCGGCCGCCACGGTCAACGTGCGCCCGGAGCGGCGCAGTTCGACCTCGAAGGCCGTGCCGGTGGTCGCGGCAGCGGTGAAGCGCTCCAGACGCGGCGCCCGGCCCTCGGGCATGGACGCGCTCACGGCGTCCATCAGGCCGTCGGGCCCGCAGCAGTACACGAGGGTCTCGGCGGGCACGTGCGCGAGGAACCCGAGCTCGGGGAAGCCGGATGCGTCCTCGGCGACGACGGTGACGCGGTCGCCGCCGAGCGCCTCGATCTCCTCCAGATAGGGCATGGTGGCCCGGCTCCGCCCGCAGTACACGAGCCGCCAGTCCGCCCCCGCCGCCTCGGCGGCGCGCACCATGGGCAGGACCGGGGTGATGCCGATGCCGCCGGCGACGAAGACGTACGCGGGGGAGTCGACGAGCGGGAAGCGGTTGCGGGGCCCCCGGATCTCGATCTCCACGCCCTCGTGCAGCTGCTCGTGCACCTCGCGCGAGCCGCCCTGCCCGTCCTCGATGAGGCGGGTGGCGACGGTGTACGCGTCCGTGTCGCCCGGGTCGCCGCAGAGCGAGTACTGCCGGACGAGCCCGGAGGGCAGGACGAGGTCGACGTGGGCGCCCGGCTGCCAGGCGGGCAGCCCGTCGCCCTCCAGGCGCAGCTCGACGACGCCCTCGGCGGGTGTGGCCCGGCCGGTGACGAGGACCTTGCGCGGGACGGTGCTGCCGCGGCCGTACCCGGAGACGGGCGTGTCGAGGGCGGGCATCGGCCAGAGCGGGGCGGTGGACATGCGGCTGCGGACCGCGCGGCGGACGAGCAGCGCGGCTCCGGCGACGAGGGCGACGGTGGTGAACCGGGGCATCAGCGGCCTCCGTTGGCGCCGGGGGAGGCGGCCAGGTAGGCCATGGCCTGCGCGGTGTTCCCCTCCTGGGAGGGGTGGTAGGCGCGGCTGAGGTAGCGGGGTATGGAGCGGACCATGGCGGGGGTGGAGGGCAGCAGGCCCTGCCGTCCCTTGCGGACGAAGTCCGCGAACGAGGCCTTGGGGTCGAGCAGGCTCGGGTCGTTCTCCATGAAGAAGCGGATGCCGCGCTGCCAGAGGAAGACGAGCGCGGAGAAGGCGAGCGCCCAGGTGCGGGCGCGGCGCCGGTAGCCGCCGTCGAGGTGCATGAAGAGCTCGAAGGCGACCGCGCGGTGCTCCACCTCCTCGGCGCCGTGCCAGCGCAGCAGGTCCAGCATGGTGGGGTCGGCGCCGACCCGGTCGAGCTCGTCGGCGTTGAGCACCCAGTCGCCGAGGAAGGCGGTGTAGTGCTCGATGGCGGCGATCAGCGCGACCCGTTCCATCAGCCACCAGCGGCGGGGCCGGCCGGGCGGCAGGGTGCGGTCCCCGAGGAGCTTCTCGAAGAACCAGTCGACCTGCGCGGTGTACGGGGTGGGGTCGAGGCCCAGCTTCCGCAGGTGGGGGAGGACGTCGTCGTGGGCCTGGGAGTGAATGGCCTCCTGGCCGATGAAGCCGATGACGTCCTCGCGCAGCCGGTCGTCGGTGATGTACGGCAGCGCCTGCTTGTAGACGTGGACGAACCAGCGTTCGCCGGCCGGGAGCAGCAGGTGCAGCACGTTGATGGTGTGCGTGGTGAAGGGGTCGCCCGGTACCCAGTGGAGCGGTGTCTCCTCCCAGTCGAAGGAGACCTTGCGGGCCTTGAGCTCGACGTGCTCCGACGCCACCGGTGCAGGCTGCGTATTAGACATGACGTCAATGTACTGAGGGGTAGGGCGGTGGCAACAGGCTTGTGCCGGGTCTTTTTGAGCCGCCCCCGTCAGCGGAGGGCGGCCCTCCGCGTCCCGTCCGGCAGGGTGCCGTCCAGATCGGCCCGCGCGCCCGCCCCGGCCCGTACCGCCAGCAGCGGACCGTCCGAACGCCCCTTCACCCCGCCCGAGGTCTCCAGGGACGTGAAGTCCGGACTGCCCGCCGCCAGGACGAACCAGTCGCCGCCCGGCGCCTTCCACAGCACGCCCGCGAGGACCCGGGGATCCCGCACCCCGCAGGCCGGCGAGCCCTCGGAGCGGGCCGCGAGCGCGGCCGGGACCTCGGGCGCGGGGACCAGGAACTGGGCGAGGACCCGGCTTCCCGTGCCCCGCCAGGTCTCCGCGCGCGTGCACACCCAGGTGGCCTGCCCGGCGCCCTCGGGCAGCGGCTGCCGGGCGAACCGCCAGGCGTTCACCGACCGCACGCCGTGCGCCCGTACCGCCGTCAGCTGGCACGCGGTCCGGGCCCAGACCTTCCGGGCCTCCGCCCCCGTCGCGTCCGAGGCCGCGGAGGGCGGTCCCCACAGCAGCCGGGCGGGCGCCAGCTCGCCGAGGTCGGTGAGCAGCCGCACGCCCGAACCGTCGCGGATCTGCAGGGAGTTCCACCGGGTGCAGCCACCGGCCTGCGCGGGACCGGGTACGGGATCGGTCACCCCGGCGGCGTCCCGCACGAGCGGCCGAGGGCCCTCGCCGGGCGCGAGGAGATCCCGTACGGCGGTCTCCCGTACCCAAGGGGCCATCAGATAGCGGACGTTGCCCGACGCGCGGGACACGACGAGCGCGGCCGCGCCGACGGTGTCGGCCGCGTCCGTGCGCGCGAAGTCCAGGGCGGCACCGGCCGTGCCCTCGACGGGCTCGGCGTACCGGACGGCCCGCAGCCCGTCGTGGAAGAGCACGACCCGCATGGCGTCGACCCGGCCGGCGAACAGCAGCTGCGGCGGCCCCATGGGAGGCCCGACGGGAGTCCCGGGCGTGGCCGACGACCGTACGGACCCGCCGGGCCGGGCCCACACGGCGAGCGCCCGCCGCAGCAGCGCGCTGTCGCCGGTCAGCCCACCGCGCGCGGGCCACACGGAGAAGTCCTGCCGAGTGGCCGCCGGCCAGGCGCCGGGGTCCGCCTTCTTGACCGCACCGGGGTCGAGGGCGGCCTCGGCGGCGGGATTACGGGCGTACGAGGGCGCAGCAGCACCGTTTCTGCCCCAGCCGTCGCCGGGCAGCCCGAGCAAGGTCCCGCAGACGACGAGCGCGACGAGCGCGACGAGAGCGGCCCGGGCGTGCTGGCGACGCCGCATGAGATCGGTGGGCCGGGCCTGCAGGGCACACGGGTCGAACTCGTCGGACTCGAGCAGAGCGGCACCACTGAGACGGCGGGGGAGACTCGCGGGCCCGTGGCCTCCGGCCCCGGGGGGAGCCGGGGGGCCGGCGGGCGCGGAGCCTGCGGCGCGGCCGGGGCTTTCGGCGTCGGGGGAGCCGGTGCCCGCGGCACTCGCGGGGCCGTCTGGGCGTCCGGGCCTTTGGGCCCGACCGGGGCCCATGGGTCCTCGGCCGCCGTCGGCCCGGCCGCCGTCTCCCGGGCCCCGGTGCCCGTCGGCCCGTTCGGTGTGGCCGCTTCCGGCGGTGCCGCCGGGAGCGGCAGGACCGCCGGCTTCGCCGGTGCCGTGCGTGCGTCCGCCCGAGCCCGCGAGGGCGTCCCGGCCTGCCGTGCCGCCGCCGGAACGGCCGTCGGCCCTGCCGGGACCGGCCTGTTCGCCGACCCGGTCGGAGCGGCCGTCCTGGTGACGGGCCCCGGGGGCGGCGGAGGCTCCGTCCAAGCCCCCGGCCTTGCCGAAGTCCCCGGCTCCACCCCCGCCCCTCCCCGGGCCGCCCTGCTCGCCGACCCGTGCCGGGCCGTCCTGCCAGGGATCCGCGCCGGGGTTCGGCCCGGCGGCGGTCGGGTCGGCAGGGGTGTCCGGTGCCTCAAGCGCGGGGGACTCCAGGGCGTCCGCCTCCGCCAGGGCCGCCGCCGGGTCCTCCACGCCCGCTGCCGCCAGAACGCGCAGGACCTCCGGGTCGCCCTGGCGTTCCAGCCCGCGGAGGACGTACGCCGCGCGGCCGGCGCCGGAGAGCCGGGACAGCCGCTGGTCCAGGGCGAGTTCGTCGGCGCCGCCCACCCGGGGGAAGAGCCGCAGCCCCCACACGTGCGGCAGCAGCGGCGGGAACTGCGCCCGGCGCGGCAGCGCGAGGCGCCGGAGCGGCAGCCCCGCGATCAGCGCCTGCCGCAGCACCTCGCCCCGCACGTACGCGTAGCCGGGATCCACCGCGTCCTCGGCCCGCCGCGGCCCGGGCACGGCGGGCCCCGGGACCCGGCGGCGCGGCAGCGACCGCTGGACGAGGGCGTGCGCGGTCAGCACCCGGCGGTTGCGGCCGAGCGACGGCGGCAGGACGAGGTAGGCGATGCGGACGAGCCGCGGATACCGCTCGACGAGCGCCGCCTCGGCCTGCTCGACGTCGACGGGGCCCACGGGCGAGGGAACGAGATCCTGGGTGCTCACGTTCAGCAGAACGAGCGATTCTTCCGATGGTCACCCCGGCCCTCGCCCCGGCGCGCGCGGGGCTCAGGCCGCCGTGACCGTGAGCCGCTCGCGGATCAGGTCCGCCACCTCGTCCGGGACGCCGAGCCCTTCCCGTACGTACTTCTCCATCGACCCGTGCCGGATCGACACCTCGTCGAGCGCCGCGTCCAGGTACTCCGGCAGGACCCCGATCAGTTCGAGGGCGAGGTCGGGGTCGCCGCCCTGGGCGGTGAACCCCTCGATCATGGGCGCGAAGGCAAGCCGTACGGCCGGGTTGACCGAGAGGTACTCCGCCCGCACGGTCTCCTCGTCGGCGCCGAGCAGCGACAGGACGACCGTGGCCGCCCAGCCGGTACGGTCCTTGCCCGCCGAGCAGTGGAAGAGCAGCGGCCCGGCACCGGGGGTGCCCAGCTCGCCGAGCAGGGCGCGGTAGGAGGCGCGGGCGGAGTCGCCGGAGACGAAGGTGCGGTAGGTCCGGGCGAAGGCGGCGCGGACCCTGCCGCCGCCGAGGTGCTCCTCGGCGAGCGCGGGGTCGGCGAGGAGCGCCTTGAGGCGGGCGGCGGGCGGCAGTCCGCTGCCGGCGAGGTAGTCGGCGAGGACGTCGGCGACGAGCAGCCGGGCGCCGGCGGGCAGCCGGTCCGGCCGGTCGCCACGCTCGGTCTCGGTCCGGAAGTCGACGACGGTACGGATGCCCAGATCGGCCACGACGGCTTCGGCGGGGTCGAGCCGGTCGAGCTGCGCGGAACGGAGGACGAGACCGTGCCGGACGGAACGCCCGTCACCGAGCGGCAGACCGCCGAGATCACGGAGGTTGGCGACGGAGGTGGCGGGGATGGCGGGCATGACGTCGACTCCTCCGGTTCGTGCGGTTTCGTGACGACGGTAGTGGCAGAAACCACCCCGAGCACGCGCTCCGCGCCGCCGCCCGCCGCGGTCGGCGCCCCGCCCGTTGCGGGCACGCGTTCCGCGGGGCGGGCCCACCCGCAACGGAGCGGTGCCCACCCCGTTGTGGGCAGGCGTTCCGCAAGGGGCGGAACGGGTGGGCACAACGGAACGGCGCCCTTGCCGGCGCCAGAGGCTTTCGTGCCTGGACCTGCACCCCGTGCACCGTCGCTGGTGGTGCGGGCCGGGGCGCGGAACGCGGAGGCGCCGCTGAAGGGCGCCGTCCCGTGTGCCCACCCGTCCCGCCCCAGCGGGACGATTGCCCACACGGCAGCGGGGCGCCGCCCGGGCGGGCGCGGGCCACACACGGCGGCGCGGGTCCCACACGGCAGCGGGGCGCCGCCCAGGCGGGCGCGGGCCACACACGGCGGCGCGGGCCCCACACGAGGGCGGGGCGACGCCCAGCCAAGGTGCCGGCCCACACGGGGGGGGGGGGGCGACGCCCAGCGCAGGTGCCGGCCCGAGAAGGGGCGGCGTCAGCTCTTCGGCAGGGACGCCAAGACCTCCGCCTCCCGCTCCGGGCTGAGCCCCGCGCCCTGCCGGTCGGGACGTTGCGGCGCGGCACCGCCGAGGGACTCCAGCCACGCCCAGGTGTCCGCGACCGTCTCCTCCGCCGGCCGGCAGCGCAGACCCGTCGCGACGGCCCGGGAGACGTCCGCCGTGTGCATCGCGTCGTACATCTCGCCCGGCGGCAGCCACACCGGCAGCTCCGTCCACGGCGCCACCCCCGCCGCGAGGAGCGCCTCCGGCTCCGTCCAGCGCAGTTCGGTCTCGGCTCCCGTCACCCGTACGCACGCGTCGAGCAGCCCGCCCATCGTGGTGTGCCCCGGCGGCGACACCAGGTTGTACGGCCCCGACAGCCCCGCCGCCACCGCGTCGAGCGTCCATGCGGCGAGGTCGCGGACGTCGATGTACTGGACCGGCAGCGTGCGCGGCCCCGGCGCCAGGACCGGACCGCCGCGTGCGATCCGGCCCAGCCACCACGGGAGCCGGCCCACGTTCTCGTACGGGCCGAGGATCAGGCCCGCCCGCACCAGCAGCGTCCGGTCGGGCCCGAAGGCCTCCACGGCGGCCAGCTCGCCGCCCCGCTTGGCCTCCGCGTACGGCACCTCCCCGTCGTCCGGGGAGCCCTCCACCAGCGGTCCGTCCTCCGCGAGCCCGGCGGCCGGCGGCCAGGCGTACACCGAGCGGCTCGACACGTACGCGTACCGCCCGACCCGCTCCGCGAGCAGCCGGGCCGCGTCCCTGACCGCCGAGGGCGCGGCCGACCAGGTGTCCACGACGACGTCCCAGGAACCGGTGGCCAGCGCGCCGAGACCGTCGGGAGCGGTGCGGTCCCCGATCAGCGACGCCGCTCCCGCCGGGACGTCGTGGCGGCCCCGGTGGAAGACCGTCACCTCCCAGCCCCGTTCGAGCGCGCCCTCGGCGATCGCGCGGCCGACGAACTCCGTACCTCCGAGCATCAGAAGCTTCATGGCCCGAGCCTGCCCGGCGTGGACGGCGGCGGCCAGGGAGTTCCGCTCCCGGAGGATTCCGCCAGGGGAGGAACGACGAGGAGCGAGGGGCGGTATGTCCGCCATCCGGCCGGGATGACACCATGGCGGCGATGACGAATGCCCGGTCGCCCCTGCGCGCCCTGCGTGCCGCGCTCTTCGCGGTCGTATGCGTGACTCTGGCCGCTGTGGGGCATTCGTCCATGTCCGCGCACCAACTTCCGCCCGCCCTGCTGCTCGGCGCGTTCGCCGCGACGACGGCGGCCGCCTGGGCCGCGGCCGGACGGCGCCGGGGCACGCCCACGATCGCGGGGGCCCTGCTGGTCCTCCAGGGCGGCCTTCACCTGGTCTTCTCGACGGCGGGCCGGCATCCGGACGGGATGCACCACGCGACGCCGGGGATGGACGCGATCCCCGCGATGGACGCCATGGGCGCCATGCCCGCCATGGACGCGATGGACACCATGCCCGGCATGGATGCCCTGCCCGGCATGGACGCCATGCCCGCCATGCCCGCCATGCCCGCCATGGACGCCATGGACGCCATGGACGCCATGGACGCCATGGCCATGGGCACCACCCCCCTCACCTCCGGTGCCGGCATGCTCGCCGTCCACCTTCTCGCCGCCCTCCTCTGCGGCCTCTGGCTCGCCCACGGCGAAGCCGCGTTCTTCGCGCTCGCCCGCGCCGCCCTCGCCTACGCCTTCACCCCGCTCCGCCTGCTCCGCGCCGCCCTCGTCCCCGTCCAGGAGCCCCCGCGCCGCCCGGGCCGCCGGGCGCGGCGCAACGCCCGCCGCCCGCACGCCGTCGTCCTCGCGCACACCCTCTCCCGGCGCGGCCCGCCCCGGCTGTCCGCACCCCGCGCCACGGCCCTCGGAGCACACGTCTGACCCGGGGGTCGCTTCCCCCTGTCGGCACACGACTCCAAGGACAGTCCGTCATGACGATCGACGATCTCGCACGCCCTGAAACCCACGAAGCGCCACCGTCACCGACCCGCCCCGGCACCTGGAGCGCCCTCCGCCCCCTCGTCCTCCGCCTCCACTTCTACGCCGGCGTCCTCGTCGCCCCCTTCCTCCTCGTGGCCGCCGTCAGCGGTCTGCTCTACGCGCTCTCCTTCCAGGCGGAGAAGGTCGTGTACGCGCACGAGCTGGAGGTCCCCGTCGGCGACGCCGCCCTGCCGCTCTCCCGGCAGGTGGACATCGCCCGCGCGGCCGACCCGGACGGCACCGTCACCGCCGTCTGGCCCGCCGCCGAACCCGGTGCGACCACCCGGGTCCTGATGGCCGACCCCGATGTCCCCGAGGGCACCTCGCTCGCCGTCTTCGTGGACCCGTACACCGGAGAGGTGCGCGGACAGCTGCCCAGCTACGGCAGCTCCGGCGCGCTCCCGCTGCGCACCTGGATCGACGGGCTCCACCGCGATCTGCACCTCGGCGAGTTCGGCCGCAACTACAGCGAACTCGCCGCGAGCTGGCTGTGGGTGATCGCGCTCGGCGGCGTACTGCTCTGGGTCGGCCGGCGCCGGAAGAACCGCCGCGCCCTCGTCCTGCCCGAGCGGGGCCCGAAGTCCCGTCGCCGCACGCTCTCCTGGCACGGCTCGGTCGGCCTCTGGGCGGCGGTCGGCCTGGTCCTGCTCTCCGCGACCGGTCTGACCTGGTCGCGGTACGCGGGTGAGAACATCGGCGCCGTCCAGGACGGTCTCGGCGGCGCCACGCCCACCCTGTCGGCGGGGGCGGCACCGTCCTCGGAGCACGAGGGCCACGGCGGTGGCCACCACGGCGGCACGGCCCCGAAGGGCACGGACATCGGCCTCGACAAGGCGCTGGCGGCGGCCCGCGCGGCCGGCATCGACAGTCCGCGGGTCTCGGTCGTGCTGCCCGCCGAGGGCAAGGGGTACGTCGTCAAGGAGACGGACACGCAGTTCCCGGTCCAGCTGGACTCGGTGGCGCTGGACCCGTCGGACGGCACGGTCCTCGACCGGCTGCGCTTCGACGACCATCCGCTGCTCGCGAAGCTCACCCGCATAGGGATCGACGCGCACACCGGCGTCTTCCTGGGTCTGTTCAACCAGCTGGCGCTCGCGGCCCTCGCGCTCGCCCTGATCCTGCTGATCCTCTGGGGCTACCGCATGTGGTGGCTGCGCCGCCCGGGCCGCCCGGTGGCGCGCGGGACCTGGCGGAAGGTTCCGGTGACACTGCTTCTGCCGCTCGCGGCGGCGACGGCGGCCGTCGCGTGGTTCGTACCGCTGCTGGGGATCAGCCTGCTGCTGTTCCTGACGGCGGACCTCACCCTGGCGCTGATCACCAGGGTGAAGTCCCGTACGACGGCCTGATCAGGGCGTGTACTTGTAGCCGACCCGCCGCACGGTCTGGATCGTGTGGCGGTGCTCGGCGCCCAGCTTGCGGCGCAGCCGGGCCACGTGCACGTCGACCGTCCGGCCGTCGCCGACGTGCCCGTACCCCCACACCGTCGTGACCAACTGGTCGCGGGTGTGCACCCGGTGAGGGTGTGCCACCAGATGGGCGAGCAGCTCGAATTCGAGGTATGTCAGGTCGAGCGCCTCACCGTCGACGAGGGCGATCCGCTGGACGGCGTCGATGGCCACCGGCCCCTGCTCCCCGGTCGCGAGGGGCGCTGCCGGGGCGGGGACGGAGGCCGACGGCAGGTGCGGCTGCTGGTCGGCCGGGACGAGGACGAGGTACCCGACCATCGGCGGGCGCCCCGGCAGCGTCGGCAGCGCGTGCTGCGGCGCGGGCAGCAGGGTGGCGCCGGGCGGCAGGAAGTCGGCGACCTGCGAGAAGTCGACGACCTCGTTGGGATCGACGGCACGCAGCCGGTGCCGGCCGGGACGGACGGCCGTGAGGGAAGCGCTCTGGGGGCGGGCGATCTGGGTGTGGGCCATGGCAGGTCAGCTCTTTCGCGCGGGGAACGGACGGAGAGGTCTCGTACGTCGTGCGCGTGCGGCCGAAGGCCGGGATCGGACCGTGTGCCGATCGGGGCTTTAGGGGGCCGACGCGTTCCTCACGCGTCGACAGCACCGGTCGAAGTCGTGGTGCTGCCGGGAAGGCCAGAACGGCTCGAGGTCGTGGCGACCCGTCGCGGTGTCGTTCTGCATGATGGCCATATCCCTATTGAACCAGAAGGGAATGCCTCCGACGACCCTCCGGGGCCCAGAATCCCTGTCATCCGTCCCACATGACGAGAGGGGCGCCCACCGTGTGAAACGGTGGGCGCCCCTCGTGAAGCGGTGCGGATCAGACCTGGCCGGCCTTCGCCAGGGCCTCGCAGCAGGTGTCCACGATCAGGCGGGTCACCACGTACGGGTCCACGTTCGCGTTCGGGCGGCGGTCCTCGATGTAGCCCTTCTGGTCCTGCTCGACCTGCCACGGGATGCGGACCGAGGCGCCGCGGTCCGAGACGCCGTAGGAGTACTCGTCCCACGGGGCGGTCTCGTGCAGGCCCGTCAGGCGCTCGTCGATGCCGGCGCCGTAGTTCTTGACGTGGTCGAGCGGCTTCGAGCCCTCGCCGAGCGCCTCGCACGCGGTGATGATCGCGGCGTAGCCCTCGCGCATCGCCTTCGTGGAGAAGTTGGTGTGCGCGCCCGCGCCGTTCCAGTCGCCCTTCACCGGCTTCGGGTCGAGCGTCGCGGAGACGTTGAAGTCCTCGGCCGTGCGGTAGAGCAGCCAGCGGGCGACCCACAGCTGGTCCGAGACCTCGAGCGGGGACAGCGGGCCGACCTGGAACTCCCACTGGCCGGGCATGACCTCGGCGTTGATGCCGGAGATGCCGAGACCGGCCTTGAGGCAGTTCTCCAGGTGCGCCTCGACGATCGGACGGCCGTGGATCTCGTCCACGCCGACGCCGCAGTAGTAGCCGCCCTGCGGGGCCGGGAAGCCGTTGACCGGGAAGCCGAGCGGACGGGTGCCGTCGAAGAAGGTGTACTCCTGCTCGATGCCGAAGATCGACTCCTGGGCGGCGTACTTCGCGGCGACCTCGGCCAGCGCGGCGCGGGTGTTCGAGGAGTGCGGGGTCATGTCCGTGTTGAGGACCTCGCACAGCACCAGGACGTCGTTGCCGCCGCGGATCGGGTCCGGGCAGGAGAAGACCGGCTTGAGGACGCGGTCCGACGCGTGACCCTCGGCCTGGTTGGTGCTGGAACCGTCGAAGCCCCAGATCGGCAGCTCCTCGAGGGCGAGACCCTCACCCGCGATGATCTTCGTCTTGGAGCGAAGCTTCGCGGTCGGCTCGGTGCCGTCGATCCAGATGTACTCAGCCTTGAAGGTCACGGGTCTCATCCTTTGGCGTGCTGCTGCGGGGTTCCGCTGCGGCTCGCGGCACTGCGAGAAGCTGCGGTCTGAAGCGCTGGCTGCGCGGTTTGTGTTCGACCGCAGCTTCGCAACACGGGATTTCCCGTCGGTTGCCCGTTTGTGAACCCCGTGTTACTCAGCCTTCCTGTTCTTCCCGCAGCCGCCGTGCGACGACGTGCGCGTCGAGGAGCGGACCGAGGCCCGCGCCCCGCACCCGCCGGACCACCTCGGCGTACGAGGACCCCAGCGCCTCCGCCGTCCGCCCGAGGTGCCAGTCGCAGTCCGCGAGCCGGTTCAGGAGGTAGCCCTTCCGGATCTGGTTCTCGGAGAGCCGGAAGGTCTTCAGATACGCCGCCCGCCCCTTCCGGTCGGTGATCACCTCGCCGATGTGCTGCTCGCGGCCGCCCCGTTCGAACGGCGGCAGGAACCGGTGGAGACCGAAGTCCCCCAGGTGCCGGACCCGCTCGAAGGAGTACGAGGTCTCCAGGAGGTCCCGCGCCATCAGCCCGTCGTGCGCCGCCGCCCAGGCCCGCTCCTGCCCCAGGGCCGCCGCCCGCAGGTCGGCGAGACCCCGGATGCCGCCCGCGCCGTCGCGGATCCGCGCCGTGAACTCGGGCACGGGGGCGCCGTAGTGCGCGTACTGGTGGACCAGCTCCCCGTACAGGTCCTCCACCAGCGTCGGGTGCAGCAGCCGGTAGTCGTCCGGATGCGGTACCACGAAGGCCGCGGCCAGCGCGTCGGCGACGTACAGGAGCAGCCCGCACTGGCCCGGGTGGAGCTCGAAGATCCGCAGCGCCTCCGCGAGCCCCGGCACCGCCCACCCCGCGTACGCCGCCTCCGCGCGCGGGGAGAGACCGCGTCGCAGCGCCTCCCGGGACCAGTCGTCCCAGACCACGGACGGACCGCCGAAGTGCAGCGCGAGGTAGCCCTCCAGGGCGAGGTGCAGGGGCAGGAACCGCAGCCGGTCCTCCCGGCCCCGGCGCTTGGCCATCCGGCGGAGCCGGCGCACGGGCACCGTCGCCGGCTCCCCTTCGGCGCCGAGCCGCGTCCCGTACGCGGCGGCCTCCGCCCCCGTCCGCGTCCAGTCCGCGACGAAGCCGTGCGGGATGTACGAGGTGTACGTCGTCCGGTCACCGAGCTCGACGGAGTCCGCGCCCCACCCCCCGTACACCTCCCGGTGCAGCCGCAGCCCCGGCACCGGCTCGTCCCGCACGAGCGGCACGAGCCGTACCCCGCCCCACACCTGCGCGGGCCGCACGCCGAGACCGGTCAGGTCGATCCGGGTCACCCTTCCGCCCCCTTCGGGTACGCCTGCAGGAATCCCTCCACCCGCCGGTCCAGATAGGCCCGCAGCTCGGCGAAGCCCGTCCGCCCCTCCGCGAACTGCGCGATCTCCACCAGGGCCGCGAGGTCCTCCGCGTCCCGGATCCCCGCGACCGGCACGCTCGGTGCCAGTCGGCGCACGTCGAAGCCCTCCGCGTCGTATACGGGGTTCAGGTGGACGACGCTCGTCCGCCGTTCCGCGTCGAGCCGCGTGCGCCACACCCGCAGCACCTCGCCCGCGAGCCCCGGAGGCGCGTTGTCCCAGCCGTCGGAGACGATGACCAGACGCTCCGGACCGGTCTCCAGGGCGTCCAGGATGCGCAGGCCGAGCGGGGTCGGCCCGTAGGGGTGGACGAGCAGGGGATCGTCGCGGCCCGACGTCCACAGCGGTGTGTACGACCCCGGGGACGCGAGGGCCTCCAGGAGGAAGTGGCAGCCGAGGGCCACGGCCAGCGGACGGCGCCGCTTCACCGCCGAACCCGAGGAGGAGAAGCTGTCGTCGAGGACGGCCGCCACCCGCCCCCAGCTCCCGGCGTACGGCCCCGCCGCGCGCCGGGCCGCCGCGCGCAGCGCACCCGTCAGCTCGGTCCGTCGCTCCGCCCGCTCGGCGAAGGGGAGCGCGAGGACGTAGAGGGCGAGCCGGGTGAGCGGCATGACCGACAGATCGGCGGCCCGGTCCGTACGGAGCCGTTCGAGCCGGGTCATCCGGGGCGCGATCCGCTCCAGGAACACCTCGCGGGGTATCCCGTGCTTCGCGGCGAAGCCCTCCGCGACCGTGAACGGCAGCTCGTACAGCGCGCCCTGCTCGTAGTGGGCCCGGCGGTGCGCGTCGAGCGTGGCGTTCTCGTACCGGACCCGGCGGCCCGGCGCGAAGAGGAAGTCGCCGGTCTCGGGGTCGGACGGCCGACCGTGGACGTGCCGGAGGGCGGTCTTGAGGCCGGTCCGGTACTTCACGGCGTCGAGGGCGGGGTCGGGGCGGGCCGCGAGCCACCCGCGCACGATCGCGCGCGTGCGGCGGTTGTTGACCCCGGCGGAGCGCAGCGCGCCGAAGAGCCGGTAGACGCGCTGCGGCGGCAGCAGCGCGAGGCGCGCGGCGATCAGCCGGCCCTCGCCCGGCTCCGCGTCGCCCGGGGTGCGGAGCAGGTGCTCGATGACGAGCGCGGCGTTGTGGTCGTTGATGTCGAGCGCGAGGGCGGCGGCGTACACGGGCCGGTAGTTGACCCGTACGTACTCGTGGAGGAAGGCGAGCGAGAAGCGCTGCTCGGCGGCCGAGGAGCGGAACTCGCGCTGCCCCGTGGCGGTCACGGCGGCGTTGACGAAGAGGAGTACGTCCTCGGCGGCGACGAGCTCGGACACGGTGTCTTCCCCTCCCGTCCCTTTCCTCACAGAGGTGCCGGCCGGGGAATGGGGGCGCGAACAGCGAAGACGTTGCTTCATAGGCAGGTTCCGGAAGTCGCACCGGAGTCCCGCGGCCGGCCCAGGAACGCTAACACCGGGCCGGGGGAGGGCCGCCAGCGGATTACGGGGCCGCGGAGGCCGGTTGTCGCAGGCGCCCGGCAGACTGGGGGCATGGCGAAGCAGATGGGCGTCAAGCCCCGTATCGGACTCCTCGGCACCGGCCCCTGGGCCGCCCGTACGCACGCGCCTGCCCTCGCCGGGCATCCGGGCGTCGAGTTCGGCGGGGTGTGGGGCAGACGCCCCGAGGCGGCTGCCGAGCTCGCCGCCGCGTCCGGCACGCGCGCGTACGAGGACGTGGACGCCCTCTTCGAGGCGAGCGACGCCGTCGCCCTGGCCCTTCCGCCCGACGTCCAGGCCCCGCTCGCCGTCCGGGCGGCGGCCGCCGGCTGTCACGTCCTGCTCGACAAGCCCGTCGCCACGACCGTCGCGCTCGCCCGTGAGGTGACCGAGGCGGTCGAGGCGGCCGGTGTCGCCTCGGTGGTCTTCTGCACCCTCCGGTTCGCGGAGCCGACGGCCCGCTGGGTCGACGAGCAGGCGGCGGCGGGCGGCTGGTTCCTCGGCGAGGCCCACTGGCTGGGCTCGCTGTACGGCCCCGGCTCCACCAGCGCGTACGCGGCCTCGCCCTGGCGGCGGGAGAAGGGCGGCCTGTGGGACGTCGGCCCGCACGTCCTCTCCGTCTTCCTGCCGGTCCTCGGCGACGTCACCGGCATCACCGCCGCCCCGGGCCCCGGCGACACCCACCACCTGGTGCTGCGCCACGCCTCGGGTGCGAGCAGCACGGCCACGCTCACGCTGAGCGCGCCCCCGGAGGCGGCGGAGGCGGCGCTCACGCTGTACGGCACGGGGGGCCGGGCCGAACTGCCCCGCTGGAACGGCGCGGTGGGCGCCTTCGCCGCCGCCGTCGACGCGCTGGTCACCGCGGCCCGCACCGGCGAACCCCACGCCTGCGACGCCCGCTTCGGCCTGCGCCTCACGGAGATCCTCACGGAGGCGGAGGCGGAGGCGGGGGCGGGGGTGAGGCATCGTGCGGCCCGTGGCTGACGACGCCGGCCGGCCGGACCTCCGCGCCGTCACCCCCGCCGACTGGCCCCTCTGGCGCGCCGCCCGGATCGCCTCGCTCACCACCTCGCCCGAGGCGTTCAAGGCGCGGCTCGCCGACTGGGACCGCGGTGGTGAGGAGCAGTGGCGGGCCCGGTTCGACGACCCGGCCACGTACGGCGTCCTGGCGGTCCGTGACGCCCGGCCCGTCGGGATGGCGGCCGGTCTCCTCGCGCCGGACGCCGTACCGGAGCTGCGGTCGGTCTGGGTCGCGCGGGAGGCCAGGGGCCACGGTCTCGCCGCCCGCCTGATCGCGTCCGTCGAGACCTGGGCGCACGGCACCGGAGCGGGCGTCCTCCGGCTCTCCGTCCTCCCGGCCAACGCCCCGGCCATCGCACTGTACGAACGCCTCGGATACGCGGCGGACGGCGGCACGAGTCACGAACTGGTCATGACGAAGAAGCTGGTCGACGGCTGCTGAGGGCCTCCGCGAGGGCCTCGCACAGGGCGTCGAGGGCGGCCCCGTACAGCCGCTCGGGCGGCGTCGCGTAGCCGACGACCAGGCCGTCCGGGCGGGCGGGGCCGTGGGCGTCGGGGTGGCGGTAGGAGGAGAGCCCCTCCGTGGCGACCCCGTGCCGGGCGGCCGCGGCGAGCGCCGCCCGCTCCGTGCCCGGGGGGAGCTCGACGACGGCGTGCAGCCCGGCGGCGATGCCCGTCACCCGTACGTCCGGCACCCGTTCGGCGAGCACGGCGGCCAGCCGGTCGCGCCGCTCCCGGTGGCGGCGGCGCATGGCCCGGACGTGCCGGTCGTACGCGCCGGAGCCGAGGAAGTCGGCGAGGGTGAGCTGGTCCAGGGCGGAGGCGTACGGCTCGCGTTCGCCCTTCGCGGCGACGACGGCGTCCACGAGCGCCGCCGGCAGGCACATCCAGCCGAGCCGCAGCGCGGGGGAGAGGCTCTTGCTGACGGAGCCGAGGAGCACGGTCCGTTCGGGATCGAGGCCCTGGACGGCGCCGACGGGCCGCCGGTCGTAGCGGAACTCCCCGTCGTAGTCGTCCTCCACCACGAGCCCGCCGGAGCGCCGTGCCCACTCCAGGACGGCGGCGCGCCGCTCGGGGTGCAGCGGTCCGCCGGTGGGGAACTGGTGGGCGGGGGTGAGCAGTACGGCTCCGGCCCCGGGCGGGATCTCCCCGGTGCGGGCCCCGTCCCCGTCGACCGCGACGGGCACGGTACGGACGCCGGCCTCGCCGAGCAGGCCCCGGTGGAAGGGGAGGCCGTACGCCTCGACGGCCCAGGGGCGTTCCGTCCCGAGCACGCGGGCGAGCAGCCGCAGGGCGTGCGCGGCGCCGGAGCAGACGACGATCCGCTCGGGGCTCGTGCGTACGCCCCTGACCCGGGCGAGGTACTCGGTGAGCGCCCGGCGCAGTTCGGTCCGGCCGTGCGGGTCGCGGGTCCCGAAGGCCTCGTGCGGGGCGTCGGTCAGGGCCCGCCGGGCCGCCGCGAGCCAGGGGCCGCGCGGGAAGGCGCCGGGGTCGGGCTTGCCCTGGACGAGGTCGTACGGGAGCGGTGGCGGCGCCGCCGCGCGTACGGGGCCGGGGGCGGGCGCGGCGACCCGGTCGGCGACGCGGGTGCCGGAGCCCTGGCGGGAGGTGAGCCAGCCTTCGGCCACCAGCTCGGCGTACGCGTCGGCGACGGTGTTGCGGGCGATCCCGAGGTCGGCGGCGAGCGAGCGGTAGGGCGGCAGCAGGGTGCCGGGGGCGAGCCGTCCCTCGCGCACGGCCTCGCGCAGGGCCCGGATGAGCGCGGCCCTGCGGCTCCCGCCGGCGCCGAGGTCCAGATGCAGATCGTTCCCGAGCGGGCCGGTCCGGCTCACCGTCCCTCGCCGCCGTCCATGAGGTCCCGCACCCCGGTCAGGAACCGGCGCACGGCCCCGGTCTCGTCCTTCGTGAAGCCGCCGAGGAGCGCGACCGTTCCGTCGATGAGCGGTCCGAAGTGCGCGCGGCCCAGCTCCTTGGCCCGGTCCTCCACGGTCAGCAGGACGCGGCGCCGGTCACGGGCGTCGCGCGTCCGGGCCACGTGGCCGAGCCGTTCGAGCCGGTCGACGACGGCGGTCGTGCCGGCCGAGTTGAGTCCGAGGCGCTCGCCGAGCCATCCGGCGGTGGCGTCCGTGCCGGCGCGCTCGGCGTCGAGCAGGCAGATCAGGGCCCGTACGTCCGTGGGGTGCATGCCGTTGCGGGCGGCGAACTCGTTCTGGCGCAGGCCGTATTCGACGGTGACCTCGCGCAGCAGATGAAAGATCTGCATCTCCGGTGACTCGGCCACGACACCCTCCTATTATCTCGCTGAGCGAGATTATCGCCGAACGAGAGGACGGGTGTCATGTCCCGCGCCGCGCAGACCCCGGCCGACGCCTACGGCACGGCCTACGAAGCACTCCTCGCCGGGTGGCCCGACCCCACCACCACCTCGGAACTCCGCACGCCCCACGGCACCACCCACGTCCTCCACCACGGCCCCGAGGACGGTCCGCCGGTCCTCCTGCTGCCCGGCGGCGGGGGCACCGCCTGCTCCTGGCGGACGACGGCCGCCGCGCTCGGCGCGACGCACCGGGTCCACGCCGTGGACCTCGTCGGCGGGCCGGGCCGCAGCCGGGCGGACGGCCGCCCGATCCGTACCGCCGCCGACCTCACGGCCTCGCTCGACGCGGTGCTCGACGGCCTGGGGCTGGTGTCGGCGTCGTTCTGCGGCCACTCGTACGGCGGGTGGATCGCGCTCCGGTACGCCCTGGCGGCACCCGACCGGACCCGCCGTCTCGCCCTCCTGGACCCGACCGGCTGCTTCGCCGTCTTCCGGCCCGGCTACCTCCTGCGCGCGCTGCCGATGCTGCTGCGCCCGACGGCCGCGCGGACGGACGCCTTCCTGGCCTGGGAGACCGGCGGGGCGGAGCGGGACCCGGCGGTGCGGCGCCTGGACGCCCTGGCGGCGGAGCTGCCCCGGCTGCGGCCGGTCACCGGGCCCCGCCCAAACCGCGCCGAACTGGCCGCCCTGCGGCCGCCGACGCTGCTGCTCGTCGCCGGGGGGAGCCGCGTCCACGACGCGGCCCTGGTCGCGGAGCGGGCCCGTGCGACCGTCCCCGGGATCGAGACGGAGATCCTGCCGGCGGCGACGCACCACACCCTCCCGGCGGATCTGCCGCCGTCCGCACTGTCGGCGCTCAAGGTCTTCCTGTCGGCCTGAACTCGGCGAGCCGGGGACGGCGGCTCGGCGGATCAGCGGGCCGGCGGATCAGCGGGCCGGTGGCGTCCGTGCCGGCAGCTCAGCGGGACAGGGCGCCGGCTCTCAGGGGGGCAGGCGTCCGCTCTCGGCGGGACAGGGCGCCGGCTCTCAGCGGGACAAGGCGCCCGCTCTCATCGGGACAAGGCGTCCCGCACGGCCTCCTCGCTCCGGCCGACGACCGCCGTGCCGTCCTCGGCAGTGATGATGGGCCGCTGGATGAGCTTGGGGTGGGCGGAGAGCGCCTCGATCCACCGCTCGCGGTTCGCCTCGTCCCGGGGCCACTCCTTCACCCCGAGCTCCTTGGCGATGTCCTCACCGGTCCGCGTGATGTCCCAGGGCTCGAGGCCGAGCCGCTTGAGGACACCGCGGATCTCCTCGGGCGTGGGCACGTCCTCCAGGTACCGCCGCACGGTGTAGTCGGCGCCCTCGGCGTCGAGGAGGGTGAGGGCGCTGCGGCACTTGGAACAGGCGGGATTGATCCAGATCTCCATGCCCCCACGGTACCCGTACCGGCACCCCCCAAGCCCCTCTCCACCACCCCCCAAACCCCATCTGGCCAGGGGCGATTGTCAGTGGGGGCCTCTAAAATAGGGGGTGAAGGTGAGGGTCCCGGGGAGGGCCCGCACCCACCGTTCGCCAGGAGGTAGCCCATGGCTCTCGCCGTGATCCGGACGCCGTCCCTCGAACCCTGGAAGCCGCTCCAGAGGAAGCCGCTCCCCGCGGGCCGCCCCCGCGAGTGGTACGTGTCGCACAACCGCCGACTGAAGGCCATGCGCCTCGCGATCGCCCTGCTCGACGCCGGGGTCTACGTCCCGTCCAAGGCGACGAACGCGACGATACGGAACACGGCCCAGAGCATCGGCATCCACCCGCCCTCCGACACCACCTGCCGCATGGTCCGGGCCCTGATCCGCTACGGGCGCTGACACCGCGGGGGCGCTGCCCGGCCGGGGCCGGGCAGCGCCGTCGTCGGATCCCGTCCGCTACCAGGCCACCGGCAGGCGTTCGGGGAGCCGCTTCATGAAGTTGGTGCGCCACACCAGCTGTTCGACCGGCACCGCGAGCCGCAGCCCCGGCAGCCGGTCGAGGAGCGTCTCCAGGGCGATCTCGGCGTGCCGCTTGCCGAGCGCCGTCGCCGGGCAGTAGTGCCGCCCGCCGCCGAAGGAGAGGTGCTCCGCGGCGTTCTCCCGGTCCGGCCGGAAGGCCAGCGGGTCCGGGAAGCGCTCCGGGTCGTGGTTCGCGGCCTCCACGAGCACCAGGACGAGCTCGCCGGCCCTCACCTCGATTTCGCCGAGCCGCACGTCCTCCAGGGCGAGCCGCGGCAGCCCGTCGCCGATCGACAGGTTCACCCGCAGCAGCTCGTCCATGGCCCCGGCGACCCCGCCGGGGCCGCCGGCCGTCAGCGCCTCGCGCACGTCCGGCCGGGTCAGCACCGACACCAGCGCCATCGTCAGGAACCCGGCGGTGGAGATCACGCCCGCGCCGAACAGCGTCACGCCCACCGTCGCCAGCATCTCGTCCGTCAGATGGGCGTACTCGGGGTCCTCGCGCAGCGCCGCGAGCTCCGCCATCAGCCCGCCCGTCGCCGGATCGTCCAGGCGCTCCGTCATGTAGGCGATGTCCCGGTCCCAGTTGAGCCGGGCCGCCTCGATCTCGCGCGGCGCGTTCATGAAGGCGACGTCCAGACTGCGCAGCAGCCGCGGCCCGTCCTCCTCCGGGATGCCCAGCATCCGGCAGTGCAGCCCCGCCGAGTACGGATCGGCGTAGGCGCTCCGCAGCTCCCCGGGCGCCCCTTCGGCGACCAGGGCGTCCACCAGGGAACCGGCCCGTGCCCGCAGCCACTCCTCCAGGCCTGGGGCCTTCGGGTTGATGGCCTTCATGACGGCCTTGCGCAGCCCGGCCCCGGTGATGTTGCCCATGTTGTTCACCACGTGCGGCGGGATCGTCAGCGCGTACTGGCGTGGCGCCCCCGGCGCGGAGGTGTCCTTCAGGCTGAACCTCGGGTCCTCCAGGACCTGCTTGCACAGCGCGTACGAGGAGACGAGCCAGGCCTCGGCCCCGGCGATCGTGCGGACCTTGCGGACCGGTTCGGCGCGCAGGCCGGCGATCTCGGCCGGCAGCCGGGTCCCGTCCCAGTCGAAGGGGAAGTCCTGCAGGGTCTCGACGGCGACGCTCATCGCGCGGCTCCTTCGACAGGGGTTGCGTGGGTGGTCTCGGCGGGGGTGAGGATGCCGTGGCCCTGGTTGCGCGAGGCCCGGAGCCCGGACCCCCGCCCGTACAGCAGATCGGCCAACGGCAGCGCCTGGTGGTAGCAGTTGAGCGAGGACGGCACCCCGAGGATCGCGGGCGTGTCCAGGAACAGCGGCACCTCGGCGCAGATGTACGCCCGGCACACCTCCCGCTGCCGCTCGTCGGTCTCCTGCCCCGGCGCCAGCTTCCCGGCCAGGAAGATCCCGGTCAGCGCATCGCAGGTCTCCCGTACCACCGGGTCCGCGGCGACCGCGTCGAGCACCGTGCGGTGCAGCTCGCGGTAGGCCGGGACGTCCCCGAACTCCGACATGCCGCGGGCCCGTACCCGTACCCCGGCGGGATCGGCCTCGGCCACGGCCGCCCCGACCTTCGCCCGCACCCCCCGCAGGTTCTTCACGGCCTTCCGCCGCGCCTCGTCGGCCCCGTACCCCAGCGCCTCGTACATGTCGGCGACATGCAGATCGGTGTAGACGAGATCGACCTGATCGAAGTGGTCCAAGCCCCAGCGCGTCAGCTCGCGCAGCCGCTGGGCGGTGAAATAACTGTTCCCCGGGGAGACGCCGATGACCACGTGCGCGCCCTCGTCGGCGATGACGCGGCAGTGATCGGTGTACGGCTGGAGTCGGAGCGTCTCGGCAGGGGCGAAAGCCGCCTGAGTCACGTAGGCAGTCCTCATCGCGCCAGCTAGTCCCAGCGGAGCCCTGTGCTCCGGGTGTGGCGGCAGCGACGACGACAAGCTATCGATCAGTCGCGGAGCGTGAACCCCCTACTCGTAGGTATGGCCGATAGTTCGTCAGCTGTTCGCATTGCCGTGATCTTGGCGAGAGGACGGCGAAGCCCGCCGCCGCTCGGAAAACGGCGAGGCCCGCCGCCCCCTCGGAAGGGAACGGCGGGCCTCGTCAGGCAGCGGCCGCGATTTAGAGGTCGAAGTAGAGCTCGAACTCGTGCGGGTGCGGGCGGAGCTGGATCGGGGCGATCTCGTTGGTGCGCTTGTAGTCGATCCAGGTCTCGATCAGGTCGGAGGTGAAGACGCCGCCGGCCTGGAGGTACTCGTTGTCCTCCTCGAGGGCGTTGAGCACGGCCTCCAGGTTGGTCGGGACCTGCTGGACGTTCGCGTGCTCCTCGGGAGCCAGCTCGTACAGGTCCTTGTCGATCGGCTCCGCCGGCTCGATCTTGTTCTTGATGCCGTCGAGGCCCGCGAGGAGCAGCGCCGAGAAGGCGAGGTACGGGTTCGAGGACGGGTCCGGCGCGCGGAACTCGACGCGCTTGGCCTTCGGGTTCGAGCCCGTGATCGGGATGCGCATGGCGGCGGAGCGGTTGCGCTGCGAGTACACCATGTTGACCGGGGCCTCGAAGCCCGGGACCAGGCGGTGGTACGAGTTCACCGTCGGGTTGGTGAAGGCGAGCAGCGACGGGGCGTGCTTGAGGATGCCGCCGATGTAGTAGCGGGCGGTGTCCGAGAGGCCCGCGTAGCCCGTCTCGTCGTAGAACAGCGGGTCGCCGTTCGCCCACAGCGACTGGTGGACGTGCATGCCCGAGCCGTTGTCGCCGAAGATCGGCTTCGGCATGAAGGTCGCGGTCTTGCCGTTGCGCCAGGCGACGTTCTTCACGATGTACTTGAAGAGCATCAGGTCGTCGGCCGCGGCGAGCAGCGTGTTGAACTTGTAGTTGATCTCGGCCTGGCCGGCGGTGCCGACCTCGTGGTGCTGGCGCTCGACCTGCAGGCCGACGTTCTCCAGCTCCAGGGAGATCTCGGAGCGCAGGTCGGCGAAGTGGTCGACCGGCGGGGCCGGGAAGTAGCCGCCCTTGTAGCGGACCTTGTAGCCGCGGTTGTTCTCCTCCGCACCGGTGTTCCAGGCGCCGGCCTCGGAGTCGATGTGGTAGAAGCCCTGGTTCGCGGACGTCTCGAACCGCACCGAGTCGAAGACGTAGAACTCGGCCTCGGGGCCGAAGTAGGCGGTGTCGGCGATGCCGGTGGACGCGAGGTACGCCTCGGCCTTCTTCGCGATGTTCCGCGGGTCACGGCTGTACTGCTCGCCCGTGATCGGGTCGTGGATGAAGAAGTTGATGTTCAGCGTCTTGTCGCGGCGGAAGGGGTCCACGCGGGCCGTCGACAGGTCGGCGCGGAGCGCCATGTCGGACTCGTGGATGGCCTGGAAGCCGCGGATCGACGAGCCGTCGAAGGCGAGCTCCTCCGACGGGTCGAAGGCCGTCGCCGGGATCGTGAAGTGCTGCATCACACCCGGAAGGTCGCAGAACCGGACGTCGACCATCTTGACGTCGTTGTCCTTGATGAACTTCTGGACCTCGTCGGCGTTCTGGAACCCGTTGTTCTGGGACATCCAACTCCTCCTACTCCCGGCCCGGGGAGGGGCGGGGTTGCAGCTCGGTCGTGCGGCCAGTGCGGTGGCACACGGTGGACCCGACCATAGGCAGACGGGATTTCTCAAGCATGACCCATTTGTTTCGTCGAAGTTAACCGGGGCGGGTGGCGTCCGCCCGCGCCGGAGCCGTACTCCCACCCGGGCCGAAGTGATCAAAAACGGGCACAGTACCGTGGTCGGGTGGACAACAGGCAAGCACTCGGATCTTGGCTCTCCGGCCCCCGCGCGGCGGCCGAGGACGCAGGCGTCGACTTCGGCTACCGCGGTCAGCAGCTCGGGCTGCCCGAGGAAGGCCCCGGCTCGATCGCCCGCCCCGGGCGGCGCCTCGGCGCCCTCGCCGTCGACTGGGCCCTCTGCATCCTGATCGCATACGGCTTGATCACCGACGGCTACAACCAGGCGACCGGCAACTGGGCCCTCGTCATCCTCTTCGTCCTGAGCGTCCTGACGGTCGGCACCGTCGGCTCGACCCCGGGCAAGCGGCTCTTCGGCCTGCGCGTCGTCTCCGCGAACGGCGGACGCCTCGGCCTGTTCCGCGTGACGCTGCGCTCCCTGCTCGTCTGCCTCGCCATCCCGGCCCTCATCTGGGACCGTGACGGCCGCGGCCTGCACGACCGCCTCTCCGGCGCCGTCCAGGTCCGCATCTGAACCGGTGATACGAGAAAGGCCCCGGACCATGCGGTCCGGGGCCTTTCTCGTCAGGTCGGGTGTCAGCGCATCTTTCCGCCGCGCGGCATCCGCATGCCCTTCGGCATCGGGCCCTTCGGCAGCGGCATGTTGCTCATCAGGTCGCCCATCGCGCGCAGCCGGTCGTTGGCCGCGGTGACCTGCGGGCCGGTGAGCACGCGGGGCATCTTGAGCATGGTCGTACGGATCTTCTTCAGGGGCACCTGGCCCTCGCCGTCGCCGACGATGATGTCGTGCACCGGCACGTCCACCACGACGCGGCTCATCCGCTTCTTCTCGGCCGCGAGCAGGGTCTTCACCCGGTTCGGGTTGCCCTCGGCCACCAGGACGATGCCCGCCCGGCCGACCGCGCGGTGCACGACGTCCTGGCTGCGGTTCATCGCGACCGCGGGGGTCGTCGTCCAGCCGCGCCCGACGTTCTGCAGCACCGCCGCGGCCGCGCCCGGCTGGCCCTCCATCTGCCCGAAGGCCGCGCGCTCGGCACGCCGTCCGAAGACGATGGCCGCCGCCAGGAGCGCCAGGACGAAGCCCAGGATGCCCAGATAGACCGGATGTCCGATGAGGAAGCCGATCCCGAGGAGGACACCGAGTACGACGATGCCCACGCCCGCGACGACCAGACCGACCTTCGGGTCCGCCTTCCGGGTCATCTGGTACGTGAGGGCGATCTGCTTCAGTCGCCCGGGGTTCGCAGCGTCAGCGCTGCCCGTGTTTGCCTTCCTCGCCATGTCCTGAAGTTTACGTGGCCCGGGAAGCCCGGCCCGACGCGACCTCCATCACGTGCTGGGCCTCCACCCGGTCCTTGGCACGGCGGCGGTCCTCCAGGACGGAGTTCCAGGCGTTGCGCCGTGCGGTGCGCTGGCCGGCGCCCAGGAGCAGGGCCTCCACGGCCTTCAGGGCGTCGGTGACGGACGGGATCGCGGTGACGCGCACGTGCGTCGATGCGGCCGGCATGCGGGGTCCTCCCTCGATTGCGGGTGAGACGAGGTGGGGGGTGTGAGCGGCGGTGGCGGTGAGTGAAACCAGGCTCACAGATCGGTGTTACCAGGGCGTGACCCGGCGGTCAAACACTGATGAAACGTTGATGCGGCCGGTCGGACGAGCGGAAGAACGCCGATGCGGCCCGTACGCCCCGCTGAGCTGCGGGGTCGTACGGACCGCACCGAATCCAGCCATTACTGGCCGGTAACTACTTGTGCGCCGTTTCACACGGCGACGTCACCTCGCACGGACCCGCAACCTACGCTCCAGCTCGGCTGCGCTGCCGCCTTCTGGTCGCGCTCCGCCTCGCTACCGCTCCGGCCGCGTGCCCGCCCTCGTTCCTCGGACGGACCCGCAACCTACGCTCCAGCTCGGCTGCGCTGCCGCCTTCTGGTCGCGCTCCGCCTCGCTACCGCTCCGGCCGCGTGCCCGCCCTCGTTC
>NZ_JBEOVH010000014.1:160273-199194 GCF_040295385.1 Streptomyces sp. NPDC002825
CGTTCCTCGGACGGACCCGCAACCTACGCTCCAGCTCGGCTGCGCTGCTCCATGGCCTGCTGGTACAGCCGGCCCGCGCGGTACGAGGAGCGGACCAGCGGGCCCGACATCACGCCGGAGAAGCCGATCTCGTCGGCCTCCTCCTTCAGCTCCACGAACTCCTGCGGCTTCACCCAGCGCTCGACGGGGTGGTGCCGGACGGAGGGCCGCAGGTACTGCGTGATCGTGATGAGCTCGCAACCCGCGTCGTGCAGCTGCTGCAGCGCCTCGCTGATCTCCTCGCGGGTCTCGCCCATGCCGAGGATCAGGTTCGACTTCGTGACCAGACCGTAGTCACGGGCCTGGGTGATGACGTCCAGGGAGCGCTCGTAGCGGAAGCCGGGACGGATCCGCTTGAAGATCCGCGGGACGGTCTCGACGTTGTGCGCGAAGACCTCGGGGCGGGAGTCGAAGACCTCCTTGAGGAGCTCCGGCACCGCGTTGAAGTCGGGGGCGAGCAGCTCGACCTTGGTACGGCCGTCGGCGCGGTCCGCGGTCTGCTGGTGGATCTGGCGCACGGTCTCCGCGTACAGCCAGGCGCCGCCGTCCTCCAGGTCGTCGCGCGCGACGCCCGTGATGGTGGCGTAGTTCAGGTCCATCGTGACGACCGACTCGCCCACGCGGCGCGGCTCGTCACGGTCGAGGGCCTCGGGCTTGCCCGTGTCGATCTGGCAGAAGTCGCAGCGCCGGGTGCACTGGTCACCGCCGATGAGGAAGGTCGCCTCGCGGTCCTCCCAGCACTCGAAGATGTTGGGACAGCCCGCCTCCTGGCAGACCGTGTGCAGGCCCTCGCTCTTCACGAGGCCCTGCATCTTCGTGTACTCCGGCCCCATCTTCGCGCGGGTCTTGATCCACTCGGGCTTGCGCTCGATGGGGGTCTGGGCGTTCCGGACCTCCAGGCGCAGCATCTTGCGTCCGTCGGGTGCGACTGCGGACACATCGGCTCCTGTAGCTTCGATTCTTCGGCGCACACCAGGGTACGCCCGTTGCTTCCATGCCTTGCCTACCTCTGGCCAACCTCTGGCCAGAGCCCGGCATTCCTCAGGCCGAGGCGGGCTCCGGGGCCTGCTCCTGCGCGCTCTCGCGCTCGATGGTCCGCGGCTTCAGGTCCGCGTTCTCCAGGACGTCCCGCAGGTGCTTCTCCACGACCGGGAGCACCTCCTCGATGGTCACGTCCCGCCCGGCCTCGTTGGCCAGCGAGGCCACGCCGGCGTCCCGGATGCCGCACGGGATGATCCTGTCGAACCAGGTGTTGTCCGGGTTCACGTTGAGGGCGAAGCCGTGCATGGTGACGCCCTTGGCGACCCGGATGCCGATGGCGGCCAGCTTGCGGTCCTCGCGGCGCTGGCCTGCGTTGGACGGGGCGTACTCGGGACCGTTCAGGCGCGGGTCGAACTCCTCGTCCGTCAGCCGCGGGTCGAAGTCGAGGGAGAGGCCGCCGATCGACGGCCGCTGCTCGACCGGGTCGCCCAGGACCCACACCCCGCTGCGTCCCTCGACCCGCGTCGTCTCCACGCCGAACTCGGCGGCCGTACGGATCAGGGCCTCCTCCAGGCGGCGCACGTGCGCGACGACGTCCACCGGGCGGGGCAGCTTCATGATCGGGTAGCCGACCAGCTGGCCGGGGCCGTGCCAGGTGATCTTGCCGCCGCGGTCCACGTCCACCACCGGCGTCCCGTCCAGCGGCCGCTCGCTCTCCTGCGTGCGGCGGCCGGCCGTGTACACCGGGGGGTGCTCCAGCAGCAGGCAGGTGTCGTCGATCTCGTCGGCGAACCGCGCGGCGTGCACCTCGCGCTGCTTGTCCCAGGCCACCTGGTACTCGACGGCTTCCTCGCCGAACCCAAGGCGGACGAATCGCAGCTCACTCACGGCCATGCCTCCTCCTGGGTGCCGGTGTCCGGGGACCGGGGATCATCCCGGGCCGGAACGGCACCATGCGTCATTCGCGCCCATGCCACTGTACGGCGGCGCCGGGGACACCCCTCCGGCAGGTGGACGGGGCCGCCTACGTCAGCGGTGCCGTCAATCCTCACACGATCGGATGAATGTGGGGCGAAGCTGGCGGTACGGGCCGTGAGGACCGCTAAATTCACGCCGTTCCATGAGGGTCCGACGGGGCTGCCGCCCGGACCCGGAAGGCAGGAGACCGCACAGCTGATGACGGAACGACCACCGCAGCGCATCCCGAACCGCCAGCTCGCCGCGCTCATCGCCGAAGCCGGGTTCTCCAACGCGGGGCTCGCCAGACGGGTCGACCAGCTCGGTCTGGAACACGGGCTCGACCTGCGGTACGACAAGACCTCCGTGACCCGCTGGCTCCGCGGTCAGCAGCCGCGCGGCACCACCCCCGCCCTCATCGCCGAGGTCTTCACCCGCCGCCTCGGCCGCCGCCTCTCCGCCCAGGACCTCGGCCTCGACGCCTGCGCGCCCGTCTACGCGGGCCTGGAGTTCGCCGCCACCCCCGAGGAGGCCGTCGACATCGTCAGCGGCCTGTGGCGCAAGGACTCCGGCAGCCACGCCGAACTCCGCAAGATCGCCTTCACTCCGGCCGGCCTCGTCGTCCCCAGCCGCGACTGGCTCATCGGCCGCGCCGACGACCGGGTCGCCCGCGGCGAGCCCTCCACGGCGGCCGCGGCCCCGCACGACCCCCGCGTCCCGCCCCAGGGACGGTTCTCGGTGCCCCGCCAGCGCGGTACGGACCGGGGGCCCGGACAGCGGGTCTCCAGCGGCGACATCGCCGCCCTCCGCTCGGTCGGCGAACTCTTCCGCACCCTCGACCACGCCTACGGCGGCGGGCACGCCCGCCAGGCCCTCGTGCGCTACCTGGAGCACGAGGCCGAGCCGATGCTGCGCGGCACGTACGGGGAGTCCGTCGGGCGCCGCCTCTTCGCCGCGGCCGCCGACCTCACCCGGCTCGCGGGCTGGACCTCGTACGACATCGCCGCCCACGGACTCGCGCAGCGGTACTTCGTCCAGGCGCTGCGGCTCGCCCAGGCCGCCGGGGACCGGGCGTACGGCTCGTACGTGCTCCTCACCATGAGCTGCCAGGCCGTCTACCTCGGCCACGGGCGCGAGGCCGTACAGCTCGCCCGGGTCGCCCAGCAGGGCGTAGGGCCCGCCGCGCCGCCCGTCGTCCAGGCGATGCTGCACGCCGTCGAGGCGCGGGGGCACGCGGTCCTCGGCGAGGCGCGGGCCTGCAGCGCCTCGCTCGTCCGCGCGGAACGGGCCCTGGAAGCGGCCCGGCCGGGCGACGAGGTCCCGTACTGGGCCCGCCACTTCGACGAGGCGCAGCTCGCCGACGAGCTCGGGCACTGCCACCGGGACCTCCAGCAGTACCGGCCGGCCGCGCAGCACGCGGAGCGCGCGCTCCAGCTCCGGGCGCCCGGCTTCGCCCGCAGCCGCCTCTTCTGCCGTGTCGTCCTGGCGACGTCGCGGCTGGCCCTGGGGGAGCTGGACCAGGCGTGCGCGTTGGGCGCGGAGGCGGCGCAGCAGGCCTCGGAGATGCGGTCCGCCCGTGCGGTGGAGTACGTCCGGGACTTCGAGCGGCGGCTCGAGCCGTACCGCGACGCGGCAGCGGCCCGCACCTACCGGGACCGAGTCGCAGCCCTCGGCTAGCCCCGGGTCCCGCGCCCCGCGCCCCGCCCGCGCTGGGCGGCGCCGCGGCCCGCGCGCGCTGCTGGGCGGCGCCTCGGTCCGCCCTCGTGTGGGCCCGCGCCCGCGTCGGGGCGGACGCCCACGCCCGTGTGGGCAATCGTCCCTCCCCCAGACTTCGTCCGGGGGGACCCCCAGGGCGGGACGGGTGGGCACACGGGACGGCGCCCTCTCGCGGCGCCTCCGCGTTCCGCGCCGTGGCCCGCACCACTCGCTCGGTGCACGGGGTGCGGGTTCAGGCGCGGGAGCCTCTCGCGCCGGCAAGGGCGCCGTTCCGTTGTGCCCACCCTCCCCCAAGCTCTCGGCTTCGCTCGAGCAGGGGGGACCCCCATCGCCCCTTGCGGAACGCCTGCCCACAACGGGGTGGGCGCCGTTCCTTGCGGGTGGGCACCGCCCCGGCGGAACGCATGCCCGTAACGGGTGGAAGCGCGGCCCGCAGCCGTCAGGCCGCCGCGCCCGGTTCGGTGGCGGTCGGGCGGACGCCCAGGTCCCTCAAGAGGGACGTCGTCGCGCGGTGGGCCGAGGTCAGCGCGCCGGCGACCGTGCTCGTGTCCCGGTGGTCCCCGCAGACGTACAGCCCCGCGAGGAGACGGACCGAGCGGCGCGCGTCGTGCGGCGGCCGCATCGAAGGGACCGCCTGAGGCGTGTGGTGGAGCGCCAGGAGCTCCCAGTCGTCCGTCGACGTCCCGTAGAGCGTCGCCAGGTGTTTGCGGACCCGGCGTTCCGTGTCGTCCGGGGGAGTGCCCAGGACCGTGGACGTGATCAGGGGCCGGCCGGACGGCGCCCGCGTCGGATCCACCGCGCTCATCACCGCCGTGTGCGCCACCGGCCCGCCCGGGTCCGACTCCAGGAGCAGCGTCGGGTCACCGCACGGTGCCGCGGGGGCCGTGTGGTGGAGGACCGTGACGGGGTGGAAGGCGGGGACCCGCAGGCCCGGCAGCAGCTCGGCCGCCGTCCGCGCGCCCGTCGCCAGGAGGACCGAGCGGCAGCCGATGACCCCGTGCTCGGCCGTCCTGACCCGGGAGACGGACACGTCGGTGACCCGGACGCCGGTCCGGACCGTGCCCGGCGGTAGCCCGGCCGCGAGGAGCGAGGGCAGCGCCGCCGCGCCGCCCTCGGGGACGGCCGGCCGCCCCCGGGCGAAGGCCCGCAGCGCGAGGTCCGCCTGACGGCTCGACATGGAGAGGTCCGGGTCGGCGAGGAGCGCGGCGAGCAGCGGCCGCAGCACCCCCTGCACGGTCCGGGCGGGCAGCCGGGCCGTCAGGGCCTCCCGGGCGGTCCGCTCGGGCCGGGCGAGGAGCCGCTGCGTCGGCGTCGCGGCGAGCCGGACGAGGGACGCGCCGAGCCGCGCCTGGTCGAGCGAGGCGGCCGGATTCCGGGGGGCGCTCGCGAGGGCGCGCGCCACGCTGAATGCTCCCCCCACGCCCCGGTGGACCCCGCCGCCCCGGTGGCCGGCCGTCCGGCGCGGGTGCGGGACGCCCCATCGTCCGTACCGCCCGTCGCTGTGGACGAGCACCCCGGGGGCGAACGGGCGCAGCGTGAGTCCGGAAAGACCCGGCGTGGCCCGTAGTTCCTCGGGCGAGAGGGTGAGCAGCGGGCCCACCCGGTCGAGCAGGAAGCCGTCGACCTGGTCGGTGGCCAGCCGGCCGCCGACCCGCGGCTCCGCCTCGAGGACGGCGACGGCGAGGCCCGCGCCGGTCAGCCGGTGCGCGGCGGCGAGCCCCGCGATCCCGGCTCCTACGATGACGACGTCGACGGCCTCCACGACGTCCCTGTGCTGTGCGCTGGTTGCGGTACTGAGCACGTGCCCCTCCCCAGGTCGGCGCCGCCGGTGGGAGGCCTTATGCCCCCAACAGGCCCCCGGAATGCCCGAGTTCGCGTCCGTATCGAACGGTGGTCATCGAACGGTGGTCATCGAACGGTGGGCGTCGAGCCTAGGGAGCGCCCGGACGGAAGTCGGCCGCGCGCGGCGGGGTGCACGCAGCACGGAGGCGCACACCCGGGGAAGGGGACGTCAGCGCAGCGCCGCCCGGATCGCGTCGTCGATCGTCGGGAAGGCGAAATCGAAACCGGTCTCCAACAGCCGCCCCGGCAGCACCCGCTGACTGCCCAGCACGTCCTGCGCGAAGTCGCCGAGGACCGCCTTCAGGGCGGGCGCGGGCACGGTGAAGAGGGTCGGGCGGCGCAGCACCCGGCCCATCGCCGCCGTCACCTCGCGGTTGGTGACGGGCTCGGGGGCCGTGAGGTTCACCGGACCGGAGAGGGACGGGGTGTCGACGAGGTGGCGCAGGGCGGCCACCTCGTCGTGCAGGGAGATGTGCGACCAGTACTGGCGGCCGTCGCCCATCCGCCCGCCGAGCCCGGCGCGGAAGACGGGGAAGAGCCGTCCCCAGGCGCCGCCCTGGCGGGCCACGACCAGGCCCGTGCGGGCGTAGGTGACCCGGATGCCGGCCTCCTCGGCGGGGGCGGCGGCGGCCTCCCACTCCACGCAGACCGAGGGCAGGAAGCCCGTGCCGGCGGGGGCGCTCTCGTCCACCGCGCGCGTGCCGGTGTCCCCGTACCAGCCGAGCGCCGTGCCGCAGACCAGCGTCTCCGGCGGGTCGGCGAGCGAGGCGAGGGCCTGGGCGATCGCGGTCGTGCCGAGGACCCGGCTGTCCCGGATCTCCTTCTTGTACGCCTCGTTCCAGCGGCGCTCGCCGACGCCGGCGCCCGCCAGGTGGACGACGGCGTCGACGCCGACGAGCCCGGCGGCGTCCACGTACAGCCGCCTGGGGTCCCATTCGACCTCGTCGGCGGTGCGGGCCGGGCGGCGGACGAGGCGGAGGACGTCGTGGCCGTCGGCGCGCAGGGAGCGGACCAGGGCCGAGCCGATGAGTCCGGAGGCGCCGGTGACGGCGACGCGCTTGCGGAGGGCGGAACGCTGCATGGTCACCATCCTGCCCTCCCCACGCGGGCGCGTGGCACAGTGACCCTCATGATCGTGCCGGAGACGCAGATACGTACCGCCGTGCAGGACGACGACGCCGCGCTCGCGGAGCTCGACCGGACCACGTGGTCGAGGCTCCACGCGGTGATGCCCGCCCCGGAGCCGGGCGCGCCCTTCTTCGACGAGCGCCATCTGCCCGCGGACTATCTCGTGGCGGTCCGCGGGGGAGCGGTCGTCGGGTACGTCCGGACGGTGCCGCCGACCCCGCTCGCCGCCACCGCGCACGTCCGCCAGATCCAGGGCCTCGTCGTCGCCGAGTCCGCCCGGGGCAAGGGCGTCGCCCGGGCGCTGCTGCGGGCCGCGATGGACCGTGCCCGTGAGCAGGGCGCCGTGCGGATCACCCTGCGGGTCCTCGGGCACAACGCGCCGGCCCGCGCGCTCTACGCCTCCGAGGGCTTCGCGGTCGAGGGCGTCCTCCCGGGGGAGCTGCTCCTCGACGGGGCGTACGTGGACGACGTCCTCATGGGCCGCTCGCTGCGTCCCTGACGCCCGGGTTCAGCAGCCGCATCCCGCCCATCAGCTCCCGCAGGCAGCGCACCGCGAGTGCGGCCGGCGCGCCCTCGCCGCGCTCCGGCGCGTCCGTCTCGGCCCAGCTCTCCAGGGCGATCCGGATCGCGTCGGTGGCCGCCGCCGCCGCGAGCCGTACCTCCAGGGGGTCGGCGTCCGGTCCGGCGAGCCCGGCGACGACCTCGCGCAGCCGCTCCTCGGACTCCTGGTTGACCCGGTACCAGACGGCCCGGAGGGCGGGGTCCTCGGCGGCTGCCCGGAGCAGCCCGCGCGTCCAGCGCAGGCCCTCCGCGTCCGCCTCGGTCTCGGGGGTGAGCGAGGCGGCGATCGAGCGCTCCAGGGCCTCGGGCACGCCCGCGGCGGGTTCCGTCGCGGCGAGGAGCTCCCGCCAGCGGTCGGCGCCGCCCGCGAGGAGCGGGGCGACGGCGTCCTGCTTGGAGCGGAAGTAGCGGTAGAAGGTGCGCAGGGCGATGCCCGCCCGCCGGGCGATCTCCTCGGCCGTGGTGCCGTCGGGGCCGCGCTCGGTGAAGAGCTCGGCGGCGGCGCGGGCGATGTCCAGCTGGGTGGCGGCCTTGCGGCGCTCCGTCAGCGACGGGAGCGGGGGGAGCGAGGGGGTGGGCGGCGTGGCGCCCTCGGGCTTGGTGCTCACCCCGGAAGCCTACGCCTGCGCCTGCCGAATCTGCATGACGTGCAGGTGTGGCAAAACGTGCCACTCGGGCGTACGGTGGCAGCGATTCCCGGAAAGCTTGACATCGAGAGGTTGCCGCCATGAACCAGCTGACCCGTTACGAAGGACGCCGTGCCCTCATCACCGGCGGCGGCTCCGGCATCGGCCAGGCCACCGTCCTGCGCATGCTCGCGGAGGGCGGCCGCGTCGTCGCCGCCGACATCAGCGAGGACGGCCTGAAGGACACCGTCGCCAAGGCCGGCGACGCCGCCGACCGCCTCACCACCGTCGTCGTGAACGTCGCCGACGAGGCCTCCGTACGGGCCGGTGTCGCCGCCGCCGTCGAGGCGCTCGGCGGCCTGGACGTCCTGGTCAACGCCGCCGGCATCCTCCGCTCCTCGCACACCCACGAGACGAGCCTGGACTCCTTCGAGCAGGTGATCCGGATCAACCTCACCGGCACCTTCCTCGTGATCCGCGAGGCCATACCGGCGCTCCTGGAGGGCGAGGGGGCCGCCGTCGTGAACTTCTCCTCCACCTCCGCGCAGTTCGCCCACCCCTACATGGCGGCCTACGCGGCCAGCAAGGGCGGCATCCAGTCCATGACCCACGCGCTCGCCGCCGAGTACGCCAAGCAGGGCATCCGCTTCACCGCCGTCCAGCCCGGCTCCATCTCCTCCGGCATGACCGACGGCTCCGGCGCCTCCAAGCAGTCCCAGGGCCCCGGCCTGCCCGAGGACACCGACTGGTCCCTCTTCGCCAAGCTCGCCCCCGCCCTCGGCCAGGGCTTCGCCGGCCCCGAGACCGTCGCCGGCGTCGTCGCCATGCTCGCCTCCGAGGACGGGAAGTTCATCACCGGCACCGAGGTCCGCATCGACGGCGGGACCCACTTCTGACGACCGCCGCCGAGGTGTTCGGCCGGCGCACCGCCGTCATCACCGGCGCCTCTTCCGGGATCGGCGCCGGCCTCGCCCGGCACTCCGCCGGACTCGGCATGAAGCTGGTCCTCGCCGACATCGCCGCCGAACGGCTCGCAGAGTTCGCCGGCGAGCTGTCGGCGACCGGCGCCGAGGTCACGGCCGTCGTCACCGGTGTCGCCGACCCCGCCTCGGTCGAGGCGCTCGCCGACACCGCGTACACCCTCCCCCGGACTCCGTCCGGGAGGTGCCCCCAGGCACGGTCGACCTGCTGGTGAACAACGCCGGGATCATGGCCATGGGCTACTCCTGGGAGATCCCGGCGGAGCGCTGGGACGCGATGCTCCGGATCGACAGCGGCGGTTGCGTCAACGGCATCCGGGCCTTCGACCCGCGCATGCCGGAGCGCGGCGAGAAGGCCTGGGTGGTCGACGTCTCCTCGATCGGCGGCCTGCTGCCGAGCCCGCCGGGCCGAGACTCCCGGGGGTGCGGATCCGCCCTCCGCACCCCCGGGGGCACTACGCCGTCCCGAAGCGCTCCCACAGCCGGGGGAACCGGGCCGCGAGCACGTCGTCGTCCTCCAGGTCGAACGGCGTCCCGAGCGGCTCCCCGCCCGGCATCGGAATGCCCAGATCGGGGGTCTCGGCCCCGGTCAGCGCCTCGTACGCCTCGTCCGCCGCGAAACCGATCTCCTCGCCGTCCCCGTCGATCTCCACGTCGAAGTCGCCGATCAGCTCCGCCAGCGCGTCCGGATCGTGCACACCGCCCTCGTACACCTCCCGGCCCTGTCCGATCAGCCAGCAGCGGAACGAGTCGAAGGTCTCCTCGCCCGCCCCGTCGAAGAGCACCGCGGCCGCACCCCACAGGTCCCAGAGGTACGCGCGGTTGAACCGGGCCTCGAAATGGCGCGCGTAGTCGAGCACCGAGTCGGGGTCAAGGCGGGTCAGCCGCTCCACGAGCAGGTCCGCCTGCTCCTCGGGGTCGCCCTCGGCTTCCTCGCGGGTGGCGTCGATCAGCTCCCAGAACTCGGTCTCGTCCATCACGGCACCAGCATCGTGGCTCGGCGAGTCCGACGCACCCGGAAAGCCCGAAACGAATCCGGACAGAAGATGTCGGGGTTTCCTGTCAGCCTGACTCCCATGACGACTGAGACCACACCCCTGCACGGACGCATCTGCCTGGTCGCCGGTGCCACCCGGGGCGCCGGACGGGCCATCGCCGTCCAGCTCGGCGCCGCCGGAGCCACCGTGTACGTCACGGGCCGCACCACCCGCGAGAAGGTCAGCGAGGTCGGCCGCGCCACGGAGACCATCGAGGAGACCGCCGAACTGGTGACGGCCGCCGGCGGCGAGGGCATCGCCGTCCCCACCGACCACCTGGACCCCGAGCAGGTCCGCGCCCTCGTCGACCGCATCGACCGCGAGCAGGGCCGGCTCGACGTCCTCGTCAACGACGTGTGGGGCGGCGAGCACCTGGTCACCTTCGGGAAGAAGACCTGGGAGACGGACCTCGACGGCGGCCTCCGGATGCTCGAACTCGGCGTCCGGACCCACGCCATCACCTCGCACACCGCGCTGCCGCTGCTCATCCGCAACTCCGGCGGGCTCGTCGTCGAGGTCACCGACGGCACCGCCGCGTACAACGACACCCGCTTCCGCGAGAACCTCTTCTACGACCTCGCCAAGAACGCGCCCATCCGGATGGCCTTCGGCCTCGCGAAGGAACTGGCGGAGTACGGCGGGACGGCCGTCGCCGTCACCCCCGGCTGGCTCAGGTCGGAGCAGATGCTCGCCGGCTTCGGCGTCACCGAGGAGAACTGGCGCGACGCCACCGAGAAGCTCCCCGACTTCGGCATCTCCGAGTCCCCGGTGTACGTCGGCCGGGCCGTCGCCGCCCTCGCCGCCGACCCCGGCCGGAACCGCTGGACCGGACAGTCGCTGTCCAGCGGCGAGCTGGCGAAGCAGTACGGCTTCACGGACGCGGACGGCTCACGGCCCGACGCCTGGGGCTTCATCGTCGCGAGCGAGATCGGGAAGCCGGACGTCGCGGAGTACCGCTAGCGCGGACCGGGCCGGCTACCGGTAGAGCTCCGCCATGCCCCTGGCCGCCTCCGCGAACCGTTCCCGGAGCGCGGCCGGGGCCAGCACCTCCACCTCCGGGCCGAGACCGAGCAGTTGGCCGAAGGCGACCTCGTCGTTCTCGACCCGCAGGACCACCCGCACCAGGCCGTCCTCGGCGGTCCCCGCCCCGAGCGCCTCCTCGGCCGCGGCCCGGTCCGTCACGTACGGCAGCCTGCGCGCCCCCGCCTCCGTCAGCCGTACGACGACCTCGGCGCGCAGGATCGACCGGGCGAACTCCGCCGCCCGCTCCTCCCAGAAGGCGGGCAGGTCGAAGTCCGGGTCCCGCTCGAAGCGTTCCCCGCCGACGGCCACCGCCGTGAACCGGTCCACCCGGTACGTACGGAAGGAGGTGCCCGCGCGGGCGCACAGGTACCAGACGCCCGCCTTCAGGACGAGTCCGTACGGCGCGAGTTCGCGGTCCACCTCGGTCTCCCCGCGCCGGTAGCGGGCCCGGATCACGAGGTCGTCCCACACCGCCTCCGCCACCGGCGCGAGCAGCTCCGGGGTCTCCGGCTCCTGGTACCAGCCGGGCGCGTCCAGGTGGAAGCGCCGGGCCGCCGACTCGGGGGCGTCCCGCAGCGAGGGCAGCAGGGCCGCCGAGACCTTGAGCCGGGCGGCCGAGGCGGCGTCCTCCAGGCCCATGTCCCGCAGCGCGCCCGGCAGCCCCGAGAGGAACAGGGCCTCCGCCTCGCCGCGCGCGAGGCCCGTGAGCCGCGTCCGGTACCCGCCGACGAGCCGGTAGCCGCCGCTCCGCCCCCGGTCCGCGTACACCGGCACTCCCGCCTCCGACAGGGCGAGCGCGTCCCGGGTGACGGTCCGCTCCGACACCTCCAGCTCGGCGGCGAGCTCGGCGGCGGTCATGGACGGCCGGTTCTGGAGCAGCAGGACCATTTTGATGAGGCGGGCGGCACGCATGCCCACCAGAGTGCCGTACGCGTGCCCACCCGACTGGCCGCCGTACGCCCGCCCCCCGACGGGGCCCGTACGCATGCGCCGAGGGGCCGCCTCCGTATGTGCGTACGGAAGCAGCCCCTCGGACGGATGGGAGGCCCTTACAGGCCGTAGCGCTCGCGCGCCTCCTTCACGGCCGTCGCCTGGACCTCGCCGCGGCGGGCCAGCTGGGCCAGGGCCGCGACGACGATCGACTGGGCGTCGACGCCGAAGTGGCGGCGGGCCGCGTCGCGGGTGTCCGAGAGGCCGAAGCCGTCGGCGCCCAGCGAGGTGTAGTCCTGCTCGACCCACTGCGCGATCTGGTCCGGGACCTGGCGCATGTAGTCGGAGACCGCGAGGACCGGGGAGTCGATGCCCTCGAGCGCCTTGCGGATGTACGGCACCTGCTCCTCGCCGCGCAGGAGGGCCGCGTCGGCCTCCAGCGCGTCGCGGCGCAGCTCGGTCCAGGAGGTCGCGGACCACACGTCGGCGGCCACGCCCCACTCGGCGGCGAGCAGCTTCTGCGCCTCCAGGGCCCAGTGGATGGCCGTGCCGGAGGAGAGCAGCTGGATGCGGGAGGCGTTCGCGGGCAGGTCGAGACCGGCCGACTCCGCCGTGTTGAAGCGGTAGAGGCCCTTGACGATGCCCTCGTCGATGCCGGCGGGCTTGGCCGGCTGCGGCATCGGCTCGTTGTAGACCGTCAGGTAGTAGAAGACGTTCTGGTCCTCGCCCTCGGCGGCCTCGCCGTACATCCGGCGCAGACCCTCCTTGACGATGACCGCGACCTCGTACGCGAACGCCGGGTCGTACGTCAGGGCGGCCGGGTTGGTGGCCGCGATGACGGGCGAGTGGCCGTCGGCGTGCTGGAGGCCCTCACCGGTCAGCGTGGTGCGGCCGGCGGTGGCGCCGACGAGGAAGCCGCGGCCGAGCTGGTCGCCGAGCTGCCACATCTGGTCGGCGGTCCGCTGCCAGCCGAACATCGAGTAGAAGATGTAGAAGGGGATCATCGCCTCACCGTGCGTGGAGTACGCGGTGGACGCGGCGATGAAGTCGGCCATCGAGCCGGCCTCGGTGATGCCCTCGTTGAGGATCTGGCCGTTCTTGGCTTCCTTGTAGTACATCAGCTGGTCGCGGTCGACCGGCTCGTACGTCTGGCCCTTCGGCGAGTAGATGCCGAGCGACGGGAACAGCGACTCCATACCGAAGGTACGGGCCTCGTCCGGGACGATCGGGACCCAGCGCTTGCCGGTCTCCTTGTCGCGGATCAGGTCCTTGATGAGTCGCACGAACGCCATCGTCGTGGCCATCGACTGCGAGCCGGAGCCCTTGTCGAACGCGGCGAAGGCCTTGTCGGCCGGGGCCGGCAGCGGGGCGATCGCGTGGGTGCGGCGGGCCGGGGCCGGGCCGCCGAGGGCCGCGCGGCGCTCCTGGAGGTAGCGGACCTCGGGGGAGTCGGCGCCGGGGTGGCCGTAGGGGACCACGCCGTCGACGAACCGGTCGTCCGAGATCGGCAGCTCAAGAAGGTCACGCATGTTCTTGAACTCGTCCGTCGTCAGCTTCTTCATCTGGTGGTTCGCGTTCTTGGACGCGAAGCCCTCGCCCAGGGTGAAGCCCTTGACGGTCTGCGCCAGGATGACCGTCGGCGCGCCCTTGAACTCCAGGGCGGCCTTGTACGCGGCGTACACCTTGCGCGGCTCGTGGCCACCGCGGGAGAGGTGGAAGCACTCGAGGATCTTGTCGTCGCTGAGCAGCTGCGCCATCGCGACGAGCGCCGGGTCCTTGCCGAAGAAGTCCTGGCGGATGTAGGCGGCGTCGCGGGTCTGGTACGTCTGGACCTGCGCGTCCGGGACCTCGCGGAGGCGGCGGACGAGGGCGCCGGTGGTGTCGAGCGCGAACAGCTCGTCCCAGGCGTTGCCCCACAGCGACTTCACGACGTTCCAGCCGGCGCCGCGGAACTGGGCCTCCAGCTCCTGAACGATCTTGAAGTTGGCGCGGACCGGGCCGTCGAGGCGCTGCAGGTTGCAGTTGATGACGAAGGTCAGGTTGTCCAGACCCTCGCGGGCGGCCAGCGCGAGGGCCGCGGTCGACTCGGGCTCGTCCATCTCGCCGTCACCGAGGAAGGCCCACACGTGGGACGCGGAGACGTCCTTGATGGAGCGGTTCGTCAGGTAGCGGTTGAAGCGCGCCTGGTAGATCGCGGAGAGCGGGCCCAGACCCATGGAGACGGTGGGGAACTCCCACAGCCAGGGGAGGCGGCGCGGGTGCGGGTAGGAGGGCAGACCGTTGCCGCCGGACTCCTGCCGGAAGTTGTCGAGGTGGGCCTCGTTCAGCCGCCCGTCGAGGAAGGCGCGGGCGTAGATGCCGGGGGAGGCGTGGCCCTGGATGTAGAGCTGGTCGCCGGAACCGTCGGCTTCCTTGCCCTTGAAGAAGTGGTTGAAGCCGGTCTCGTAGAGCCAGGCCGCGGAGGCGAAGGTGGCGATGTGGCCGCCGACGCCGTGCTTGGAGCCGCGGGTGACCATCGCGGCCGCGTTCCAGCGGTTCCACGCGGTGATCTTCCGCTCCATCTCCTCGTCGCCGCCGAACTCGGTGATCGAGGGCTCGGCGGAGGTGGGGATGGTGTTGACGTAGTCCGTCTCCAGGAGCTTCGGCAGGGCGAGGCCCGCGCCTTCGGCGTGCTGGAGGGTACGGCGCATCAGGTAGGCGGCCCGGTGGGGGCCGGCGGCCTTGGTGACGGCGTCCAGGGAGGCCGCCCACTCGGCGGTCTCCTCGGTGTCACGGTCCGGGAGCTGGTCGAGCTCGCTCGGAATCTTGCCTACGGGATCGGTCATGATCGCCGCCTTCCGGACAGGTGGGGTGGAGATGGGGCCTTGTCTGGCAGGACAGGGCGACGGGCCGGGTGCGGCCCGCCGAAGACTGTAAACCGGCGATCGATGATCGATCAAAGGGTTGAGGTCGAAAACCTCTTCAGATCGAGAAAGTAGGCACAGGGTGCCAGGCAGATGGGCACCCGGTGCCTTGTTTTCTGTCCTGTTTTCGCAGGTGGGGCCGGTTGTCTGAGAGTGTGCGCGCACGAATGAGCGGGCCCGCCGCCAGGGCGGACCCGCTCGCCTTACGTAAAGCCATGGCTCAGGCTCGCGGCGCGCAGCCCAGAACATGCGCCTTCACGAGCGCACCGATGTTCGGGTCGCCCCGACGGAAGGCCTCCACCAGCTCCTGGTGCTCCTCCGCGTACGACTTCTGGACCGTGCCCAGCCAGCGGATCGACAGGGCCGTGAAGACCTCGATGCCGAGCGTCTCCCAGGTGTGCAGCAGGACGCCGTTCCCGGCCGCCTTCACCAGCTCCCGGTGGAAGGCCACCGTGTGCCGCACCTGCGCCGTCCCGTCCGCGGCCGCGTCCGCCTCGTACAGGGCCGCCACGTGCGGCTCCAGGGCCGAGCAGTCGGCCGCGAGCCGGCCGGCCGCCAGCTCGGCCGCGATCTGCTCCAGACCGGCACGGACGGGGTAGCTCTCCTCCAGGTCGGCCGCCGTGAGGTTGCGGACCCGGACGCCCTTGTTGGGCGCCGACTCGATCAGCCGCAGCGACTCCAGCTCGCGCAGCGCCTCGCGGACCGGGGTCTGGGAGACCTCCAGCTCGGTCGCGATCCGGCGCTCCACGATGCGCTCGCCCGGCTTCCAGCGGCCGCTGACGATCCCCTCCACGATGTGCTCGCGGATCTGCTCGCGCAGCGAGTGGACGACGGGGACGGTCATGAAGCGGCTCCTCGGGGAGTGTTGACCCTTAGACAATACGGCGGCGCCCCCGTCCGGAAACACTTCCGGACGAGGGCGCCGCAGGTGAGGCTCGTTACGTTGCCTTTCGGCGTCGAGCCTTACAGGCCGAGGTCGACCTCGAACTCGCCGGCCTCCAGGATCGCCTTGACGGCCGTCAGGTAGCGGGCGGCGTCGGCGCCGTCCACCAGACGGTGGTCGTAGGAGAGCGTCAGGTAGGTCATGTCGCGGACGCCGATGACGGTGCCCTCGGCGGTCTCGATGACGGCCGGACGCTTGACCGTGGCACCGATGCCCAGGATGGCGACCTGGTTCGGCGGGACGATGATCGTGTCGAACAGCGCACCGCGCGAGCCGGTGTTGCTGATGGTGAAGGTCGCACCGGACAGCTCGTCAGGCGTGATCTTGCTGGCGCGGACCTTGCCGGCCAGCTCGGCCGTGGCCTTGGAGATGCCGGCGATGTTCAGGTCGCCCGCACCCTTGATGACCGGCGTCATCAGACCCTTCTCGGAGTCCACGGCGATGCCGATGTTCTCCGAGTCGAAGTACGTGATGGTGCCCTCGTCCTCGTTGATCCGGGCGTTGATGACCGGGTGGGCCTTCAGCGCCTGGGCCGCCGCCTTGACGAAGAACGGCATCGGGGAGAGCTTGACGCCCTCGCGGGCCGCGAACGCGTCCTTGGCGCGGGCGCGCAGCTTCATCAGCTTGGTGATGTCGACCTCGACGACCGAGGACAGCTGGGCCTGGCCGTGCAGCGCCTTCATCATGTTGTCGCCGATGACCTTGCGCATGCGGGTCATCTTGACCGTCTGGCCACGCAGCGGGGAGACCTCCAGGGCGGGGGCCTTCGCGGCGGCGGCCGGGGCGGCGGCGACGGGAGCGGCAGCGGCGGCCTTCTTGGCCTCGGCGGCCGCGAGGACGTCCTGCTTGCGGATGCGGCCGCCGACGCCGGAGCCCTTGACCGACGCCAGGTCGACACCGTTCTCGGTGGCGAGCTTGCGGACCAGCGGGGTCACGTAGGCGCCGTCCTCCGCCGGCTGTGCGGCGGCGGGGGTGACCGGGGCCGGAGCGGCGACCGGGGCCGGAGCGGCGACCGGGGCGGCGGGCGCGACCGGGGCCGGGGCGGCGACCGGAGCGGCCGGGGCGACCGGCGCGGGGGCCGGAGCCGGAGCGGCCGGGGCGGCCGGAGCCGGGGCAGCGGCGGCGGGGGCCGGAGCGGCGGGGGCCGGGGCGGCGGCCGGAGCGGCACCCGCGGCGCCGATGACGGCCAGCTTGGCGCCGACCTCGGCGGTCTCGTCCTCGCCGACGACGATCTCCAGGAGAACGCCGGAGGCGGGGGCGGGGATCTCGGTGTCGACCTTGTCCGTGGAGACCTCGAGCAGCGGCTCGTCGGCCTCGACGGTCTCGCCGACCGACTTCAGCCAGCGGGTGACGGTGCCCTCGGTGACGGACTCGCCGAGCGCCGGCAGGACGACGTCGGTGCCCTGGGCGGCACCGGCGGGGGCGGCGGCCGGGGCCTCCGCGACGGGGGCCGGGGGGGCGGGGGCCTCGGCGACCGGCGCCGGGGCGGCGGCCGGAGCCGGAGCGGCCTCGGCGGCCGGGGCCGGGGCGGCAGCCGCAGCGCCCGTGCCGTCGTCGATGATGGCGAGCTCGGCGCCGACCTCGACCGTCTCGTCCTCGGCGACCTTGATGGAGGCCAGGATGCCCGAGGCGGGGGCGGGGATCTCGGTGTCGACCTTGTCGGTCGAGACCTCGAGCAGCGGCTCGTCGGCCTCGACACGCTCACCCTCGGCCTTGAGCCAGCGGGTGACGGTGCCCTCGGTGACGCTCTCGCCGAGCGCCGGCAGGGTTACGGAAACCGACATGGTTTCAGTTGCTCCTAACGAATTGCGGAAAGTGGTCGTCGCGCCCTGTGATGACGTGAGCGTCAGTCGTGGGAGTGCAGAGGCTTGCCGGCCAGGGCCAGGTGGGCCTCGCCGAGCGCCTCGTTCTGCGTCGGGTGGGCGTGGATGAGCTGCGCGACCTCGGCCGGCAGCGCCTCCCAGTTGTAGATCAGCTGCGCTTCGCCGACCTGCTCGCCCATGCGGTCACCGACCATGTGGACGCCGACCACGGCACCGTCCTTGACCTGGACGAGCTTGATCTCGCCCGCGGTCTTGAGGATCTTGCTCTTGCCGTTGCCCGCGAGGTTGTACTTCAGGGCGACGACCTTGTCCGCGCCGTAGATCTCCTTGGCCTTGGCCTCGGTGATGCCGACGGAGGCGACCTCGGGGTGGCAGTACGTCACGCGGGGCACACCGTCGTAGTCGATCGGGACGGTCTTCAGACCGGCCAGGCGCTCCGCGACGAGGATGCCCTCGGCGAAGCCGACGTGCGCGAGCTGGAGCGTCGGGACGAGGTCGCCCACGGCCGAGATCGTCGGCACGTTGGTACGCATGTACTCGTCGACCAGGACGTAGCCGCGGTCCATCGCGACGCCCTGCTCCTCGTAGCCGAGACCGGCGGAGACCGGGCCGCGGCCGATGGCGACCAGGAGGACCTCGGCCTCGAAGGTCTTGCCGTCGGCCAGGGTGACCTTGACGCCGCTGTCGGTGTACTCGGCGGACTGGAAGAAGGTGCCGAGGTTGAACTTGATGCCGCGCTTGCGGAACGCGCGCTCAAGAAGCTTCGAGCTGTTCTCGTCCTCGACCGGGACCAGGTGCTTCAGGCCCTCGATGACCGTGACGTCGGTGCCGAAGGACTTCCACGCCGAGGCGAACTCGACGCCGATGACGCCGCCGCCCAGGATGATCGCGGACTCCGGGACCCGGTCCAGGGTCAGCGCGTGGTCCGAGGAGATGATCCGGTTGCCGTCGATCTCCAGACCCGGCAGGGACTTCGGCACGGAACCCGTGGCCAGGAGGACGTGACGACCCTCGACGCGACGGCCGTCCACGTCGACGGAGGTCGGGGAGGACAGGTGGCCGGTGCCCTCGATGTAGGTCACCTTGCGGGAGGCGACGAGACCCTGCAGACCCTTGTACAGGCCCGAGATCACGTCGTCCTTGTACTTGTGCACGGCCTTGATGTCGATGCCCTCGAAAGAGGCCTTGACACCGAACTGCTCCGCCTCGCGCGCCTGGTCGGCGACCTCGCCGGCGTGGAGCAGGGCCTTCGTCGGGATGCAGCCGTTGTGCAGGCAGGTGCCGCCGAGCTTGTTCTTCTCGATCAGTGCGACGTCCAGGCCCAGCTGCGCTCCGCGCAGCGCCGCGGCGTAACCGCCGCTACCGCCGCCGAGGATCACTAGGTCGAAAACGGTGCTGGCGTCGTTCGCCACGTCACGTCCTCCATGCATGTGCGCTCGTCGCCGGTCGTCGATGACCTGGCGGCGGCTGGTGTCCGGCCGCTTTATTTCGGCCCTGTGGTGGGGGCCCTGTCCTGCCGAGAACCCATCTTCGCACTTGTTGACGGACGACGGGACGCGGGGCCGGGCTCTGAGACGGCCGATCGTCCGTACGGCGGGGTCACGGCCGCGTACGAACCTACGGATTTCGTCGCGAGCGAACAGGTACGGCCCCGGGCACGGAGCCCGGGGCCGTCCCTGTCACGCGTGTGCTCAGACCTCGCCGGCCGCCGTGCGCTCGGCCAGCTTCACCAGGGTGCGGACCGAGGAGCCGGTGCCGCCCTTCGGGGTGTAGCCGTACGGGGCGCCCTCGTGGAAGGCCGGGCCCGCGATGTCCAGGTGGGCCCAGGCGATGCCCTCGCCCACGAACTCCTGCAGGAAGAGGCCGGCGACCAGGCCGCCGCCCATCCGGACGCCCATGTTCGCCATGTCGGCGGTGGGGGAGTCCATGGTCTTGCGCAGGTCCGCGGGGAGCGGCATCGGCCAGGACTGCTCGCCGACCTCCTCGGCGATCTCGTGGATCGCGGTGCGGAAGTCGTCGTCGTTGGCCATGATGCCGAAGGTGCGGTCGCCGAGCGCGAGGACCATGGCGCCGGTCAGGGTCGCCACGTCGACGATCGCGTCCGGGTGCTCCTCGGAGGCCTTGGTGATCGCGTCGGCGAGGACGAGCCGGCCCTCGGCGTCGGTGTTCAGGACCTCGACGGTCTTGCCGCTGTACATGCGCAGCACGTCACCCGGGCGGGTGGCGGAGCCGGACGGCATGTTCTCCGCGAGGGCGAGCCAGCCCGTGACGTTGACCTCGAGGCCGAGGCGGGCCGCGGCGACGACGGTGGAGAACACGGCGGCGGCGCCGGCCATGTCGCACTTCATCGTCTCGTTGTGGCCGGCCGGCTTCAGGGAGATGCCGCCCGAGTCGTAGGTGATGCCCTTGCCGACCAGGGCGAGGGTCTTCTCCGCCTTCGGGTGGGTGTAGGCGACCCGGACGAGGCGGGGCGGGTTCGCGGAGCCGTTGCCGACGCCGAGGATGCCGCCGAAGCCGCCCTTGGTGAGCGCCTTCTCGTCGAGGACCTGGACCTTGAGGCCGTGCTCCTTGCCGGCGGCCTGGACGGCGGCGGCGAAGGTGGCCGGGTACAGGTCGTTCGGCGGCTGGTTGATCAGGTCGCGGGCGCGGTTGATCTCCTCGGCGACGGCCTGGGCGCGCTCGGCGGCGGCCTTGTAGGCCTTGTCGCGCGGCTTGGCACCGAGCAGGGCGACCTCGGCGAGGGGCTTCTTGGCGTCCTTGCCGTTCTCCTGGTACGCGGTGTAGGCGTACGCGCCGAGCAGGGCGCCCTCCGCGATGGCGGCGGCGTCCTCGACGGCGACGATCGGCAGCGCGAACGCGGCCTTCTTCGAGCCGTTCAGGGTGCGGGCGGCGGTGCCGGCAGCGCGACGCAGGGTCTCCCCGGCGAAGGACGCGCCGTCCTCGGGGGCCTCGCCCAGGCCGACGGCCAGGACGACGGGGGCCTTGAGACCGGCGGGGGCGGGCAGCTTCGTCGCCTCACCTTCGGCACCCGAGGCGCCCAGGGTCTCCAGGACGGCGGCGAGCCGGCCGTCGAAGGCCTTGTCGACGGCCTCGGCGCCCGGGGCGACGACCAGCGTCTTCCCGGACTTCGCGACGCCGACGACGAGGGCGTCGGCGCGCAGCGTCGCCGCGCCGGCAGTGCTGAGAGTGAGAGCAGTCACGGTGGTGAAATCTCGCTTCCATTGAGTTCTGTGGCGGTCGAGGGATGGGCCGACCGTGCCCGCCGCATCGTATTTCGGCCCGGAGAGCGCCGAGAACGAGCCTACGCTCGCTCACACGGTTCGCTCACGGCGGCGGGGATTCACTCATCCGTGGTGTCTCTTTCATGTTTACCCTTCCGGTCTCCGTCGCCCGGTCACACTCGCCTCATTCACGCAAGGACGACACACCGTCCTTCGCCTCATCTGCGACATCTCCACGCGTTCCGCCGGTTCGGGCGGGACCCGTCGAGGGGGGACACCGACCATGGACTCCGGCCGAATCCGTACGCCCAGAACCGCGCCCCGCACCACCGCCGGCGCCCGCACCGCGCCCCGTACCGGCCCCCGCACCGGTCCTCGCACGGGCAGGATCGCGGCCCTCGCCGCCGCCGCGCTGCTCGCCACCGTCGTCCCCTCCGCGCAGGCGGTCGCCGCGACCACGCCCCGCGTGGACCTCACGGTCCTCGTCGTCGACGACGGCGGCAGCGCGGTCGGGGCGATCACCGCCGAGCTCAAGGGCTCCGGCGTCCCGTACCGCAGGATCGACCTCGGCGACCCGAACCGGCCCGTCCTCGACGCGGCCTTCCTGAGCGACACGGTCGACGGACGCCCCCGCGCCAAGTACCAGGGCGTCGTCCTGCCCCACGAGAGCGCCTTCGGCCCCGACTCCGCCGAGGCCACCGCCCTCCAGACGTACGAGCGGACCTTCGGGATCCCGCAGGTCGACGCCTACACCTGGTCCCACCCCGGCGTCGGTCTCGACTACACCGACCAGGGCGGCTGGTCCGGCGTCCTCGACGGGACCACCGCCGGCGTCACCGCCGCCGGGCAGGCGGGCCCCTTCCGCTACCTCGCCGGGGCGCTCACCTTCGAGGACAACGACCCCTCGATCGCCGAGAGCTACGGCTACGCGGGCCGCCCGCGCGCCGGCTACACCAGCTACCTCGACATCCCCGTCGACGGCGCCGAGGGCGGCGGCCGGGCCAGCCTCGTCGGCGAGTACGCCGCCGACGGCCGCCGCGAACTGGTCGTCACCTTCGCCTACAACCAGTACCAGCGGCAGTTCCGCGCCCTGGCCCGCGGCATCGTCGACTGGCTCACCCAGGGCGTCCACCTCGGCCAGAGCCGCAACTACCTCTCGGTCCACGTCGACGACGTCTTCGCCCCCGACGCCCGCTGGGATCCGGCGCTCAACTGCACCCCGGGCGACTTCGACTGCGTCGGCGACGACGGCGAGGGCGTCGACCCGATCCGTATGACCGCCGCCGACGCCCAGTACGCCGCGGCCTGGCAGAAGGCCTCCGGATTCACCCTCGACATGGTCTACAACGGCGGCCAGGGCGAGCAGTGGAAGACCGAGCACGGCGGCACCGACCCGCTCACCGACCGGCTCGTCGCCGACCGTGCCCAGTACCGGTGGATCAACCACACCTACACCCACCCCTTCCTCGGCTGCGTCCAGGACAACGCCGTCGTCCCCTGGCAGTGCGCCAAGGACACCGCCGGCAACACCCTCTGGGTCAGCCGCTCCGAGATCTCCGGCCAGATCCGCGACAACCACAACTGGGCCGTCGGCAAGGGCATCTCCGTCGACCGCACCGAACTCGTCACCGGAGAGCACTCCGGCCTCAGGACCCTGCCCCAGCAGCCCGTCGACAATCCCAACCTCGCCGGCGCCCTCGCCGACAACGGCGTGAAGTGGACCGGCAGCGACAACTCCCGCGAACCCCAGCAGCGCGCCGTCGGCACCGGCACCGTGAAGACCGTGCCCCGCCACCCGATGAACGTGTACTACAACGTGGGCACCGCCGCCGAGATGACCGATGAGTACAACTGGATCTACACCTCCCGTGCCGACGGCGGCAGCGGGATCTGCGAGTCCAACCCGGCCTCCACCTGCCTGCCCGCCCCGCTCCCCACGGCCACCGGCTACGCCGACCACATCGTGCCGCAGGAGGCCCGCACCGCCCTCTCCCACGTCCTGGGCAACGACCCGCGGCCGCACTACGTCCACCAGTCCAACCTCGCCGAGGAGCGGCTCCTCTACCCGGTCCTCGACCGCGTACTCGCCGACTACCGGGCCCTGTTCGCGGCGAACACCCCCCTGGTGAACCCGGCCCAGAAGGACGTCGGCACCGAACTGGGCCGCCGCGCCGCCTGGGACCAGGCCGTCGCCGCCGGAAAGGTCACCGCCTACCGCATCGGCGGCACGGTCACCGTCAAGGCGCCCTCCGGCGTCACCATGCCCGTCACCGCCCCCGAGGGCACACGGAAGAGGCTCCTGCTCGGCAGCACCGCCTTCGGGACGGCCTACGCGGGCACCCGCTCCGCCTGGACCGCACCCGAACCGCTCCAGACCACCGTCACCCTCACGCTCCCGACCACCTGACGCCTGACCAGCACGTCCTGGGGGGAACCCGCTCATGCCGAGCAGTGGCCGTCACGTCACCATGCTCACCGAAGGCACCTACCCGCATGTCCACGGCGGCGTCAGCACCTGGTGCGACCAGCTCGTCCGCGGCATGCCGGAGGTCGACTTCGAGGTCCTCGCCCTCACCGGCAGCGGCCGCGAACCCGTCACCTGGGAGCTGCCGCCCAACGTCACCCGGCACACCGCGTACCCCCTGTGGGGACCCCCGCAGGGCCCGGCCGTCCGCCGGCCCCTGCGGGGGCGCGAACGCCGCCGCTTCCTCGACGCGTACGAGCGCCTCCTGCTCGCCCTCCTCGACCCCGGGGCGGGCTGCGACTTCGGCACCGGCCTGTACGAACTCGCCGAACTCGCCCGGCAGGGACGGCTGACCGCCGCCCTCCGCTCCGAGCCGGCGCTGCGCTCCCTCATGTGGATCTGGACCATGCCGCACCTGCCCACCCTCGCGGCCCGGCCCACCGTCCACGACGCGCTCACCGCCACCGACCTGCTCGAACACGCCCTGCGCCCGCTCGCCGCCCGGATAGCCCCCGGCGGCGTGGCGCACGCCGTCTCCAGCGGTCTCGCCACGCTGCCCGCCCTCGCCGCGCAGCACTTCGAAGGGGTGCCCTTCCTGCTCACCGAACACGGCATCTACCTCCGCGAGCGCTACCTCGGCTACCGCACCGAGGCGCAACGCTGGCCCGTCAAGGCCCTCATGCTCGGCTTCTACCGCGAGCTCAACACCCTCGGCTACCGCAAGGCCGACCTCATCACCCCCTGCAACCAGTACAACCGGCGCTGGGAGGAGCGCGGCGGAGCCCCCGCCGACCGCATCCGCACCGTCTACAACGGCGTCGACCCCGCCCTCTTCCCCGAGGCCGGGCCCGAGCCCGAGACGTCCACCCTCAGCTGGTGCGGCCGCGTCGACCCCATCAAGGACCTGGAGACCCTGATCCGGGCGTACGCGATCTGCCGCGCCGAACTCCCCTCGCTCAGGCTCCGCCTGTTCGGCCCGGTCCCCGCCGGGAACGAGGACTACCTGACCCGACTGGAGAAGCTCGCCGCCGAACTGGGCGTGACCGACGGGGTGTCCTTCGAGGGCCGGATCAGCGACGTCCCCTCGGCCTACGCGGCCGGCAGCGTCGTCATGCTCTCCTCGATCAGCGAGGGCTTCCCCTTCTCCCTCATCGAGGCCATGTCCTGCGGCCGCGCCACCGTCTCCACGGACGTCGGAGGCGTACGGGAGGCCGTCGGCGACACCGGCATCGTCGTCCCGCCCCGCGAACCGGCCGTCATGGCCGCCGCCGTCTCCGCCCTCCTGAGCGACGGCGCCCGCCGCGCCGAACTCGGGCGCCGCGCCCGGCAGCGGGTCATCGACGAATTCACCCTGCACCGCTCGGTGGACGGCTTCCGCCAGATCTACCGCGAACTGGCGGGCGCCCGCCGGGCCGGCCCCCTGCGCGTGCGCATCCCGTCCCCCCGCCGCACGGCCCCGGCCCTGGTCCCAGGAGGCACCCCGGCATGAGCGGCTCCCTCTGGCTGAAGCCCCCGAAAGCGGAGACCCCGCTCCCCGCGATCCCCCGTCCCCGCCGGGAGGGCGCCGCGCGGCGGGCGGCGGCGCCCGCAGGCCCCGCCGGGCAACCGGCCCCGGCACCGGCCCCCGTCGACGGGCCCGCCCCGCACACCCCGCCCCCCGCCGGAGGGGAGCTCGCCGACGATCCGCTCGACGAGCTCGCCCGGCGGCTCGACGGGTTCGTCGCCGTCGCCGTGCACCCCGACGAGATCGCCGCGCTCCTCGAGTCCGACGGCATGACCGACGAGCACATCCGGCTCACCTACGGCCGCGCCGACTCCTTCTCCCTCGCCGAGGACCTCTACGCGCGCGTGGAGCGGCGCCACCCCGAACCGGCCGCGCCGACGACGAGCGCCTGGTACGGCGAGCTCGCGGGCTGTCTGCTGCGCGGGCTCGTCTTCGCGCTCCCCGGCCTCGCGTACGTGCTCGCCGCCCCGCTGCTCGCCGGCGGACACGGCAGGTTCGGGCTCCCGGCCGGGACCGTCCCGCTGCTCGCCGGGGCCGTCACCGGCTGGGTGTGGAACCAGGCCCTCGCCCACCGCGCGTACACCTGGCTCGGGCTCGGCGACCGGCCCGCCGCCGCCCGCGCCCTGCTCACCGGCGGCCCGGCCGGCGCCCTCGCCGGGACGGCCGTCGCCCTCGCGAGCGCCGCGCCCGGCGAGACCCCCTCCGCCGTCTTCGCCGCCGGGCAGTCGCTCTACCTCGCCGCCGCGACCGTGCTCCTCGTCCTCGGCCGCGAACGGGCCCTGCTCTGCGCCCTGCTGCCGCTCACCGGCGCCGTCCCCGCCTTCCGCTGGGACCTGCCGGACGCCCTGCGCGCCGGGCTGCTCCTCGCCTCGCTCACCGCATCCGCCGTCTTCGCCGCGCTCGTCCTCCGCCCGGGCCTGCGCCGGGGAGCGGGCGGCCGGGGCGGACCGCCGCGCGCCGCCTCCCTCCCGTACGGCCTCTTCGGCCTCGGCAGCGGCCTGCTCGTCCTGCACGCGGGCGTGGGCGACCTGTCGGTGAGCGGGGCGGGGTCGGTCATCGCGCTCACCCTGTCCATGGGACCGGCGGAATGGCTGCTCCACCGCTTCCGGGACGGCAGCCTGACCCGGCTGCGGACCCTCACCACCGCCCGCGAGTTCCGCCGGGCCGTCACCGGCACCCTCGTCCTCTGCCTCGGCGGCTACCTCACCGTGCTCCTCGCCCTCGCGCTCGCCGCGACCCTCGCCTGGCCGGGGGCGCCGTGGCCGACGCTCCCGCGCCTGGTCACCCTGCTCCTGATCGGGACCGTGCTCTGGCTCGGGCTGCTGCTCCAGGCCTTTGGCGCGGTGCTCAGCGCCGCCACCGTCTGCCTGCTCGCGGCGGCGGCGCAGACCGTGGAGCCGATGGCGGGCCCGGTGGCCGCCGGGGGAGCGGCCGCGGTGCTCGCCGCCCTGACCTGTGCCCTGCTGGTACGACCGACCGCCCACCGCGCCTAGAGGTGTCATGACCATCCCTTCCCTCCTGGTGCCGTACTACGAGCACCCGGCCGAACGCCCCGAGGCCTGGTCGGCCCTCGTCGACGCGGCGCCGTCCCTGTACGGCGTCGTCCTCAACCCGGCGAGCGGCGCCGGTGCCGCGCCCGACCCGGCGTTCGCCGAGGCCGCCGCGCGGTTGCGGGCCGCCGGGGTGCGGGTCCTCGGGTACGTGGACACCGCGTACGGCCGACGCCCGCACGCCGAGGTCGTCGCCGAACTGGTCCGCCACCGCGACTGGTTCGGAGCCGACGGCGCCTTCCTGGACCAGGTGGCGACCGCGCCGGCCGCCCTCGCCCACTACCGCCGCATCGCGGTCGCCGCCCGGGCGGCCGGGGCCGCGACCCTCGTCTTCAACCACGGCGCCCACCCCGACCCCGGCTACGAGGCCCAGGCCGACCTCCTCGTCACCTTCGAGGGCCCCTGGGACACTTACCGGACCCTCGACCTGCCGGTCGCCGCCCACTACTGCCACCTCGTGTACGCCGCCCCCGTCGGCTTCCGCCCGGCCACCCCGGTGCACTGCGCCGTCCCCGGCACCGGCGCGCACCCCTGGGGCACCCTTCCGCACCTCCTGGAGCCCGCCCGATGAGACGGACCGCACTGCCGCTCGTGGCACTCCTCCTGCTCGCCACGGCCTGTACGGCGGCCCCCCACCCGGACCCCAAGCCCACCGAGGACCGCTGGCGCCCGGCGCCCGGCCTCGCCTGGCAGTGGCAGCTCAGCGGCCGGCTCGACCCGGCCGTCGACGTCCCGGTGTACGACATCGACGGCTTCGACCATCCGGCCTCGACCGTCGCCGACCTGCACCGCCGCGGCCGCAAGGTTATCTGCTACGTCTCCACCGGCGCCTGGGAGGACTTCCGCCCCGACGCCGACGACTTCCCGAAGGCCGTCCTCGGCAAGGGCAACGGCTGGGAGGGCGAGCGCTGGCTGGACGTCCGCCGCACCGACCTCCTCGGACCGCTCATGGCGAAGCGCCTCGACATGTGCCGGGACAAGGGCTTCGACGCCGTCGAACCCGACAACATGGACGGCTACAAGAACCGCACCGGCTTCCCCCTCACCGCCGCCGACCAGCTCCGCTACAACCGCCTCGTCGCGGACATGGCCCACGACCGGGGCCTCGCGGTCGGCCTCAAGAACGACCTGGACCAGATCCCGAAGCTGCTCCCGGACTTCGACTTCGCGGTCAACGAGCAGTGCGCCGAGTACGACGAGTGCGGCCGACTCGCCCCGTTCACGGCGGCGGGCAAGGCCGTCTTCCACGTCGAGTACGAACTGACGACGGACCAGTTCTGCCCGCAGGCGCGGAAGCTGGGCCTCAGCTCGATGCGGAAGCGGTACGAACTCGACGCCTGGCGGCAGCCCTGTTAGAGGTCAGCCCAGCGTCAGCGCGACCAGCGCCGCCGTCGCCGCCGTCTCCTCCACCGCGCCGAACACGTCCCCCGTCACCCCGCCGAAGCGCCGGACGCACCGGCGGAGCAGCAGGGCCGCCGCGCCGAGGCCCGCGCCGGCCGCCAGGACGGAGCGGACGGCGTCGAACGGGGAGAACAGCAGGCCCGCTGCGGCGCACAGGACCAGGACCAGGGCGGTGGTGAGGGTCGCGGACCGGGTCGGGACCGTCTCGGCGACGATCGCGCCGAGGCCCTCGGGGCGGGCGGCCGGGACGCCCTGCCGGGACGCGTGGGTGAGGGCGAGGCGGGCGACGGTGGCGGCGAGGGCGGCGGCGACGGCGCCCTGCGCCCAGCCCTCCCCGTACAGCTCGTACAGCGCCGCGACCTGGGCGAGCAGGACGAGGACGAGGGCGATGACGCCGAACGGGCCGATGTCCGACTGCTTCATGATGCGCAGCGCGTCCTCGGCCGGCTTGGCGCTGCCGAGGCCGTCGGCGGTGTCCGCGAGACCGTCGAGGTGCAGGCCCCGGGTGAGCAGCGCGGGGACGGCGGTGGCGGCGACGGCCGCGAGCAGCGGGCCCGAGCCGAGCAGCAGGAAGAGGCCGCCGGCCGCGGCGGAGCAGAGCCCGACGGCCAGACCCGCGAGCGGGGCCGAGAGCATGCCGGCGCGCGCCGCGGCCCGGTCCCAGCGGGTGATGCGGGCGGGGAACACGGTGAGGGTCCCGAAGGCGAAACGCAGGCCGTCCATCCGGGCAGGGTAATCGCCGCCCGCGGACGGTAGATTGCGCATACCGCGCATATCGGAACGGGGTGGCATGGGTCACTGGTTCTCCCGCAACATCGTCGAGCCGGGCAAGCTCCCGATGCTGCTCGCTCTGACCTCCTTCGTCCTGACATTCCTGGTCACCCGCACCGTCACCCGGCTCATCCGGGCGGGGAAGGGTCCCTTCCGGAACGTCTCCTCCGGGGGCGTCCACATCCATCACGTCGTGCCGGGCGTCGTCCTCACGATCCTCGGCGGCTTCGGCGCGGTGGCCAGCGACCGGCACGGCGCCGGCGGGGCGATCTTCGCGGTCGTCTTCGGGATCGGCGCGGGGCTCGTCCTGGACGAGTTCGCGCTCATCCTCCACCTCGACGACGTGTACTGGTCGGAGGACGGCCGCAAGAGCGTCGAGGTGGTCGTGCTCACCACGGCCCTCGTGGGGCTCGCGCTCAGCGGCTTCTCGCCGCTCGGCGTCAACGACATGACCGCCGAGGAGCGCCATGACCGGGTCACGTTCATCCTCAGCCTCGCGCTGAACTTCGTCCTGATCCTGGTCACCCTGGTGAAGGGGAAGTTCCGGATGGCCGTGATCGGGATCCTGGTCCCGTTCGTGGCGATCGTGGGCGCCGTCCGTCTGGCCCGCCCCGGCTCCTGGTGGTCCCGGCACTTCTACGGGCGCCGCCACCGGGCCAGGGCCCGCTCCCGGATCCGTACGTACCGCCACGACAGACGCTGGACCAGGGTCCGGCGCCGCGCTCAGGACCTGATCGGCGGCTTCCAGGAACGCGTCCCCGGGCGCGGCCCGACGCCGCCGGTGTCCTGACCGCGCCCGCGCCGCGCCTGGACCGCGATCAGGACGAGGACGGCGGCGATGGCCGCCAGGTGCTCCTTGCCCGCCAGGTTCGCCTTCATGATCACCTCGACGACCATGGCGACGACCACGAGCCAGCCGGTCCGGTACGCCCGGTAGCGCCAGCAGACGTACACGGCGAGGCCGACCACCGCCGCCGACGGGCCCGTGTCGACGACCTGCGCGTCGGAGGCGGGCAGGCCGAACGGGCTGTCGGGGCCGAGGGCGATGCCCACGCGCGCGTAGAGCGTGCCGGCGAGGGTGGCGAGGTACGCGATGCCGAGCGTGCGCCACCGCCCGACGCAGATCTCGGCGATCCCGAACACCAGGAGGACCTGCGCGAGGGCGCCCCACACGGGCAGGTCGAGCGCGGGGACGAACAGCGAGAGCGGGGTCCGCAGCAGCGCGAGCCACAGCGGGTCCTCGGCCCGCACGGAACCGATGTCCTGGACCGGCTGATAGCCCCAGTCCTGGTTCTGCACCAGCTGGAAGAGGGCGGTGAGGCAGACGGCGCCCAGCGTCAGGGGAGCCGCCCTCCACCTCTTCGTGACGAGCGCCGTCCGTACGGTGCCGAACAGCGGCCCCCACTCACGGCGGGCGAACTCCCGTGCGGCGTGTCTCAACGGCTGCTCTCCAGATGCCTGCGGTGCATCCTCCTCCAAGGGCTTCGTCCAGGGGGTGCCCCCAGCAGACCGGGGGCCTCCAGGAAGCCCTCGGCCCGGCCGGCCGCGAGGCCGATGCGCAGCAGGTCGGCACTCTTCTCGAAGAGCATGAATCGGGGCTCCCAGATCGGTCGGTACTTGGCGTTGGCGCGGTACAGCGACTCGATCTGCCACCAGCGGGAGAAGAAGCTGAGCAGTGAACGCCACATGCGCAGCACGGGTCCCGCCCCGAGCTTCGAGCCACGTTCGAAGACGGAGCGGAACATCGCGAAGTTCAGCGAGACCTGAGTGATCCCGATCTCCTTGGCGCGCTGCAGGAGTTCGATGACCATGAACTCCATCAGGCCGTTCTCGGAGTCCCGGTCACGGCGCATCAGATCCAGCGAGAGCCCCTTCGGCCCCCAGGGGACGAAGGACAGCAGGGCCCGCAGTTCGCCCTGGTCGTCGGTGCACTCCAGCATCACGCAGCGGCCGTCCCGGGGGTCGCCGAGCCGGCCGAGCGCCATCGAGAAGCCGCGCTCGGTGGCTCCGTCGCGCCAGTCGTCCGCCTTGCGGAGCAGCTCGGCCATCTCGTCGGCGGGGATGTCCTCGTGGCGCCGGATCCGGACCTCGTACCCGGCCCGCTTGACCCGGTTGAAGGCCTGCCGGACGGTCCGCATCGCCCGGCCGTCCAGGGTGAACTCGTCGGTCTCCACGATCGCCTCGTCGCCCAGCTCCAGGGCGTCCAGACCGTGCCGGGCGTAGATGACCCCGGCCTCCTCGCTCGCGCCCATCACCGCCGGGATCCAGCCGTGCTCGCGCGCCTCGGCGAGCCAGGGTTCGATGGCGCCCGGCCAGGCCTCGGGGTCGCCGATCGGATCTCCGGAGGCGAGCGAGACCCCGCCGACCACCCGGTAGGCGACGGCCGCCTTCTCGCTGGGGGACCAGACCACGCTCTTCTCGCGGCGCAGGGCGAAGTAGCCGAGGGAGTCCCGCTCGCCCTGCTTGTCGAGCAGGACCCGCAGCCGGTCCTCGTCCTCCTGGGTCAGCGGGTCGACGGCCCGCCGGGAGCGGAAGGCGGCGAAGAGCACCGCGAAGAGCAGCAGCGTGGACAGGACGTTGATGGTGACGTCGACCCAGCCGGGCGGGTGGATGCCCTTGAAGCCGGTGTCGTCGGAGGCCAGCGTGACCAGCCGCATCACGCCGTACTTCCAGCGCTCCAGGAAGGTGGAGTGGCCGGTGGACTCGTTGGTGACGGTCACCAGGACGGCGGCGAGCAGCGAGGTGACGAGCAGTCCGCCCACGGCCACCCCCGCCGCGAGCTTCGGGTTGGAGCGGTCGCCCTTGGCGTAGAACTCCTTGCGGCCGAGCAGCAGCGCCACCGTGAACGCCGCGGAGAGGGCCAGCGAGATCCAGTTCTGGGCGTGCTGCCGGATCTCGGGGAAGAGCATCCCGACAGCGAAGAGCAGCAGGAACAGGCCGACGAGCACCATGTTGAGGATCCACGCGGCCCGTTTGCGGCGCCGCATGGTGATCGCCAGGAAGAGGGTGAAGACCCCCGAGGCGAAGCCCGCCGTGAGCATGTACGGGGTGAAGTAGTCGTCCTCGTTGTGGCGGCGCAGGTCCTGCCCGAACGAGACCCAGACGGCGCTCAGGAAATTGAGGAACGTGACGACACGCAGGTACCAGACGGCGAACGCGGCGCTGCGCCGCGAACGGACGGTGCTGCCCCGGGGTGTTGCTTCGGCAGACAAGCGGACTTCTCCCATGAAAAGCGATCATATGGGGCGCCTCACGCCGTACGGAGACGCCGGAGGCGGTCACGCGCGCGTCGCGCGTGACCGCCCCGGAGTCAGCCGTGCCGTTTCCGCCCCCGCTCAGGCCTCCGCCGGCTCCTCGGCGGCCGGACTGGTCGGGTCCGGACGCTCGGGCAGCTCCGCGGCGAACGCCGCCGCGGCCTGGACGAGGGGAAGTGCGAGCAATGCCCCGGTTCCCTCACCCACATGGACGCCATGGTCGAGCAACGGGTTGAGCGCCATCCTGTCCAGCGCCTTCGCCTGCGCCGGCTCCCCGCTCACCTGACCCGCCAGCCACCAGTCCGGCGCCCGGAACGCCGCCCGCTGCGCCACCAGCGCACACGCCGCGCCCACCACACCGTCCAGGATGACCGGCATCCGCCGCACCGAGGCCTGCAGCAGGAACCCGGTCATCGCCGCCAGATCCGCCCCGCCGACCGCCGCGAGCAGCTCCAGCTGGTCGCCCAGGACCGGCCGGGCCCGCCGCAGCGCGTCCCGGATCGCCGCGCACTTGCGCATCCACGCCAGATCGTCGATCCCGGCACCGCCCCGGCCGGTCACCACCGAGGCGTCCGTCCCGCACAGCGCCGCGATCAGCGTCGACGCCGGGGTCGTGCCGCCGACGCTCAGATCCCCGAGCACCACCAGATCCGTGCCCGAGTCCGCCTCCTCGTCGGCGATCGCGACACCGAGCCGGACCGCCGCCTCGGTCTCCTCGACCGTCAGCGCGTCCGCCACGTCGATCCGGCCGCTGCCGCGCCGCACCCGGTGCCGTACCACCTCGGCGGGCAGCAGCTCCGGATCGCAGTCCAGACCGGCGTCCACGACCCGTACCGGCACGCCCATCGAGCGGGCGAGGACGGCCACCGGGCTCGCCCCGTCGAGCACCGCGCGCACCAGCTCGTACGCCGTGCCCGCCGGACGGCCCGACACATCGAGCGAGGCCACCCCGTGGTCGCCCGCGAACAGCACCACCTTCGGCTGCTCGATCGCCCGCACCTTGACCGAGGCCTGGGCCGCGGACAGCCACTCGCCCAGCTCGTCGAGCCGGCCCAGGGCCCCCGGCGGCACGGCCAGCCGCTCCCGGCGCTCCTCGGCGTCACGCCGTATCCCGCCGTCGGGGCGCTCGATCAGATCGGAGAAGTCGTCGAGGTTCAAGGGTTCCGCCTAGTGACAGGTCAATCGGTGATCGCACGCTACAGATTCGGTGATCGCACCCTACCCGCGCAGCACCAAGGCCTGGCCCGAGACCACCAGGACGACCTCCTCGCACTCGTCCCCGAACGCGGCGTTCAGCCGGCCCAGCTCGTCCCGGAAACGGCGCCCCGCCGCCGTCGCCGGCACCACCCCCGAGCCGACCTCGTTCGTCACCGTCACGACCGTACGGCCCGTCGCCCGCATCGCCGCCACCAGCTCCGCCGTCCGCTCCCGCAGCGCCGTCTGCCCGCCGTCCCGCCACCGCTCGTCGTCCCAGGCGCCCACCCGGTCCATGGCGTCCGTCAGCCACAGCGACAGACAGTCGATCAGCAGCGGGGGGCCGTCCTCCGCGAGCAGCGGTACGAGGTCGCAGGTCTCGGCCGTACGCCAGGAGGCCGGCCGGCGCTCCCGGTGCAGCCCGACGCGCTCGGCCCACTCGGGGTCGCCCTCCCTGGTCCCACCCGTCGCCACGTACACCACCTCCGGGAAGGTCTCCAGACGCCGCTCGGCCTCCACCGACTTCCCCGACCGCGCCCCGCCCGTCACCAGCGTCCGCCGGGGCACCTCAGGCACCTCGTGGTACTCCCCGATGTACAGCGTCGTCCCGTCCGGCACCGCCCGCGCCCCCGCCGACGCGAGCCGCCGGTCCAGCTCGGGGCCCGTCGGCGCGTCGTGGTCCAGATGCACCGCGATCACCTCGGTCGCCGGGCCGATCGCGCCCGTCGACCGCAGCCGGGCCAGCCCGTCCGGCCGCCCGGTGACATCGGCGACGATCATGTCGTACGGCGCGCGGTGATCGTCCCCGATGCCCGCGGGCGCGCCGCCGGGCGGCAGGTACAGCAAGCGCTCCCCCTCGGCCGAGGTCACCTCGTACCCGGTCCCGGGGGAGTCCATCGGCACCGCCCGCACCCGGTGCCCGCTGATCAGCGTCAACTCACGTCCGTCCGGCACCCGCCCTGCGGTGGGAAGCCCAGCGGGCACCTCCACCGCCGGCCCGTCGTGCGGATGCGTCAGCAGCACCTGCCGCACCCCCACCAGCGAATGCCCCGACCGGGCGGCGGCGAGGGCGGCCCCCGGGGTCAGATCGAGCAGCAGCGCCCCGTCCACGAGCAGCGAGGTCGCGGCCCTCGCGCGCTCCCCACGGGACAGCGCGCACACGGCGCAGGGGCAGTCGGGGCGGGGGAGTCCGAGCGGGGCTCCGGTGCCGAGCAGAGTCAGTTCCACCCTCAGATCCTCCCGCGCCACCGCGAGGCGTGCGCGCCCGGCTACGCTGCGGGCAGGAAACCGATCATCCGGTGAGCGCCAGGAGGCTTGCATGGCATGGACGTGGCGGTTCGAGAAGTCCGACGGCACCGAGGTCGAGCCGGTGGTGACGCCCGAGGAGTTCACCACCCAGGGCGACGCGGAGAGCTGGCTCGGCGAGAACTGGCGTGACCTCCTGGGCGGAGGGGCGGACCAGGTGACGCTGTCGGAGGACGGGGCGAAGATCTACGGCCCGATGCCGCTGAACGCGGAGGGCTAAAGCACCCGGCCGCCCGTTGTGGGCAGGCGTTCCGCAAGGGCGGTGCCCACCCGCAACGGAACGGCGCCCCGCCCGTTGTGGGCAGGCGTTCCGCAAGGGGCGATGGGGGTCCCCCCTGCTCGAGCGAAGCCGAGAGCTTGGGGGAGGGTGGGCACAACGGAACGGCGCCCTTGCCGGCGCCAGAGGCTACTGAACCTGGACCCGCACCCCGTGCGCAGTGCACTGGTGGTGCGGGTCAAGGCGCGGAACGCGGAGGCGCCGCGGAGGGCGCCGTCCCGTGTGCCCACCCGTCCCTCCCCCCAGGACTTCGTCCTGGGGGGACCCCCATGCGGGACGATTGCCCACACGGCAGCGGGCACGGGCCCCACGCGGGACGGCACGGCGCGGGGGCTACAGCTCGCCCAAGGTGGCCTGGGTCCTGTGGGTCGTCGTGCCGCGCGTGTACACCACCGTCACCACCTGCCCCGGCTTCATCGACGCCAGCGCCTCCGCCAGCGACGTGATCGTCGTGATCTCCGCGTCGCCGAGGCGCGTGATCACGTCCCCCGGCCGAAGCCCCGCCTTCCCCGCCGCCCCGTCCGCAGGTGCCTCGACCACTGCCACGCCCGCCGGCTCGTAGTTGTCGTCGAGGACGGTACGGCCGGTGATGTTGAGGGCCGCCCGGCCCGAGTCCGTCACCTTGCCGTTCTTGACGATCTGGTCCGCGACCGTCTTCACCATCGACGCGGGGATCGCGAAGCCGATGCCGGGCGCCGAGCCCCCGCCCAGCTCGGGGTCGGTCGCGGCGAGCGTCGGGATGCCGATGACCTCGCTGTCGAGGTTCACCAGGGCGCCCCCGCTGTTGCCGGGGTTGATCGCCGCCGACGTCTGGACCATGTTCGCGATCGTGGCGCCCGTCCCGCCCCCGGTCCGGCCCTCGCTGACGGTCCGGCCGGTGGCGGAGACGATGCCCTGGGTCACGCTGCCGGACAGGCCCAGCGGGGAGCCCATCGCGAGGACGATCTGGCCCATGTCGACGGCGGCGGAGTTGCCGAAGCTCGCCGCCTTCACCCCCTGCGGCACGCTGTCCAGCTTGAGCACCGCGAGGTCCTGCTCGGGGTACGAGGAGACGAGCCGTGCCGTCACGGGCTGCCCGCCGGTGGCCGCCGTGACCTTGAAGGTCTTCTCCTGGCCGACGACGTGCGCGTTGGTGACGATGTGCCCCTTGCCGTCGTAGACGACCCCCGAGCCGAGGCTGTTCGCCGCCTCGATCTGCACGACCGAGGGCAGGACGTTCTTGATGACGGCCCGGTAGTCGTCCTGGAGCTCGTTGGCGGCGAGCGGCACGGCCGCCTGGGTGGACCGCTCCGGGTCGGCGGCGTCCCCACCGGAGGCGGAGCAGCCGCCGACCAGCGCGAGGGCGCAGGCGCCGGCGGTGAGGGGAAGAAGGAGGCGTGCAAGGGCAGGGGGGCGGCCATGGAAGACGTCCATGTCCGGAGTATCCGATTCCGCCCTACCCCCGGCCCGGCGAGCGCACCCGATCAGGGGTGAGCCGGCCTCAGCCCCGTACCCCGCACAGATGCAGCAGCGCCGCGATCCGCCGGTACGGATCCGTCCGCCCCGCACGGTCCTCCGCGGCGAGCAGTCGGTCCAGCTCCTCGGCGGCGGGCAGGCCCGCGTCCGCGGGGACGTCGTCCGTGAAGACCCGTACCCCGTACCAGGCGTGCAGCGGCGCCGCGATCCCCGCGAGCGTCGCCGTCAGCGCGTCGAGCCGGTCGGCCCGCACCTTCACGCCGTTGTCGTCCGTGTAGACGTCCGAGTCGAAGGCGGCGAGCGCCCCCGACCAGTCCCCGGCGAGCCCCGGTCGCATGGACAGGGCCTCCGCGTTCCGTACGACCAGGGACAGCAGGCCGCCGGGGGCCAGCATCCGGGCCATGCCCGCGAGCAGCGCGTCGGGCTCGTCCGCGTACATGAGCACGCCGTGGCAGAGGACCACGTCGAAGCTGCCGGGCAGGAAGTGCACCCCGGTCTCGCGGCCGTCGCCCTCGATCATCCGGACCCGCTCGCGGATCCCGGCGGGCTCGGTCGCCAGCGACTCCCGGGCCGCCTTCAGGAGGTCGGGGTCGGCCTCGAGACCGGTCACGGTGTGCCCGGCCCGGGCCAGGCGCAGGGCCTGGGTGCCCTGCCCCATGCCCGCGTCGAGGATCCGCAGCCGCTGCCCCACGGGGTAGCGGCTGGTTATCTGCTCGTCGAGCTGACGGGCGACGATCTCCTGCCGGATGGTGTCGCGCAGCCCGCCGGGACCGGCGGGCCAGTGGGCGACGACGGGCAGCACAGGGCCACCCGACTCCGACGTGGCCTCGCCGAACGCGCGCCCGTCGTACTCCGAGCTGTCGGCGCTCAGGGCCGCTCTCCGCGCTTGACCTGCGGCTTCGGCAGACGCAGTCGGCGCATCTGGAGCGTGCGCATCAGGCCGTAGGCGATCGCGCCGCGCTTCGGCTCGTTCGGGAAGCGCTCGTTGAGCTGCTTCCGCAGACGGATCCAGATGCCGATCGAGTCGATGACGATCAGGACGATCACACCGAGCCAGAGCAGCAGGGAGATGTTCTGCAGCGACCGGTTGGCGTTGCCGAACAGCGACAGCACGAGGATCACCACGGCCATCGGCAGGAAGAACTCGGCGATCGCGAAGCGCGAGTCGACGAAGTCGCGCACGAAACGGCGGACCGGACCCTTGTCGCGGGCCGGCAGGTAACGCTCGTCGCCGCTGGCCAGCGCCTCGCGCTGGCGGGCCAGGTCCGAGCGGCGCGCCTCGCGCTGACGCTTGGCGGCCTCCTTGCGGTCGGTCGGCACCGTCGCGGCGCGGCGACGCTGGGTCTGGGCCTCACTCCGCTTCGGGGTCGGGCGGCCCTTGGGGGCCTCGGGGTCGCGGGGCTGCTTGGTGGAGAGGTCCGCCGTCACCTTGTCGGTGGGGGCCTTCTCGTCCTTCGAACGGCTACGGAACACAAAACCCAAGGGTACGGGGTGGCGGGCATGAACCCCATGCGGGCCGGGAACGATCCGCTAACGGACTGCGTCTTGGGCGGTACGTACGAAGGGCGGCGCGGGGGTCACCCGGAGATCCGTCTACTCCCTGCGCGGGAGGGAACACCCCGCGCAGTCGTCCTTGGGGAGGAGCGCATCCCGCTCCGAACAGTGCGGTAATGGAGACAGGGCCCGTAGTGTGGATCCTGTTGAAGAGCTGGAGCCGAGTCCGTCAGAAGGGGGCGCGCGAAGCCCATGAGCGGTGTCATGAAGCGTATGGGGATGATCTTCCGCGCGAAGGCGAACAAGGCCCTTGACCGGGCCGAGGATCCGCGCGAGACGCTCGATTACTCCTACCAGAAGCAGCTGGAGCTGCTGCAGAAGGTGCGGCGGGGCGTCGCCGACGTCGCCACCTCCCGCAAGCGGCTCGAACTCCAGCTGAACCAGCTGCAGGGCCAGTCCGCCAAGCTGGAGGACCAGGGCCGCAAGGCCCTCGCCCTCGGCCGCGAGGACCTGGCGCGCGAGGCGCTGTCCCGCCGGGCCGCGCTCCAGCAGCAGGTCAGCGACCTCGAAGTGCAGCACCAGACGCTCCAGGGCGAGGAGGAGAAGCTCACCCTCGCCGCCCAGCGTCTCCAGGCCAAGGTGGACGCCTTCCGCACCAAGAAGGAGACCATCAAGGCGACCTACACGGCGGCCCAGGCGCAGACCCGGATCGCCGAGTCCTTCTCCGGCATCTCGGAGGAGATGAGCGACGTCGGTCTGGCGATCCAGCGGGCCGAGGACAAGACCGCCCAGCTCCAGGCGCGCGCCGGCGCGATCGACGAGCTGCTCGCCTCGGGCGCGCTCGACGACCAGTCGGGCCTCGCCAAGGACGACATCCAGGCGGAGCTGGACCGGCTGTCCGGCGGCACGGACGTCGAGCTGGAGCTCCAGCGGATGAAGGCCGAGCTGGCCGGGGGCCCCTCGGCGCAGCAGCAGGCCATCGAGGGCGGCTCCGGTACGAACCAGAACCAGGGCCAGCAGCAGTCCCACCCGCGTTTCGAGAAGTAGGCGACAGACAGGACGCGTCATGATCGTACGGATCATGGGGGAGGGCCAGTTGACGCTGGCCGACAGCCACTTCGCCGAGCTGAACAAGCTGGACGACGAGCTGCTCGCGGAGATGGAGGCGGGGGACGAGGAGGGCTTCCGGCGCACGCTGGGCGCGCTCCTCGACGCGGTCCGCCGCCTCGGCTCGCCGCTGCCTGACGACGCGCTCGAACCTTCCGAGCTCATCCTCCCGGCGCCTGAGGCGAGCCTGGAGGAGGTCCGGGAGATGCTCTCGGACAACGGCCTGATCCCCGGCTGACGCCCACCCAGGATCCCGCGGGGCCCCAGGCCCGCGCGGCCGACCCAGGGTGACCCGCGCCCTGGGCCGGGCGGTGCCCCCGGTCCGCCCCCGCGCCGGCGCCCGTGTGGGGCCCGCGCCCGCTGCCGTGTGGGCAATCGTCCCTCCCCCAGACTTCGTCCGGGGGGACCCCCAGGGCGGGACGGGTGGGCACACGG
>NZ_JBEOVH010000015.1:0-192643 GCF_040295385.1 Streptomyces sp. NPDC002825
GAGGTGCTAGTGCCCTTTATCGGGCGTGGGGGTTCAAGTCCCCCCTCGGACACCACACGGAAGTGCCGGTCGATCTCGCATCGACCGGCACTTCCCGTTGTCCACATCCGGCGTCCTGCGTGTCCGGCGGGTGCTGCGCGGCCCCTACCCGGCCGAGCCCTACGCCTCGCCCCGACCCCTCTTCCGCGCCACCACCAGCCTGCAGTGCGGGCTGCCGTCCGCCCGTCGGCCCAGGGGCTCGATCGGGGTGAGGGTGACCTCGAAGCCCGTCTCCTCCAGGCGGGCGCGGACGTCCGCGAGGCGGAAGGTGCGGTAGTACATGACGAACGGCGGGCGCCAGACGGCGTTTCTCAGGCGCATCGCCGCGTCGAAGCCCCACAGGGTCCAGTAGAGGCGGGAGCCGACCGGGGGCGGGGCCGGGAGGGGGAAGGCGAAGGTGCCGCCGGGGCGCAGGGCGGCGTGGACCTGGGCGAAGAGGGTGCGCTGGTCGGCGGGGAGGAAGTGGCCGAAGGCGCCGAAGCTGACCGCCAGGTCGAAGACCGGCGCGAACGGCAGGGCCAGGGCGTCGGCGCGGACCAGGTCGGCGGTCGGGTGCGCGTCGCGGGCCCGGGCCAGCATGCCCGTACTGAAGTCGACTCCCGTGACGCGGCCCGCGCAGACCGAGCGGAGGACGCCGAGTCCGGCGCCGGTGCCGCAGCAGACGTCGAGGCCCGAGTCGAAGGGGCCGAGCGTCTCCAGGGTGTCGGCGACCGCGGTCAGCAGCCGGTCGGAGGTCCGGAAGGGGGTCGCGTCGAACTTGTCCGCGAGCAGGTCGTAGCCGTGCTCGACCGAGGAGAGGGCCTGGACGGTCAGCTCGCGGAGGCTGGGACCCTGCGGGGTGAACATGGCATCGAGCTTAGGCCGTCTCTTCCGGATCTTGCCTGACCCGCGACGCCCGGCACCGCACCTCGCCGCGTTGTCGGGCTCGCCCAAGGACGTCCAGCAATCGGGCGACCCTCCGCCTTGCGATGTACGGCACCAGACGCCGCGGGCTCAACCGGCAAGATCCGAAAGAGACGGCTCAGCCGGATCGCGGTGACCCTTCCGCCACGCACCGTACGTGTCAGAGCGCGCTGCGTACCGGTGGCGCGGGCCACGACGGGGCGATGCCCGTCAGCTGGCAGACGAGGAGGTAGAGGGGGATCGGCGGGGTGTAGGGGGAGGTGCCGTCGGGGTGGTGGATCAGGCGGGGGCCTCGGTCCGGGATCTCGGCGCCGCGGGCGTAGCAGGCGGGCAGCGGCCAGGTGAGGTCGTGGTCGGAGCCGGCGGGGACGAGCCACCACCACCAGTCGGAGTCGGCGTAGATGCAGCCCTTGGCGGGGAGCCGGGAGAGGATCTTGAAGCCGAAGCGGGCGGGGACGCCGACGGCGTCGCAGCCGAGGCCGGTGTGGAGTCCGACGGGGACGGTGAGGCGGGTGGCGCCGAGTTCTCCCGGCCGGGTCCGGGTGCGGTGGGTTTCCGGTGAGCGGCGCTGGGGCGGTACGGCGGCGGTGTCGGGGGACCTGAGGCTGCGCGGGATGATGCGGAGGGACCTCAGCACGGTTCCCCCATGCCGTGGGCGAGTTCCGCCCAGACGATCTGTGCGGTGCCGTGGCCGGTGCGGTCGGCGCCCCAGGCGCTGCAGAGGGCGTCGACGATGAGGAGGCCGCGGCCGCGTTCCTCCTCGCCGCAGTCGCGTATCCGCGGTCCGGCGGGTCCGCCCTCGTCGCGCACGGCTATCCGGAGGGTCTCCTCGCCTTCGCGGAGTTCGCAGACGATGCGGTCGCTCGCGGTGTGCACGACGGCGTTGGTGACGAGCTCGGAGACGACGAGGGCGACGGTGTCGCGTATCTCGGGGTCGCAGCCCCAGAGGATGAGCCGCTCTTCCGCGAGCCTGCGGGCGCGGGCGACGGAGGCGGTGAGGGCCGGCAGCTCGAAGGCGAAGCGGCGGACGGGATCGGTGTGCTGCGGTGGGCGCTGGGCCATGACCCGAGGGGCTCGAGGGCTCATGAGACCTGAGGGCTGCGCGTTACCAGAAGCCACGACCGGTTCCTCACAACAGTGGGCAGGACTGCCGTACGGCGCTGTCGCCGTGGGCATGGTGGCGCACGGCGGCAGCGTGTACTGGTTCACCGGAACACTGTCCTCCTGCGTCGGACACTTGGCAAGTGGCACTCTGAAAATTGCAGAGTGCTGTGTTCTCTCTGGCCGGGCTTCGTGGCACACTCGTCGAAACAGCGCGTCGGGGAGGTCTGAGAGTGAGCGAGCCGCGGTCCGCCCCGACGGTGGGACAGGTCGTCCTCGGAAAGCGTCTGCAGGACCTGCGCGAGCGGGCCGGCATGAAGCGGGAAGAGGCGGCGAAGATCCTTCGGGTGGCCCCGGCCACCGTCCGGCGGATGGAGACCGCCGAGGTCGCGCTGAAGATTCCGTACGTGCAGCTCCTGTTGAAGGAGTACGGGATCACGGACTCCGAGGCGGAGGGCTTCGTCGCCCTCGCGGAGGAGGCCAACCTCCCCGGCTGGTGGCAGCGGTTCCACGACGTGCTGCCCGGCTGGTTCTCCATGTACGTCAGCCTGGAGGGGGCCGCGAGCCTCATCCGGGCCTATGAACCGCAGTTCGTCCCCGGTCTGCTCCAGACCGAGGAGTACGCCCGCGCCATTCTGCGCAGCGGGGCGGTCGGTGGCGGCAGCGATGCCGGCAAGGACGAGGACGCCGAGCGCCATGTAGCCCTGCGGATGGAGCGTCAGTCCCTGCTGACCAGGGACGACGCCCCGAAGTTCTGGGTGATCATGGACGAGACGGTGTTCCGCCGACCGGTCGGCGACGGGCCCGAAGTGATGCGCGACCAGCTCGACCGGCTGCTCGAAGCGTCAGAGCTGCCGAACGTCACCCTGCAGATCGCGGAGTTCGCGTCCGGCCACCATCCCGGCACCTACGGTCCGTTCGTCCTCTTCCGCTTCGCCATGCCCGAACTCCCGGACATGGTCTACAGCGAGTACCTGACCGGCGCCGTCTACCTCGACGCGCGTCCCGAGGTGGCATCCCACCTGGAGGTCATGGACCGCATGGCGGCGCAGGCCGCGACTGCACAACGCACGAAGGAGATTCTCCGGAATCTCCGCAAGGAGCTGTGAATGGATCGCATATACAACGGCATGCCCGCCGCTGAGCTCGGTGCCGAGGGCTGGCACAAGCCGTGGAGCGGCGGGAACGGGGGCAACTGCGTGGAGGCCATGAAACTGGCCGACGGCAGAGTCGCCGTGCGACAGTCCGCAGACCCTGAAGGACCAGCGCTCATCTACACCCACGGGGAGATCGCCGCATTCATCCAGGGCGCGAAATCCGGTCAGGCTGACTTTCTCCTCACCTGACTCTTCCGCCCCGGCCGTACCGTCGCGTAACTCTTGCTGTAGCGCCACCCGTTCAACCCGACCAGGAGAGAGCCGATGACCCCGGACCCCGCATCCGTACGGATCGACACCAGCAAGCCCCATCCGGCACGGATGTACGACTGGTTCCTGGGCGGCAAGGACAACTACCCGGTCGACGAGGCGATGGCACGCCAGCTGCTCACCGTCGACGCCCGCGGGCGGGACATGGCCCGCGTCAACCGGGCCTTCATGCACCGCGCCATCCGCTGGCTCAGCGCCCACGGCGTCCGCCAGTACCTGGACGTCGGCACGGGCATCCCGACCGAGCCCAACCTGCACCAGATCGCGCAGGAGGCCGCGCCGGAGTCCCGCATCGTCTACTGCGACAACGACCCGATCGTGCTCGCGCACGCGGCCGCCCTGCTGCGCTCGACCCCGGAGGGGGCCACCGAGTACATCCAGGCGGACGCCCGCGAGCCCGAGATCATCCTCGAAAGGGCCGGAAAGGTCCTTGATTTCGACCAGCCGATCGCGCTGTCGATGCTCGCCCTGCTGCACTTCGTGGGGGACGAGGACGGCGCGTACGAACTGGTCTCCAAGATCGTCGACAAGCTCGCGCCGGGCAGCTATCTCGTCCTCTCCCATGTCACCGGGGACTTCGACCCCGAGGGCGCGGCGAAGGCGAGTGCCATGTACAAGGCGCGCGGGCTGACCCTGCGGCCCCGCTCGCGCGACGAGCTGGCCGCGTTCTTCGACGGGCTCGAGTTCGTCGAGCCCGGCGTCTCGCTCACCGCCGAATGGCACCCGGAGCTGGGCGAGCCCGTCCCGGTCCAGGGCGACGACCCCATCCCGGGGTGGGCCGCGGTGGCCCGCAAGCCCTGATCCGATCCGTACGCCGAGGGGGCCCGCCGACACCGTCGGCGGGCCCCCTTCGTCCTACTGCTCCACCAGCGTCACCAGGAAGCTCTGTGCCCGGCCGACGTTCCCGGCCGCGTCGATCGTGCGGTACTCGACGGTGTGCGTGCCGTAGTCCGGGGTCGCGTCGTCCCACGGCACCGCCCGGCTCCGGCCGAGCTTCCCGTACACGAGGTCGTCGATGACCGTGCCGCCCGGCGAGAAGCGGAACGGCGCGTCGGCGTCCGTCGGCCAGCCGTAGTACGTGTACCAGCCGTCGCCGTCCACGCGGAACTGGCTGACCACGGCGCCCTCCTGGTCGTCCCGCGCGGTCAGCCGCATCGTGAACGCGCCGTCGTACACGTACTCCACCGGGCGCCCGGGACGCCGTACCGTCCGCAGCGGCTCGGACAGTTCGTACGCGGCGGTGGCCGGGCGGGCGTCCACCGTCCAGCTCAACTCCTCCTCCGTGCCCGCGAGACGGGCCGTGAGGGTGTGGCTCCCCGGTGTGATCCGCAGCGAACGCAGGTCCAGATCACGGTCGTTGCGGCCGTCCGTCGCGACCTGGCTCCCGTCCAGGAGCCAGCGCAAGGCGGGGGTGGCGTCCGCCGCGTGGGTGGTGTCCGCGTGGACGACGCTCCGGGCGCCGACGGGGGACCCGGTCGGGGTGTGCCCGGTGAAGCCGGGGTCCTCCGGGCTCCGTACGGTGGTCAGCGAGGGGTCCACCCTCCACGTCACCGTCCGGGTGAGCGCCGTCGAGGCGCGGACCGCAGGGTCGCGGACGAAGGGCGTCGGGTCGGTGACCGTCGCCGTCAGAGTGTGCGCGCCCGGGGAAACCGACAGTCCGCGCAGGTCGACGGTGCGGGCGCCGCGGGTGTCGAGGGTCCGCCCGTCCAGCTTCCAGGTGACGGCGAGCGCACCGCCCACCGGGTGCAGGGTGTCCACCCACACCGTGCGGTCCGCGCCGATCGGCGCCGAGTTCGGGGTGTGGTCCTGGACCAGGTTCACCTTCGCCGAGATCGCCCGGACCATCACCTCCCGCTCCACCTGGTCGAAGGAGTAGCCGAGGGTCTTCATGATGGAGTGCCGGCTCGGCCGCCAGACGCCCTTCGTGCTGTACATGCCGCCCTCGTGGCGGCCGATGACCCCGCCGGACTCGCTCTCCTCGCCGAGCCAGCGCCACCACTTGGCCCGCTGCTCCCGCATCTGGTCCTCCGTCAGGAGCGTGTGGTGGACGGAGGAGGGTTCCGGGCCTTCGTAGGTCCCGCCGGGGACCCCGCGCGCGTAGTAGTCGTACTCGTCCTGGAGGCCGCCGAGCGAATGCCCTATCTCGTGCGGGGTGATGAGCGAGGAGAGCGCGTTGCCGCCGGAGGCCGTGGCGTAACTCCCGCCCGCGCCGCCGTAGGTGTCGCTGTGGGCGAGGGCGACGATCTGGCGGTTGGCGGCGCTCGTGCCGGGGACGAGGTCGGCGAGCGCGCCGGCCTTCCGGCTGTCGACGGTGAGCAGCCGCTGCACGCTGTCCGGATCGCAGCCGCCCCAGAAGCCCATGTCGAGCGCCGTGTCGCGGGCGGGGGCCGTGAGCCCCGGGTCGCAGTCCACCCCGGACTCCGCCGAGGGGACCTCCACCGCCCACACGTTGATGTAGGAGCGGTAGGAGGCGAAGGGCTCGATGCTCCACAGGGTGTTCAGATGCCGTTCCAGATCCGCCCGGAAGGCCGGCATCTCCGCCGCGGTGTAGCCGTCGCCCAGGAACACCAGGTTGAACCGGCGGTCGGCGGGCCCGGTGGTCTGTACGGGGACGACGGCCGGCCCCTCGCCGGACGTGGGTGTCCCGGCGGCCGCCGGCGCCGTTCCCAGCAGCCCGGCGGCCAGCAGACAGACCGCGGCGAGGCGCGCCGCGGCACCTCGAACTCCCTTGCGCTGTGAGGTCATGGGGCGCGAGCCTAGGCCGCGCCCCCTGCCCCGTAAAGATGTTCGTCAGCCGTCTGTTCGCCGCCCGGTCGTCTCAGCGTCGCAGCCAGGCAAGGCCGGGGTGCTCCGCCGTGTAGCCCTCCACCAGACGGCGCGCCACCGCCACCGAGTCCACGAGGGGGTGCAGCGCGAAGGCCTTGACGGCCGTCGCCCGCGAGCCGCTCTCCACGGCGGCGAGGACCTCGCGCTCCACCGCCTTGACCGCGGTCACCAGACCGACGGCGTGGTACGGCAGCGGCGCCACCGACACCGGATGGGCGCCGTTCGCGTCCACGAAGCACGGCACCTCGATCACTGCGTCCGCGTCGAGCACGGAGAGCGTCGAGCCGTTGCGCACGTTGAGGATCAGGGTCGTCCGCTCGTCCCGGGCGATCGCCCGCATCAGCGCGAGCGCCACCTTCTCGTAGCCGCCCGACTCCAGGTCCTCCTCGTCCCGGTCACCGATCCCGGCGGCTTCCCGGTTGGCGGCCATGTACGTGGCCTCGCGGTCGGCGAGCGTACGGTGCCAGGCGGCGAGCGCGGCCGTGTCGGGCTTGCTCATCTCCTCGTAGAACGCGCCCTGCTGGTCGCGCAGATACGTCCCGCGCGTCCGCTCGGCCGTCCGGTAGGCGTGGACCGCCTCCCGGTTGAAGTAGTAGTAGTGCAGGTACTCGTTGGGGATCGCGCCCAGCGAGCGCAGCCACTCCGGGCCGAAGAGCCGGCCCTCCTCGAAGGAGCCGAGCTTCTCCTCGTCGTCGAGCAGCCGCGGCAGCACGTCCTGTCCGCCGACCCGCAGCCCGCGCAGCCAGCCCAGGTGGTTGAGGCCCACGTAGTCGATCCAGGCCTCGTCCGGGTTCGCGCCCAGGATGCGGGCGACCCGGCGGCCGAGGCCCACGGGGGAGTCGCAGATGCCGACGACCCGGTCGCCGAGCACCCGGGACATCGCCTCCGTGACCAGTCCCGCCGGGTTGGTGAAGTTGATGACCCAGGCGTCGGGGGCGAGTTCGGCGATCCTCCGGGCGATGCGTACGGCCACGGGAACGGTCCGCAGTCCGTACGCGATGCCGCCCGCGCCCACCGTCTCCTGACCGAGCACGCCTTCGGCGAGCGCGATCCGCTCGTCGGCCGCGCGGCCCTCCAGACCGCCGACCCGGATCGCGGAGAACACGAAGTCCGCCCCGCGCAGCGCCTCGTCCAGGTCCGTCGTCGCCGTCACCGCCGGCGCGTCCCGCACCCCCTCCGCCTGGTCCGCGAGGACCCGGGCGATGGCCGACAGCCGCCCCTCGTCGAGGTCGTACAGGGTGACGTGCGTGACCCGCCCCTCGGCGTGGTCGCCGAGCAGGGCTCCGTACACCAGCGGCACCCGGAATCCGCCGCCTCCGAGAATCGTCAGTTTCATGCCCGTACGCTACTCGGACGGGCCCGCTGAGCAGCGCGATTCCGGGCCGCCGTCCACGGCGGCGTCCACATGCCGGGCGTCCGCCGCGCGCGGCGGGTGGGGGACAATGGCGCCATGTCCCGACGCAAGACCCGCCCCCGCACGTCCCCGGCCGCCGCCGCACCCGCCGTGACCGCGGCCTCGCCCTGCCCCTGCGGACTCGACGCCGCGTACGGCGCGTGCTGCGGCCGGTTCCACTCGGGCGCCGGCACCGCGCCGACCGCCGAGCTGCTCATGCGCTCGCGCTACAGCGCCTTCGTCGTCCGCGACGAGGCGTATCTGCTGCGCACCTGGGCACCGGAGACCAGGCCGGGCGAGGTCGACTTCGATCCGGGGATGCGCTGGGCAGGCCTGGAGATCGAGGAGACCGGTCAGGGCACCGCCTTCCACCAGCAGGGCACCGTCACCTTCACCGCACGCTACGTCCACGACGGCGACCCGGGCACGCTGCACGAGCGGAGCCGCTTCGCCCGCCACGAGGGCGCGTGGGTGTACGTGGACGGCGACTTCCTCGACTGAGGGTTTCAGCGCCGCGACGAAAGCGCCTGGGTGTACGTGGACGGCGACTTCCTGGACTGACGGTTCAAGCGGCGGTTCAGCGCGCTCCCACGCCCGCCGTCACCCGCCCGCGGGGCAGACCGCTCGCGAGGTCCTCGGCGACGATCTTCTTGGCGATGGCGTCGGTCGCCACGCGCAGCTCGGGTCCGCTGGGGCGGCCGCGCTCCTGCGCGACGACGTCGGAGAGCCACTCGCCCCACGCGTGGGTGATGACGTCCGCCTCGCGCTTGCCGGCCGGCGTGTGCGAGAGCAGGTTGCCGTCACGGGTGAGGTAGCCCTCGTCGACCATCCGGTCGAAGACCGGCAGGAGCACCTCGGGCGGCACTCGCCGGCCGGCCGAGATCAGGCCGAGGCTCGCGTGCCCGACCGTCCGCGTGAAGAGCTCGACCTGCATCACCGCCCAGGCCCCGGCCGTGTCGAGCCGGGTGTCGGACGCGGAGACGATCGCCCGTGCCGTCTCGTAGTCGGTGCGGCGCAGGATGCGGCCGACGGCCAGTTCGAGGAGCTTCTCCGAGTCGCCGGACATGGTGGGGGAGCCGAAGCCCTCGCCCATGTCGGGGGCGGCGGAGCGGGCCGAGTCGCGCAGCTCCACCTGCTTGAGGAAGAGGGCGACGACGAAGCCGACGGCGGCGACCGGCACCGTCCAGAGGAAGACGGTGTGCAGGGTGTCCGCGTAGGCCTGGACGATCGGCTCGGCGATCCGGTCCGGGAGTCTGTGCAGGCCCGCGGGGCTCTGCGCGGCCTGCGGGATCACGGCCGGGTTCACGCCGAGGCTCCTGGCGATGGTGCCGGCCTCGACGACGCCCGACGCGAGGTTCGGCTTGAGGGAGTTGGCGTAGATCGTGCCGAAGACGGCGGTGCCGAAGGAGCTGCCGAGGGTGCGGAAGAAGGTGACGCCGGAGGTGGCGGTGCCGAGGTCGGCGTAGTCGACGGTGTTCTGCACGGCGATCGTCAGGACCTGCATGCACAGGCCGATGCCGACGCCCAGCACGAACATGTACAGGGACTCAAGCCCGGTGCCGGTGTCGGGCCCCATGAGGGAGAGCAGGAAGAGGCCGACGCCCATCACCAGACAGCCGACGATCGGGAAGATCCGGTAGCGGCCGGTCTTGCTGACGACGTTGCCGCTGAAGATGGACGCGATCAGCAGGCCGATGACCATGGGGAGGGTGCGGATGCCGGACATCGTGGCCGATTCCCCGTCGACGTACTGCAGATAGGTCGGCAGGAAGGTCATGGCGCCGAGCATGGCGAAGCCGACGACGAAGCTGAGCACGGAGCAGACCGTGAAGACGGGGTTCCCGAAGAGCCGCATGGGCAGCATGGGTTCGGCCGCCCGGGTCTCGACCCAGCAGAACAGGCCCAGGGCGACGAGGCCGCCCGCGAAGAGCCCGATGATCACGCCGGAGTCCCAGGCGTACTCGTTGCCGCCCCAACTGGTCGCGAGGATCAGGGCGCTGGCTCCCGCGGCGACGAGCGCGATGCCCGCGTAGTCGATGACCGGCCGGCTCGCGGACCGGACGGAGGGGATCGTGCGGGCGGCGGCGATGACGACGAGGATCGCGATGGGGACGTTGACGTAGAACGCCCAGCGCCAGCTGAGGTGGTCGGTGAACAGACCGCCGAGGAGCGGGCCGATGACGGTCGAGACGCCGAACACGGCGCCGATCGCGCCCTGGTACTTGCCGCGTTCGCGCAGCGGGATCACATCGGCGATGAGCGCCATCGAGGTGACCATGAGGCCGCCGGCGCCGATGCCCTGCAGTCCGCGCCAGACGATGAGCAGGGTCATGTTGGTGGCGAGGCCGCAGAGGAACGAGCCGGTGATGAAGACGACCGCGGAGATCTGGAAGATCACCTTGCGGCCGAAGAGGTCGCCGAACTTGCCGACGAGGGCGGTCGCGACGGTCTCGGCGAGGAGGTACGAGGTGACCACCCACGACATGTGGGCGGCGCCGCCCAGGTCCGAGACGATCGTGGGCAGGGCGGTGCCGACGATCGTCTGGTCGAGGGCGGCGAGAAGGACGCCCAGCATGATCGTGCCGAAGACGATGTTGCGGCGGCGGCTGTCGAGCACGGGTGGCTCGGTGGCGGCCGAGGGCGCGGGCGCTGCGTCGCTGGTCGTGGTCACTCTCGCAGCGTCACATCGCCGCCGCCCTCACGCATGCGAGGGACGGCCGAACAGGTGTACCCGGTGCGTGTCCCGTCAGGGGGTGACGGGCAGTCGGGGGTGGTGCTTGGCCAGGATCTTGTTGGCCCGCGCGAGGGCGGCGAGGGCGTGCTCGCGGTCCGCCCGGTCCTCCGCGCAGAGCGGTCCCCGGAACCGGTACACCTCGCGCGCCGCGCAGTCCGCGTCGACCTCCGCCTGGAGGACGTGGAGCGGCAGGCAGGCGCCGATCATCGCGGCCACGCTGTCGGGGATCGGGACGGGAACGAGGCGCGAGGGCGAGGTGATCACGGGTCAGTCCTAGTCGGTCCGGGGAGGGTACGGAAGGGTCTCCTCTCCATACGTACCGGATCGCGGTACGGGTTCCGGTACGGAGATGTCGCGGCCCGGCAACGACAGAGCGGGCCACCGGAGGAGCCGCGGACCCCCACGGCGCGGCGCCGTGGCGAGCGGCCCGGGCGTTCCCGCAGGTACGGGGCCGGGCGGCGGCCGCCGCAGGGTGCACGGCCTCCGCGCACCGCCCGGAAGCCCGGCGCGGACGCGGGCGGTTCGGGCATGCCGAATGTGTGGCATCTCACGTTGCGCCCGAGCGGTCTCTCCGGACGAAGTCAGCCCCTACGCGAAGATCTCGGCCAGGTCGTACGAGACGGGCTCGTCCAGCTGTCCGTAGCCGCAGGACTCCGGCGTCCGGTCCGGGCGCCACCGCTTGAACTGCGCGGTGTGGCGGAAGCGGTCGCCCTCCATGTGGTCGTAGCCGACCTCGCAGACCCGCTCCGGCCGCAGCGCCACCCACGACAGGTCCTTCTTGCCCGACCAGCGGCTCGGGGCACCCGGCAGCCGGGCCCCCTCGTGGGCCGCCTCGTCCGTCCAGGCCGCCCAGGGGTGCCCCTCCGGGGGGTCCATCCGCAGCGGTTCCAGCTCCTCGACGAGCTGGGCGCGGCGGACGGCGGTGAAGGCCGCGCACACGCCGACGTGCTGGAGGACGCCCCGGTCGTCGTACAGACCGAGCAGCAGCGAACCGACCACGGGACCGCTCTTGTGGAAGCGGTATCCGGCCACGACTACGTCGGCGGTCCGCTCGTGCTTGATCTTGTACATGAGACGGGCGTCCGGCCGGTACGGCAGGTCGAGCGGCTTGGCGATCACCCCGTCGAGCCCGGCGCCCTCGTACTGGTCGAACCAGCGCGCGGCGAGCTCGGGGTCCCGGGTCGCCGGCGCCAGGTGGACCGGCGCGTCCACCCCGTCGAGGACCCGCTCCAGGGCCTCCCGACGCTCGCTCAGCGGGGTGTCGAGCAGCGCGTCGTCCCCGAGGGCGAGCAGGTCGAAGGCGATGAACCGGGCCGGGGTCGTCTCCGCGAGCATCCGTACCCGGGAGTCCGCCGGATGGATCCGCTCGGACAGCCGGTCGAAGTCGAGCCGCCCCTCGTGCTCGATCACGATCTCCCCGTCGACGACGCAGCGCTCCGGCAGCCGGGCCGCGAGCGCCTCGACCAGCTCGGGGAAGTAGCGGGTGAGCGGCTTGCCCGTACGGCTGCCGATGACGAGCTCCGGCCCGTCCCGGTGCACGATCGCGCGGAAGCCGTCCCACTTCGCCTCGTACTGCATGCCGGGCGGGATCCGCTTCACGGACTTGGCGAGCATCGGTTTCACGGGCGGCATCACCGGAAGATCCATGGGGTGATTGTCCGGTATGCGGGAGTTGTCGGCGAGCCCTAGGCTGACCGGCATGGCAGGCAAGGCGGCAGCGGTGGAACTCGAAGTCGGCGACCGGACCGTACGGGTCTCCAACCCCGACAAGGTGTACTTCCCCGAGCCCGGCTACACCAAGATGGACCTCGTCCGGTACTACCTGGCCGTCGGCGACGGGGTCACCCGCGCCCTGCGGAACCGGCCCACCACCCTGGAGCGCTACCCCGACGGGGTGACCGGCGAGTCCTTCTTCCAGAAGCGGGCGCCGAAGTACCTGCCCGACTGGATCCCCACCGCGCACATCACCTTCCCCAGTGGCCGCTCGGCCGACGAGATGTGCCCCACCGAGCCGGCGGCCGTGCTCTGGGCGGCCAACCTCGGCGCCGTCACCTTCCACCCCTGGCCGGTGCGCCGCGAGGACACCGACCACCCCGACGAGCTGCGCATCGACCTCGACCCGCAGCCCGGCACGGACTACGCCGACGCCGTCCGCGCCGCCCACGAGCTGCGTGCCGTCCTCGACGAGCACGGACTGCGCGGCTGGCCGAAGACCTCGGGCGGCCGGGGCCTGCACGTCTTCGTGCCGATCCTCCCCGAGTGGACGTTCACCCAGGTCAGGCGGGCGGCGATCGCCTGCGGCCGGGAGCTGGAGCGGCGGATGCCGGACCGGGTCACGATCAAGTGGTGGAAGGAGGAGCGCGGCGCGCGGATCTTCGTCGACTACAACCAGACGGCCCGGGACCGCACGATCGCCTCCGCCTACTCCGTGCGCCCCCGCCCGCACGCCCCCGTCTCGGCGCCGCTGCGCTGGGAGGAGATCGACGAGGCGGTGCCGCAGGACTTCGACATCAGGACGATGCCCGCCCGGTACGCGGAGGTCGGCGACGTCCACGCGGACATGGACGACGAGCGGTTCAGTCTGGAGTCGCTGCTCGAACTGGCCCGCCGGGACGAGGCGGAGCACGGTCTGGGAGACCTGCCGTACCCGCCGGAGTACCCGAAGATGCCGGGCGAGCCGAAGCGGGTCCAGCCGAGCCGGGCGAAGAAGGAGTCCACGGAGGAGTGAGGGGCCGGTGCGCCTCCGGGTGGGCGTCACCGGCCCTCGCCGTTCACTCTAAAACAACACGAACGGTCGTGCTAGCATTTTTCTGTATCGAGGACGCCTCCAGATCCAGGACGCCCTCCGTACCCTGGACGACCGAGGAGATCCGCCGTGTACCCGATGGCTCCGCTCATCCGCACCGCCCTGAACACCACCGCACGCGTCGCCCCCGGCCCCGCCGGCCGCTGGGCCTTCCAGCTCTTCGTCCGCCCGCTCGGCAGGGCGAGGGTGAGGCCGGAGGAGCAGGCGCTCCTCGCCGCCGCCCGCACCGGGACCCTCCGCGTCCGGGGCAAGGAGGTCGTCACGTACGCCTGGGGCGACGGCCGGCGGCCCGTCCTCCTCGTCCACGGCTGGTCCTCCCGCGCCTCACGGCTCGGCGCCTTCGCCGAGGCTCTGCTCGCACGCGGGTACAGCCCGGTCGCCTTCGACGGACCCGGCCACGGGGGGTCCTCCGGCAAGGCCACCAACATCGTCGAATACCGGGAGATCATCCGGGAGTTGCACGCCCGGCACGGCGATTTCGAGGCCGTCGTCGCCCACTCCTTCGGCGTCCTCGCCTCCCTCTTCGCCCTCCGCGACGGCGTCCGCACGGCCCGCTTCGTGGGCCTCGGCGGCGTCGGCTCCTTCGCCATGCTCATGGAGGGCTTCCGGGCCGGACTCGGCCTGGACCAGCGGGTGGTGCGGGCCATGCGCCGGTACGTCGAGGGGCGCCTCGCCCCCGGCGAGCCGGGCGTCTGGGACCGCTTCGGCGCCGACCACGCCCCGGACGAACTCGGCGCGCCCGTCCTGCTGTTCCACGACGAGGGCGACGACATGGTGCCCCTGGCCCACGCGCGGTTCCTCGCCCGGGCGCACGGCGAGCGGGCCCGGCTCGTCGTCACCCGGGGCCTCGGCCACCGGCGCATCCTCACGGACCCGGAAGTCGTGGCCGACGCGGTGGATTTCGCGACCGCCGGCTCCGGCCGGGCGGCGGAGCCGGCGGTCATGGCACACGAGGGCTGCAGCCCCCTGGCGTAGGGGGTGAAGGGTTCGGCTCAGCTCTCGTCGGCGAGCGCCGCCCGGCCCGTGTCCGTGGCCGAGGCGAGCAGCCGGGCGGTGATGCCCCGCTCGGCCCGGGCGTACGAGCCGGGGTCGCCGAACAGGACGGACTGCGCGTTGGCCGCCTCCATGAGGGCGATCACCTCGAAGGCCAGCTGCTCCACGTCCAGGTCCTCGGTGAACTCCCCGACGGCGCGCGCCTCCGTCAGGGCGTCTTCCACGTACGCGGTCCAGTCCCGGCGGGTCCCCGCGACGGCGTCGTGCACCGGGCCCGTGCGGGCGTCGAACTCGGCCGAGACCGCGTAGAAGAAGCAGCCGCCCGCGAAGACCCGCTCCGAGGAGTACGCGAGCCAGTTCCGGCACAGCTCACGGACCCGCCGCGCACCCGGCGGCAGATCCTTCAGCGGGGTGACGACACGGTCGGCGAAGACGGCGACGGCGGCCCTGACGGTCGCGAGCTGCAGCTCCTCCTTGGAGCCGAAGAGGGCGAAGACACCGCTCTTGCTCAGCTCCAGCTCGGTCGCGATCCGTCCCAGGGACAGGCCTTCGAGGCCCTCCACCGATGCGATGTCCATCGTCCGGCCGAGGACGAGCCGCCGGGTCTGGTTGCCCCGCTCGACGCGTCCGTCGGTCTTGGTGCCGGTGCCGCTTCCGGTGTTGCCGCTCATGCCCCCATCGTACTGAACGCACGACCGTGCGGAAATCTTCGCGCTCCGGGGGCTACCCCGCCCGCTCTGCCGGGTCCCGCCGCTCCCCGGGGGCGAGCAGCAGCACCTCGAGGGCCCGCGCGCAGGCCCGAGCCTGGGCCACGTACCAGTCGAGCCGCGCGTCCGTGATCAGCTCCGGGGTCGCGCGGACCGCCAGCGCGAACCGGGCGTGCCCCGTCCGCTCCAGGACCGGCACGGCCACCGTCCGCACCCCGTGCGCCGACTCGCCGTCGTTGAGGGCGTACCCCGCCTCCCGTACCCGCGCCAACTCGACTGCCAAGGCAGGCGGTTCGACGATCGTCCGCTCCGTGAACGCGTACAGCGGCGGCAATGAGCGCGGGCCGCCCTCACCCGCACGCGGCCAGGCGAGCAGCACCTTCCCGAGCGCCGTCGAATGCAGCGGCCGGCGCAGCCCCACCTTCGGCGTCACCGAACCGCCCGCCACGATCACCGCGTGCGGACCGCTCCGCAGCGCCAAGTCCGCCGTCGCGCCGGTCCGTTCGGCAAGGTCGGACAGCTCGGGCGCCGCCAGGTGGAGCCCCCGCTGGTGGTACGAGAGACGGCCCAGCTCGGTCATCGCCGGCCCGAGCCGGTAGCGGGCGGTCCTGGCGTCCTGCTCCAGGAAGCCCGCACCGAGCAGCGTGCGGGCCAGACGGTGCGCCGTCGAAGTGGAGAGCCCGAGCCGGCGCGCGAGGTCGGAGGCGCTCAGGTCGGGGCCGTTGTCGTGGAAACAGTGCAGCACGTCCAGTGCGCGGCGGACCGCCTGGGCGCCCGCCGGGGGTCGGACGATGCCGGCCTCGGTCGTCATAGGGTTCGCTCCCCGTGGGTGATCGGGCTCCCACGCTCCCACATGGCGGGAGCCGAATCAGGCCCCCGGCGGGGTCGGAAACACCGTGTTCACAAGCAATCCCACATGGTGGGAGACGAGTTGTGGGCGGCGGAAGAGGCGTGGCAAGGTTCCGGCCGACACCACGGCGCCAGCGAGTCGGAAGGAGCAGGCCGGCGATGAACGCACGACACGTACCGCTCGCCCTCACCCGGCGCCGCCACATCGACCTGGCCCGCGTCACCGGCACAGGCTGTCGCTGACGCCGGCGGTCGCCGACGCGCCGCCGCTCTCCCCGGCCGTGCCCGGTCCTCCGTGACGTAGAGAGCGCCACGCGCCTGCGACCACCCGGTCCGACCTCCCCGCGGAGATCTTCCACCGCGCCGGCGAGGCCTTCGACCACAAGGGGAGGTTCTACGACCTCAAGGGCGCCGGGGCCTCCCTCCGCGACTTGCGCCCCGTCCAGGGGCCGCACGTCCCGCGACTGGACCACGTCCGGGCCCGGGCCGCCGCCCACGGGCGGATCCTCCGCATCGGCCTCCGCCTCCACCTCATCGTCCGGGACACCGAGAACGAGGCCTGGGCCGCGGCCGACCGGCTCCTCGATGTCACCAGCGAGGCGAAGTGCGCCCGGCAGCTCGGGGAGCGGGCGGGCGAGGACGGTGTCCGCTGGCTGCGCCAGTTCCGCCAGCACGGCGGCAAAGTCCCGGCCCGGGCCCGCGAGCTGGAGACCCACCCGAACCTGTGGCCCGGCATCAGCCTGTTCCGGCCCGGCCCCGGCACGGCCGTCGTGGGCTCCACGGACCAGGTCGTGGAGCGCTTCAAGGAGTACCAGGAGCTGGGAGTGGACACTCCTGTCCGGGAACCCGCTCCTGGAGGAGGCGTACCGAGTGGCCGAAACGGTCCTCCCGGCGCTGGGCGTCACCCGCTGAGGTCGAACACGCCCCACTCCGTGAACGGCTCGGCCTGCACGTAGACCCTGCTCCCTCGCCCGACGACCCGCCGCCGGCCGAGGGGAGCACCGTCGGGCGCGGTGAGCACGCCGGTTCCGCCCACCTCGACGGAGGTCTCGGTGAGCCCTCCGTACACGATCCGGTCGCGCTCCTCGCCGTAGCCGCCGACGAAGGCGACCCACCCCTCGTGGACGGCGACCGCGTGGGCGCCCCGCACGGTGTTGGCCCGCACCTTCACCGGCAGGCCAGGCCGGATCTCCAGCAGCGGGAAGTCGGTGTACGGGCAGGCCCAGGCGACGGCGCCGGAGACGTTCAGGGCGTAGCAGTCCATGATCCATCCGGCGCCGGGGACGTCCTCGGACGCCCAGCGGAGCTCCCCGGCGGCGCTCCAGCGGCGGATGCCGTCCGGGTTCTCGTCGAAGTGCCCGACCCAGATGTCGCCGGTCCTGTCGACGAGCATGTGCTCGATCGCGTCCCCGAAGGTGAAGGAGGTGGTCTCGCGGCCGAGTGCGTCGAAGACCTGTACCTGAGGTCCCTTGTCGCCCCGGCGGGAGCGGGAGGAGGCGAGGACGAACCCGCCGTCCGGCAAGCGGTCCAGGTGCGGCCACCGTGTGCGTACGGCGCCCAGTCCGGTGATCTCCACGGCACCGTCGTCGTGGACGGAGACCACGACCGCGTCGAAGGGGCGTGTGTCACCCCCGGCCTTCGGGGCATGCTCCGCGAGCAGCCAGTGGGCGGTGCCGGAGGCGTCGACGGTGCTGGTCAGGACGTGCCGGTCGTGGTGGGCGCGGGGCAGGCCGGCGTAGGGCGCGAGGGCGGTCTTCTGCACGACCGCGATCCTCGTCGAGGGCCGGCCGCGTCGCAAAGCCTTTCGGCGCGCCGCATTGATCGAACGTTGATGGCTCGTTTACGGCCCCCCGGCAAGGTGTACGGCATGCAGACCTACACGACCGTACTGACCGCCCCGGAGCCCGACATGAGCTGGCGCGAGAACGCCCTGTGCGCCCAGGCCGGGCCGGAGTTCTTCTTCCCGGCTCCCGGTTCCTCGACGCGTGAGGCGAAGCAGTTGTGCGGGGCGTGCGAGGGGCGCCTGGCGTGCCTGGAGTACGCGCTGACCCACGACGAGCGGTTCGGGGTCTGGGGCGGGCTGTCCGAGAAGGAGCGCGGGCGGCTCAAGCGGCAGGGCCGCTGAGCCGCCCCGGCGAGGGCCGGTGGCTCAGCCGGCGGCGCGGGAGGCCATCCGGGCCTTGCGGGCCGCGAGCTTCTCGTCGAACTTGCTGGCCTCGCTGTCCAGGCCGTTCATGTAGAGCCCCAGCTCCTCCTGGGCGCGCAGGCCGTCCGGGCCGAGGCCCTCGATCTGGAGGACCTTGAGGAAGCGAAGGACGGGCTGGAGGACGTCGTCGTGGTGGATGCGCATGTTGTAGATCTCGCCGATCGCCATCTGCGCCGCCGCCCGCTCGAAGCCCGGCATGCCGTGTCCGGGCATCCGGAAGTTGACCACGACGTCCCGCACGGCCTGCATGGTCAGGTCGGGGGCGAGCTCGAAGGCCGCGCCCAGCAGGTTGCGGTAGAAGACCATGTGCAGGTTCTCGTCGGTCGCGATGCGCGCGAGCATCCGGTCGCAGACCGGGTCGCCGGACTGGTGGCCGGTGTTGCGGTGCGAGATGCGGGTGGCGAGCTCCTGGAAGGCCACGTACGCGACGGAGTGCAGCATCGAGTGCCGGTTGTCGGACTCGAAGCCCTCGCTCATGTGCGCCATCCGGAACTGCTCCAGCTTGTCCGGGTCGACGGCGCGGGAGGCGAGCAGGTAGTCGCGCATCACGATGCCGTGGCGGCCCTCCTCGGCGGTCCAGCGGTGCACCCAGGTGCCCCAGGCGCCGTCGCGGCCGAAGAGGCTGGCGATCTCGTGGTGGTAGCTCGGGAGGTTGTCCTCGGTGAGCAGGTTGACGACGAGGGCGATCTTGCCGATGTCGGTGACCTTGGACTGCGACGGCTCCCAGGCCTCGCCGTCCTCGAAGAAGCCCGGGAAGTTCCGGCCGTCGGACCACGGCACGTACTCGTGCGGCATCCAGTCCTTGGTGACCTTCAGGTGCCGGTTGAGTTCCTTCTCCACGACCTCTTCGAGCGCGTAGAGCAGGCGCGCGTCGGTCCACTCCGCCGAGCTGCCGAGGTGGGGAGAGGTGAGCGTCACGGGGAACTCCTGGGGACGGAGAAGGGCATACGGGATTACCTACGGATTCGTAGGTTACGAGACCGTAGGTTAAGCCTCCGTAAGAGCGTCGGCCAAGCCCGTCCTGGCGATGTCCGGTTACGTTCCGTTATGTGTGCTGCTCCGGCGGGGTGCCGGAGACGCAGGTCACGTACCGGCCGGCACGCGACGCCCCTGCGGTCGACTACGCAGCGCAGGCGCCCGGCGCCTCAGAGCAGATGATCGGCCGCTCCGGCCTTCACCGCCGAGATGAGCGCCCGCAGCGCCTCGACGGAGTCGCTGACGTACTCGTCGGGGGAGAGGGTCGAGCCGATGTAGGCCCGGCCGGAGCCGTCGAGACCGAAGCGGAAGCAGTTGGCGCCCTCGCTGCAGAAGGCCTCGTTCCAGTCGATCGCGGCGGCGTGGGCGGTGGGGGCGTGGGTCGTGACGTTCATGGTGTGGGGGTCCTTCACAGATCCTGGGATATGGCGCGGACGAACGCGCGGGATTCGGTCGCGGACAGCGCGAGCCCGCGCAGTCGGTCCAGCAGGCCGCGGTACCGCCTCAGTTGCATGTCGGTGTCCAGCAGCAGCGAGCCGTGCGAGGAGTCGAGCTGCACGGTGTCGAGCTGTGGCACCGGCGCGGCTACGTAGGTGAACGACTGGCCCGCCCCGGGGAAACCCCCCGCGGCGAACGGGATCACGCGTACGGAGACGGTGTCCCGCTCGGTGTGATTCAGGATGTGCTCCAGCTGGGCCCGCGCGACCTTCGGCCCGCCGAACTGCATGTGTAGCGCCGCCTCGTGGATCACTGCCTCGTAACGCACCGGCCGGTCCCGGTCCAGGACCTCCTGGCGGCGCATCCGCAGGGCGAGCCGTGCCTCCAGGTCGGGTCCGGGCAGTGGGGGGACGGCGGTGTCGAAGACCGCCCTCGCGTGCTCCTCGGTCTGCAGGAGGCCGGGGATGTGGGTGGTGACCGAGGTCTCCAACTCCGAGGCGTGAAACTCCAGTTCGGCGATGTCGAGGAGGGCGGGCGGGAGCAGCCCGCGATGTTCCTCCCACCAGCCCCGGTCCCGCTCCTGGGCCATGCCGGCGAGGAGGTCGACGAGTCCGGTGTCCGGGCAGCCGTAGTTGAAGGCGAGGGTGCGGACGCGCTCGGCGCTGATCCCGAACCGGCCCGACTCGATGTTCGGGATGCGGGTGCGGTCGACGCCCAGGAGGGCGGCGGCCTGCTGGGCCGACATCCCCGACTGTTCGCGCAGTTTGCGCAGTTCGCTCCCGAGGCGCTGCTGTCGCGCGGTAGGGCTGCTCCTGGGTGGCACGCTCTGAACCCCTTTCGTTCCGTGACGCCGTGGCGCGGGAGAACCGCCGATTTCGGCCGGAATGGAGCCACTACCCGCAAGTAGTAGCACTGTGCTCCGCTCGTAGGCTACGGTCGGTAGCGCAAGTCTCACACGGGGCTACGGTGACCGTGTGCAGGTACCCCCCCCATGCACCAGGAAATGTGAGCAAACCGATGAAGGGCGCCCTGCGTTGCCTCCCGTCCGCCGCCACGGCCGGGCCCATACCTCCCGCCACGGAGAACCTCAGCTACTCGATGCTGCTCCCCGGCGGCGCCTACTGCGCGGGGCTCGCGCGGCAGGCGGTCCGCTCGCTCCTCACCCGGCACGGCCTGTCCGATCTCTGTGAGACCGCGGCACTCGCCGCCTCCGAACTCGTCTCGGCCGCCTACCGGTTCACCCCCGACCGGGAGATGATCCTGCGCGTCCGCTGGCAGTTCGAGGCCCTGCGGATCGTCCTCTACGACCAGCACCCGGCCCATTCCTCGCCGCACGCGGCCGAGGAATGCCGCGACCGCCGCAGCCGCAGCATGTGGCTGCTGGCCGCGGCGGTCGAAGCGCACGGCGGGGACTGGGGACTCGCCCCCGTCCTCACGCCGGGTGGAGGGACCAAGTCCTGGGCCTTACTCCACCACTAGTCCGTCAGACCGGGTGTCTGTCGTATCAGGCAGTCCGTCGGATCAGGTGGGGTCCGTCGGGTCGGGCAGTCCGTCGGATCAGGCTGGGCTCGGGGCCGTCCCCCTGACCTCCTCCGCCGTCGTCGGCCGCAGCTCACCGTCGAGCAGCAGCCAGCGGGTCATCCCCAGCGACTCCAGGAACGCCACGTCGTGGCTCGCCACGATCAGCGCCCCCTCGTAGGCGTCGAGGGCCGCCGTCAGCTTCCGTACCGACGCCATGTCCAGATTGTTCGTCGGCTCGTCCAGCATCAGCAGCTGGGGAGCCGGCTCCGCGAGGAGCAGCGCCGCCAGCGTCGCCCGGAACCGCTCCCCGCCCGACAGAGTGCCCACGGGCTGATCCGCCCGCGCCCCCCGGAAGAGGAACCGGGCGAGCCGGGCCCTGATCGTGTTCGGCGTCGCGGCGGGCGCGAAACGGGCCACGTTCTCCACCACGCTCAGCCCGTCGTCGAGCACGTCCAGCCGCTGCGGCAGGAAGCGGAGCGGCACCCGCGCGTCCGTCTCGCCCGACAGCGGCTCCAGCTCGCCGGCGATCGTCCGGAGCAGCGTCGTCTTCCCGGCGCCGTTCCGGCCGACCAGGGCGATCCGCTCCGGGCCGCGCAGCTCGAACGCGCCGCCGACCCTGGCCCCGTAGCGCAGCTCCAGGTCCCGCAGGTGCAGGACCTCGCGGCCCGGCGGCACCGAGGTGCGCGGCAACTCGACCCTGATCTCGTCGTCGTCCCGTACGGCCTCCACGGCAGCGTCGAGCCGCTCCTTCGCCTCGGAGAGGCGCTCCGCGTGCAGCGTGCGCTGCTTGCCGGCCGTGACCTGGGCGTCGCGCTTGCGCCCGTTCGCCACGATCTTGGAGGCGACCTTGTTCTCGAAGCTCTTCTGGCCGTAGCGCTTGCGACGGGCCAACTTCATGTGGGTCTCGGACAGTTCGCGCTTCTGGCGCTGTACGTCGGCCTCGGCGACCCGCACCATCCGCTCCGCCGCCTCCTGTTCGGCGGCGAGCGCCGTCTCGTAGGCGGACCAGTTGCCGCCGTACCAGGCGACCTCGCCGTCACGGAGATCGGCGATCTGGTCGACCCGCTCCAGGAGTTCACGGTCGTGGCTCACCACGACCAGGACCCCGGACCACTTCTCCACCGCCTCGTACAGCCGGGCGCGGGCGTGCAGATCCAGATTGTTGGTGGGCTCGTCGAGCAGGAGTACGTCAGGTCGGGCGAGCAGCAGCGCGGCGAGGCGCAGCAGCACGGACTCGCCGCCCGAGATCTCGCCGACGGTCCGGTCCAGGCCGACGTGGTCGAGCCCGAGCTGGTCGAGGACGGCCCGGGCCCGCTCCTCCACGTCCCAGTCGTCGCCGATCGCGGCGAAGTGCTCCTCCGCGGGGTCGCCCGCCTCGATGGCGTGCAGGGCGGTCCGCTTGGCGGCGATGCCGAGGATCTCGTCCACCCGTCGCGAGGTGTCCAGGACGAGGTTTTGCGGAAGGTGGCCGAGCTCGCCGGTGACCCGGACCGTGCCGTCCTGCGGGGTCAGTTCGCCCGCGAGGAGCTTCAGGAGCGTGGACTTGCCGGAGCCGTTGAGCCCGACGAGGCCGGTGCGGCCGGGGCCGACGGTGAGCCGGAAGTCGTCGAAGACCTCGGTGCCGTCCGGCCAGGAGAAGGAGAGCGAGGAACAGGTGAGGAAGGTGGGGTGATGCGCCATGGAGGCCTCCCGGTCGCGTAGGCATGGAAAGGGGCAACGCGAGAGACACCGGGGCGCGGGCAGCGTGGAGAACGGCTCGTACGCCGAGGTCGAGAACGGCACACGCGGCACAGGGGGCACGCGCGGCTCGGTGTCTCGCAACCTCAGACGAGCAACGTCCTTCTCCGATCGGGTGACGACAAGGTCAGGACCGACGGTACGTCCGGGACGGAAGGAGCGGCAAACGATTTAACGGGGGTGCGCCTAGGGGCGGTCGCGGAGCAGTTCCGCCAGGCCCTGGTCCCAGTCCAGGTACTGGTGCTCGCGCCCCGCCGGGACGAGGTGCTGCGAGCGCTCCAGGAAACGTCGCAGTTCGGAGGTCCGTACATGGACCATCGCGACGCCTTCCGGGGCGTGGAACTCGACGACCGTGCGGTCGTAGCCGTACGGACGCAGACGCACGTCCCCGACGCCGGCCGGGCGCTCGACCCCCTGGACGAGGAGCTCACGCGAGAAGGCCCAGGAGACCTCGACGCCCTCCAGGGTCGCGGGCGGCGGGAAGGCCATGCTCACGGCGTACGGATCCTCACGGTCGTACCGGAGGGTGGCGGGGACGGTCTCCATCCGGGGAGCGGATGCGACCAGACGGGCTTGCACGGCCTGCTCGATGACGGCGGACAAGACCGGCTCCTCTCACGCGGGCTTCGGATCCTGTGCGTCTCCCCGACACCAGGGCACCTGACACCCCTCTAGACGAGCGAAGCGGCGGGAACGTGCACTGGGCCCCCACGTGACCTGCGTCACCGTGCGGTCAGCGATTGTCGGCGGTTCCTCGCGGGGAAGTCCGGCGGCTCGGGCACGGCGTTCTCGTGGCGGTGGTGGTACTGGAGCGCTCCCGGGGGACAGCGCCGGACGAGCTCCGCGACCCGGTCCGGCTCGGCGGCGTCGGGCAGCACCCACGGGCGCCGGGACAGGTCGAAGACCTCCGGCAGGCCGTGGACGCACTCGGCCGCGTGCAGACAGCGGCGCGGCTCGAACGTGACGGTGATGCCCTCGCCCTCGTACTCCTTGAGGCGGGGCCGGTCCTCCGTCGCACCTTCACCTTCCGTCATGCGACCCAGCCTAGGAACGCCCGGCCGGGGACGCACCCTGGACGGGGAGAGGGCCGGGGCACTAGCTTCCGGCGCCATGACGTCCATGGGGAAGACGAGACGAATGATGTCGGTGGGGCTGATCGGGGCGGCGCTCGCGCTGACCCTGGCCGCCCCGGCGCGGGCCGGGGAGACCCCCACGGCAGCGGCCGGCTGGCAGCTCACACCGACCGGCACCGACGCCCGCTTCCGAGGCCTCGCGCCGGTCGACCGCAGGACCGCGTGGGCCGCGGGCTCGAAGGGCACGGTGCTGCGCACCACCGACGGCGGCCGGAGCTGGCGAAACGTCTCGCCGCCGGGTGCGGGCGACCTGCAGTTCCGCGATGTCGAGGCCTTCGACGCCCGCCGGGCCGTCGTCCTCGCCATCGGGGAGGGCGAGGCCTCCCGCGTGCTGCGCACGGAGGACGGCGGCGCCACCTGGACCGAGTCCTTCCGCAACACCGACCCGCGCGCCTTCTACGACTGCATGACCTTCTTCGACCACCGGCACGGACTCGCCATGAGCGACCCCGTCGACGGCAAGTACCGCATCCTCTCCACCCGCGACGGCGGCCGCTCCTGGCAGGTCCTGCCCAGTGCCGGTATGCCCGACGCCCTGCCCGGCGAGGCGGGCTTCGCCGCGAGCGGCCAGTGCCTCGTGTCGGCCGGACCCCACGACGCGTGGCTCGCGACGGGCGGCGGCGCCACCGCGCGCGTCCTCCACTCCGCGGACCGCGGGCTGACCTGGACCGCCACGGAGACACCGATCCCGGCCGGCGACCCGGCCCGCGGCGTCTTCGGACTCGCCTTCCGCGACCGCACCCACGGCATCGCCGTCGGCGGCGACTACCGCCCGGACCAGCCGTCCCCGCGGGCCGGCGCGGTCTCCACCGACGGCGGCCGCACCTGGCTCCCCGCCGCCACCCCGCCGCCCGCCTACCGCTCCGGCGTCGCCTGGCTCCCGCACAGCAGGACCGCCGCGCTCGCCGTCGGCCCGACCGGCACCGACCTCACCACGGACGGCGGCCGCACCTGGCGCACGGTCGACACCGGCTCGTACGACACCGTCGACTGCACCCCGGACGGCTCCTGCTGGGCCTCGGGCGAGAAGGGCCGCATCGCCAGGCTGGCCGTCGAGGACTAGGAGGGGAGCTGCTCCCGGTACGCGGCGATCCCGTCGGCCGTCTTGGTCGCGTAGAACTCCGTGATCCGGTACGCGCACACGCCCCCGACGCTGAACGGGTCGGCCGCCGCGATCCTCTCGATCTCCGCGCGGTCGACCCCGGCGGCCAGGATCACCCCGCCGTCCCGCGGGTTCTTCCGCCCCGACGCCAGGAACACGCCCTCGGCGTACTGCGCGTCCAGCCACTCGACGTGCGCGTCGAGCAGCGCGTCCACCCGCTCGACGGGCGCGGTGTAGGTCAATTCGAGTACGAACATGATCGCCAGGCTACCCGTGCCCCGGCGACCGTTCGGCGTAGGGCCGGTCCCGCGTACGGTCCACCGGGCCAGCCGCGGGCCGGGCGACCGCGAACGGGACTGCTCCCATGACCTGCGCCGCGCACCGACCCGGCGCGGCCCCCGTCGTAGGGTGGCCCGCATCATGAAGATCATCGACATTCCGGCGGGCTGGCCCGCCGACGAGGACGCCGCCCTGGCCGTCCAGCGGGAGCTGCGCGGCCGGCTCGTGCGCGACGAGGAGGGGCCGGTCGTCGGCGAGGGTCACGTCACCGGTCTCGACGTGGCCTATGACGACGAGCGGGACCTCGTCGCCGCCGCGGCCGTCGTCCTCGACGCGCGGACCCTGGACGTGGTGGAGGAGGCCACGGCGGTCGGCCGGGTCTCCTTCCCCTACGTCCCCGGGCTCCTCGCCTTCCGCGAGATCCCGACCGTGCTCGCCGCCCTGGACGCCCTGACCGCCGACCCGGGCCTCCTCGTCTGCGACGGCTACGGCCTCGCCCACCCCCGCCGCTTCGGCCTCGCCAGCCACCTCGGGGTGCTCACCGGACGAGCGTCCATCGGCGTCGCCAAGAACCCCTTCACCTTCACGTACGAGCAGCCCGGCACCGCCCGGGGCGACGCGTCCCCGCTCCTTGCCGAGGGCGAGGAGGTGGGCCGGGCCCTGCGCACCCAGGCGGGGGTGAAGCCGGTGTTCGTGTCGGTCGGCCACCGCGTCTCCCTGGCCAACGCCTGCGCCCACACCCTCCACCTCGCCCCGCGGTTCCGGATCCCGGAGACCACGCGGCACGCCGACTCGCTCTGCCGGCGGGCCCTCGCGGAGGCACTCGGTTCCGTCTGAGTACGCGTACGGATTCCGGTCCGCCGCCCGGCCCGGCAGAGTGGGGCCCATGACAACTCCCCTTTCCGTTCCGCCGCGTTCGACCGGGCGCGGCCTGACTCTGGTCCTCGCCGCCGCCGGCGCCCTCGCCCTGGCCTGGACCTGCGCCATCCTGTACGTCCTCACCACCTGGACGCTCGGGTGATCGGGCGGCTGCGGTGCGTCGTCCTCGACTGCCCCGACGCTCGTGAACTGGCAGATTTCTACCGGCAGTTGATCGGCGGAGAGGTCGGAAGCCCCGATCCCCGCTGGGCCGTCGGCGAAGGCGCCGCCGTCCTGCGCGGCGCGGACGGCCCGGTCCTCGCCTTCCAGGGCGTCGCCGACCACCGCCCGCCCGTCTGGGGCGCGCCCGAGCAGCAGTTCCTCCTCGACGTGCGGGTCGACGACCTGGCCGCCGCGCACGAGGCCGTCGTCGCCCTCGGAGCCGTACCGCTCGACGGGGAGACCGGCGACGCCCTGTGGCGCGTCTACGCGGACCCGGCCGGCCACCCCTTCCGGCTCGTACGACCCTGACCGCAGGGGGCCGCCTGCGAGGGGACGGAGCCACCACGGGGGCCACAGGCTAGTCCGCCGTGACCCCCCAGTAGCCGATCTCCGACGGCTCACCGTCCGCGTACAGGACCGTGCAGCGGCCGAGGCCGCGGCGGGGGAAGAGTTCGTGGTCGGCGCGCAGGGCCGCCCGCCACTCCGCCGACGTCGGCTTGCCGTGCGGGCACCAGGCGCGCAGCTCCTCCTCCGTCACCGGGCGCATGTAGGGGCCGCGCTCGGGCTCCGTCGCGTCGACCGTGTGGATCTGGTCCAGGACGGTGCCCGTGCCACCGGTGAAGATGAACTCGGCCCAGTCCTCGCTCTCCCACAGCTCCGCGACGGTGCGGCCCGGAAAGCCGCGGTCGTCCTTGGCCAGTTCCGCCTCCTGCGCCCGGCGGAACGCGACCGCCGGGTCGCTGTCGTACGGTCCCGTCTGCCACCAGCTGTCCCCGCCCACTGTCCTGCCTCTCAGTCGCTCTTCCGTTCGAGGCGAAGCCTAGGGGCGGGGTACGACAACGCGGCCCGGCACGGGCGCCGTTCAGCCCCGGTGCGCCACCCGGAAGCGGATGCCCGCCGACTGGAGGCGGGTCGTCAGGGCGTCGCCCATCGCCGCCGCCGTCGTCACCTGGCCCGCGGTCTTCGGCAGGGGGTCGAAGGCGAGGCAGAGGGCCGACTCGGCGAGCATTTTCGCCGTCTCGTCGTAGCCCGGGTCGCCGCCCGAGACCTCGGTGAAGACCCGCCGCCCGCCGCCCTCGCCCACGAACCGGACCGAGAACCAGCTGCGGGCGCGCCGCTCGGCCGACGGCCCCCGGCCCGAGGAGTAGCGGCCCATCAGCCAGGAGCGCACGGGCGGTAGTTGGGCCGCCGCGACGCCCGCGCCGACGACCGCGGCGCCCCCGAGGGCCATCGGGAGGGTCTTCACGGAGGCGTAGTGCCGGTAGCGGAAGTCCGGCCCGTACCGTTCGAGGGTCGCGGCCGAGCGGGCCACGACCTGCGGGTCGAGCGTCGGCAGCGGCAGCGCCCACGTGCCCGTCTCCCGGCTGAACCGGGGTCCGCCGAGCGGCGCGCGGGCCCGGCGGCCCACCAGGCGCGGTTCGTGCAGGCGCCGTTCGTGCGCGGCCCGCAGGATCTGCCGGCCCCGGCCGAACGCGGTCAGCGCCGAGGCGAAGGTGCCGCCGGAGAACGCGGCCCCGGCCCGCACGAAGCCGTCGACGCGCAGCGGCACGCCCTCCGGCAGCTGCCGGACCGTGAAGTGGACGCCCAGGTCGTGCGGGACGGAGTCGAAGCCGCAGGCGTGCACGATCCGGGCGCCGGTCTCCCGGGCCCGCGCGTCGTGCCGTACGAACATGAGGTCCACGAACTCGGACTCGCCCGTCAGGTCCAGATAGTCCGTGCCCGCCTCCGCGCAGGCCGCGACCAGTGGCTCGCCGTACCAGACGTACGGGCCCACGGTCGTGGCCACCACCCGCGCGGATTCGGCGAGTTCGCGCAGGGAGCCGGGATCGGCCGAGTCCGCGACGACCAGCGGAAGGGCGGCGAGGTGCGGCCGGCCCGCGGCGAGCCGCTCCCGCAGCGCCTCCAGCTTGCCGAGGCTGCGCCCGGCGAGCGCCCAGCGGCACTCCGTCGGGGCGTGCTCGGCCAGGTACTCCGCGGTGAGCTCGCCCACGAAGCCCGTCGCCCCGAAAAGCACCACGTCGTACGGTCTGGCTCCGGTCTCGCGTCCCACGCCCGCCCCTGTCTCCATCAAGACCCTCGTCTCGGCCGTACCGCGCCGCCGCGCGCGGTTGTCGTCGGCGGAGGATAGCGGAAGTCCGGCCCCGCACATTTTCCAAGCGCTTGCTCGGCCGGGGGGCTTGTGCCGAGTGGAACCCGTTCCTAGCATCTCCGGTGTTACATCATTGGTGTCACACACTCCTGGGGGCTCGATGAGCACGACGCACACCGCCCGCAACGGCCCGCTGACGGGCGTGCGCGTGGTCGAACTCGCCGGGATCGGCCCCGGCCCCTTCGCCGCCATGCTCCTCGCCGACCTCGGCGCCGACGTCGTCCGCGTCGACCGCCCCGGCGGCGCCGGCCTCGGCATCGACCCCGCCCGCGACCTCACCAACCGCAACAAGCGCTCCGTCCTCGTCGACCTCAAGGCCGAGGACGGCCCCGCCACCGTGCTCGACCTCGTCGAGCGGGCCGACATCCTCGTCGAGGGCTACCGGCCCGGCGTCGCCGAGCGCCTCGGCGTCGGCCCCGAGGCCTGCCTCGCCCGCAACCCGCGCCTCGTCTACGGCCGGATGACCGGCTGGGGCCAGGACGGCCCGCTCGCCCCCACCGCGGGACACGACATCGGGTACATCGCGATCACCGGCGCCCTCGGCATGATCGGCCCCGACCCGGACGGCCCGCCGACGATCCCCGCCAACCTCGTCGGCGACTACGCGGGAGGCTCCCTCTACCTCGTCATCGGCGTCCTCGCCGCCCTCCAGCACGCCCGGACGCGCGGCGAGGGCCAGGTCGTCGACGCCGCCATCGTCGACGGCACCGCCCACCTCACCACCATGATCCACGGCATGCTCGCGGCCGGCGGCTGGCAGGACCGGCGCGGCGTGAACCTGCTCGACGGCGGCTGCCCCTTCTACGGCGTGTACGAGACCTCCGACGGCGGCCACATGGCGGTCGGGGCCCTTGAGGAGCAGTTCTACGCGGAGTTCGTCCGCCTCCTCGGCGTCGAGGACCTCGCCCCCGCCCGCCGCGACCTCGCCCGCTGGCCCGAGCTGCGCGCGGCCGTCGCCGACCGCTTCCGGAGCCGTACCCGCGAGGAGTGGACGGCCGTCTTCGCGGGCACGGACGCCTGCGTCGCCCCGGTCCTCTCCCTCCGCGAGGCACCCTCCCATCCGCACCTCGCCGCCCGCGGCACCTTCACCGAGCGGGACGGGACCGCCCAGCCCGCCCCCGCACCCCGCTTCTCCGTCACCCCCGGCACCCTCCGCACGGGCCCCGCCCTGCCCGGTGCCGACACCGCAGAGGTCGCCCGCGACTGGTCCGTACCCAGCCTGAAGACCCAGGAGCCCGAAGCATGAAGCGTCAGCTCTACACCGAGGACCACGAGGCCTTCCGCGCGACGGTGCGCACCTTCCTGGAGAAGGAGGTGCTGCCGCACTACGCGCAGTGGGAGAAGGACGGCATCGTCTCCCGCGAGGTCTGGCTCGCCGCCGGACGGCAGGGCCTCCTCGGGCTCGCCGTCGACGAGGAGTACGGAGGCGGCGGGAACCCCGACTTCCGCTACGGCGCCGTCCTCGCCGAGGAGTTCACCCGCGCGGGCGCCCCCGGGCTCGCCATCGGCCTGCACAACGACATCATCGGCCCGTACCTGACCTCGCTCGCCACCGAGGAGCAGAAGCGGCGCTGGCTGCCCGGCTTCTGCTCGGGCGAGATCATCACCGCCATCGCCATGACGGAACCCGGCGCCGGCTCCGACCTCCAGGGCATCCGCACCACCGCCGAGGACCACGGCGACCACTGGATCCTCAACGGCTCCAAGACCTTCATCTCCAACGGCATCCTCGCCGACCTCGTGGTCGTCGTCGCCAAGACCACCCCCGAGGGCGGCGCCCACGGCCTCTCCCTCCTCGTCGTGGAGCGCGGCGCGGAGGGCTTCGAGCGCGGCCGGAACCTCGACAAGATCGGCCAGAAGTCGCAGGACACCGCCGAACTCTTCTTCACCGACGTCCGCGTCCCGAAGGAGAACCTGCTCGGCGAGCTCAACGGCGCCTTCATCCACCTCATGACCAACCTCGCCCAGGAGCGCCTGGCCATCGCCGTCGCCGGCATCGCCGGGGCCGAGCACCTCCTGGAGCTCACCACCACGTACGTCAAGGAGCGCGAGGCCTTCGGCCGTCCGCTCTCCCGGCTCCAGCACATCCGCTTCGAGATCGCCGAGATGGCCACCGAGTGCGCCGTCACCCGGACCTTCGTCGACCGCTGCATCGAGGAGCACGCGGCCGGGGCCCTCGACGCCGTCCACGCCTCCATGGCCAAGTGGTGGGCGACCGAGCTGCAGAAGCGGGTCGCCGACCGCTGCCTGCAACTGCACGGCGGATACGGCTACATGAGCGAATTCCCCGTCGCGCGTGCCTTCACCGACGGCCGGATCCAGACCATCTACGGCGGTACGACCGAGATCATGAAGGAGATCATCGGCCGCTCCCTCCTCGGCTGACCCCCCCGCACCCCTCGAAGACCCCTCATCGCGAAAGGCTTCCCGTGAGCACCGAAGCGTACGTGTACGACGCGATCCGCACCCCGCGCGGACGCGGCAAGGCAAACGGCTCCCTGCACGGCACCAAGCCCATCGACCTGGTCGTCGGTCTCATCCGGGAGATCCAGGCCCGCCACCCCGGACTCGACCCGGCCGCCATCGACGACATCGTCCTCGGCGTCGTCGGCCCGGTCGGCGACCAGGGCTCGGACATCGCCCGGATCGCCGCCATCGCCGCCGGACTCCCCGACACCGTCGCCGGCGTCCAGGAGAACCGCTTCTGCGCCTCCGGCCTCGAAGCGGTCAACATGGCCGCGATGAAGATCCGCTCCGGCTGGGAGGACCTGGTCCTCGCCGGCGGCGTCGAGTCCATGTCGCGCGTCCCGATGGCCTCCGACGGCGGTGCCTGGTTCGCCGACCCGATGACGAACATGGCGACGAACTTCGTCCCCCAGGGCATCGGCGCCGACCTCATCGCCACCATCGAGGGCTTCAGCCGCCGCGACGTCGACGAGTACGCCGCCCTCTCCCAGGAGCGCGCCGCCGCCGCCGTCAAGGACGGCCGCTTCGCCCGCTCGATCGTCCCCGTCAAGGACCGCGCCGGACTCACCGTCCTCGACCACGACGAGTTCCTGCGCCCCGGCACCACCGCCGACACCCTCGCCCGCCTCAAGCCCTCCTTCAAGGACATCGGCGAGCTCGGCGGCTTCGACGCGGTCGCCCTGCAGAAGTACCACTGGGTCGAGGAGATCGACCACGTCCACCACGCGGGCAACTCCTCCGGCATCGTCGACGGCGCCTCCCTCGTCGCCATCGGCTCCAAGGAGGTCGGCGAGCGGTACGGGCTCACGCCGCGCGCCCGGATCGTCTCCGCGGCCGTCTCCGGCTCCGAGCCGACCATCATGCTCACCGGCCCCGCCCCGGCCACCCGCAAGGCGCTCGCCAAGGCCGGACTCACCATCGACGACATCGACCTCGTCGAGATCAACGAGGCCTTCGCGGCCGTCGTCCTGCGCTTCGTCAAGGACATGGGCATCTCCCTGGACAAGGTCAACGTCAACGGCGGCGCCATCGCGCTCGGCCACCCGCTCGGCGCCACCGGCGCGATGATCCTCGGCACCCTCGTCGACGAGCTGGAGCGCCAGGACAAGCGCTACGGCCTCGCCACCCTCTGCGTGGGCGGCGGCATGGGCATCGCCACCGTCGTCGAGCGCGTCTGACCGTCCCGTCCGCACCCCTCACCCACGGAGAAGCAGCAGTCATGAGCGAGAGCACCACCATTCGCTGGGAGCAGGACGAGACCGGGATCGTCACCCTCGTCCTCGACGACCCCAACCAGTCCGCCAACACCATGAACCAGGCCTTCCGGGCCTCGATCAAGGCGATCGCCGACCGCGTGGAGGCCGAGAAGGACTCCATCCGCGGCATCATCTACACCTCCGCGAAGAAGACCTTCTTCGCCGGCGGCGACCTCAAGGACATGATCAAGGCGGGCCCCGAGCACGCCCAGGACATCTTCGACTCCGCCATCGAGATCAAGAACGCGCTGCGCCGCATCGAGACCCTCGGCAAGCCGGTCGTCGCCGCGATCAACGGCGCCGCGCTCGGCGGCGGCTACGAGATCGCCCTCGCCTCCCACCACCGCGTCGCCCTCGACGCGCCCGGCTCCAAGATCGGCCTGCCCGAGGTCACCCTGGGCCTGCTGCCGGGCGGCGGCGGCGTCGCCCGCACCGTGCGCCTCATGGGCATCACCGACGCCCTCCTCAAGGTGCTGCTCCAGGGCACCCAGTACGCCCCGAAGCGCGCCCTGGACAACGGCCTCGTCCACGAGGTGGCCGCCACCGCCGAGGAGATGATGGCCAAGGCCATCGCCTTCATCGACGCGCACCCGGAGTCCCACCAGCCCTGGGACGTCCCCGGCCACCGCATCCCCGGCGGCACCCCGTCGAACCCGAAGTTCGCCGCCAACCTCCCCGCCTTCCCGGCCAACCTGCGCAAGCAGCTGAACGGCGCGCCCTACCCGGCGCCGAAGGCCATCATGGCCGCCGCGGTCGAGGGCTCCCAGGTCGACTTCGAGACCGCCCTGACCATCGAGAGCCGCTACTTCACCGAGCTGGTCATCGGCCAGACCGCGAAGAACATGATCCAGGCGTTCTTCTTCGACCTCCAGGCGGTGAACTCGGGCGCGAGCCGCCCGAAGGACGTGGAGAAGCGGCAGGTCCGCAAGGTCGCCGTGCTCGGCGCCGGCATGATGGGCGCCGGCATCGCGTACTCCTGCGCCCGCGCCGGCATCGAGGTCGTCCTCAAGGACGTCTCCGCCGAGTCGGCCGCGAAGGGCAAGGCGTACTCCGAGAAGCTCTGCGCCAAGGCGGTCTCCCGGGGCCGTACGACCCAGGAGAAGGCCGACGCCCTCCTCGCCCGCATCACGCCCACCGCCGACGTGGCGGACCTGGCCGGCTGCGACGCGGTCATCGAGGCGGTCTTCGAGGACACGGCGCTCAAGCACAAGGTCTTCCAGGAGATCGAGAACGTCGTCGCCCCCGACGCCCTCCTCTGCTCCAACACCTCCACCCTCCCCATCTCCGTCCTCGCCGAGGGCGTCGAGCGCCAGACCGACTTCATCGGACTGCACTTCTTCTCGCCGGTCGACAAGATGCCGCTCGTCGAGATCATCAAGGGCGAGCGGACCGGCGACGAGGCCCTGGCCCGCGCGTTCGACCTGGTCCGCCAGATCAACAAGACGCCGATCGTCGTCAACGACTCGCGCGGCTTCTTCACCTCACGGGTGATCGGCCACTTCATCAACGAGGGCGTCGCCATGGTCGGCGAGGGTATCGAGCCCGCCTCGATCGAGCAGGCCGCCGCCCAGGCCGGCTACCCGGCGAAGGTCCTCTCCCTCATGGACGAGCTGACCCTCACCCTGCCCCGCAAGATCCGCAACGAGACCCGGCGGGCGGTCGAGGAGGCCGGCGGGACCTGGGTCACGCACCCGGGCGAGGCCGTCATCGACCGCATGGTCGACGAGTTCGGGCGCCCGGGGCGCAGCGGCGGCGCGGGCTTCTACGAGTACGGCGAGGACGGCAGTCGCGGCAAGCTGTGGCCGGGCCTGCGCGAGCACTTCGCGAAGCCGGGGTACGAGATCCCGTTCCGCGACATGCAGGAGCGGATGCTGTTCTCCGAGGCCCTGGACACCGTCCGGCTCCTGGAGGAGGGCGTCCTGACCTCGGTCGCCGACGCCAACATCGGCTCCATCATGGGCATCGGCTTCCCGGCCTGGACCGGCGGCATCCTGCAGTACGTCAACGGGTACGAGGGCGGGGTCGCCGGCTTCGTCGCCCGGGCGCGCGAGCTGGCGCGGACGTACGGCGAGCGGTTCGAGCCGCCGGCCCTCCTGGTGGAGAAGGCGGACCGGGGCGAGACCTTCACCGACTCCTGAAGGCGGTCCTCAGCTCCTCGCTCAGCGAGCGCTGAAAAGCGGTGAGGAGGGCCTGGACCACCATCGGCTGCATGTGCGCCGAGAGCGACTTCATCGCGCTCAGGTGGTCCGGGTCCTCCCCGCTCTCCCGGTACGGGCTCCACACCTCGTCCCGGAAGAGCCGGGAGAGCTCCTGGGCGGCCGCGCGCGCGTGCTCCAGGAGCACGGTCCGGGAGGCGAGGATGGTCTCGTGCTCGATGGGCACGTCGAGCAGTTCGACCCCGAGCCGCAGCAGCGCCCCGTCGAGCCGGTACGTATCGGCCTCCTCGGTCCGGTCGAGCACCCCCATCGCGGCGAGCCGGTCCACGTCCCGCTCGGTCAGCGCCCGCCCGGCCCGCCGCTCCAGCTCGCGCCGGGTGATGGTCTCGGCGGACTCGGGCGCCCAGGAGGCGACGAGGGCCCGGTGGATCGCCAGGTCCTGCGCGCTGAGGTCGGGCGGCAGCTGCTCCAGATAGCGCTCGATCGCGGCCAGCGTCATCCCCTGCCGCTGCAACTCCTCGATGAGCGCGAGCCGCGAGAGATGGTCGGCGCCGTACCGCCCGACCCGCCGCGGCCCGATGACGGGCGGCGGCAGCAGCCCCCGGGTCCCGTAGAACCGCACGGTCCGCACGGTGACCCCGGCCCGTGCGGCCAGCTCGTCCACGGTGTAGCCGGGCACCAGGTCGTCGTCGCTCACGTCCTCCATGGTTCAACAGTATTGCTGTCTCACCAGCGCTGTAAAAGACCTGGGGGAGACCGGATCAGAGGGGGGCGGGCGAGGACAGGGCCGTGTCGACCGAGGCGAAGGTGACGCCGTGGTCGGCCAGCGCCTCGGCGACGACGCCGCCGAGGGTGGTGAGGGCCAGGAGGAGGTGCTCGTCGCCGATCTCCCGGTCCTTGCGGGCCAGGGCCACGCGGAGCGACTTCTCCAGGACGGTCTTCGCCTCGCGGGAGAAGCTGAGCCGGCCCGACCACCACCCGCCGTCCTTGCGGTCGCCGGTCAGCGCGCCCGCGCCGTGGGTCTCCTCGACGCGTTCGACGATCGCGCCGACGTCGATGCCGAGGCCGGCCAGCGCCTCCGCGTCCGCCCGGGACAGTCCGGCCCGGCGGCGCGCCTCGGCGAGTGCGGAGAGCAGGGACGGGCGCCGCTCCGGCGGGCACAGCCGCCCGAGCACCGCCGCCGCGCGGCTGTCCTCGCGGTCGAGCAGGGCCAGGAGGAGGTGCTCCGGGGTGACGACGGCGGCGCCGCCGCGCTCCGCGTGCGCGGCCGCCCCCTTCACCGTGGCACGCGCGGCCTTCGTGAACCGTTCGAACATCACTGCCTCCCGTACTTCTTGTGGACTGCCTGCCGGCTGACACCCAGCTCGGTGGCGATCTCCTGCCACGACCATCCCTGGTTGCGCGCGCTGCGCACCTGGACGGCCTCCAGCTGTTCGAGCAGTCGCCGCAGGGCGGAGACGGCCCGCAGCCCGACCCGGGGGTCGCGGTCGCCGGCCCGTGCGGCGAGATCGGTCGCATCGGTCATGTTGTCAATGTAGGTTGACACGCCTCGCGCGTCAACCCTGGTTGACGTTCCGCACGCCACGGCACTGTCGGTGCCGCGTCCTACGGTGACCCCATGACCGTGATCGAATACGTACGAGGGGACGCCACCGCGCCGCGGGGGAAGGGCGTCCGGATCATCGCCCATGTCTGCAACGACCTGGGCGGCTGGGGGAAGGGCTTCGTGCTGGCCGTCTCGCGGCGCTGGCCGGAGCCCGAGGCGGCCTTCCGGCGCTGGCACCGGGAGCGGGCGGGCAACGACTTCGGGCTCGGCGCGGCCCAGTTCGTCCAGGTCTCCCCGTACCTCTGGGTGGCGAACCTGGTGGGCCAGCGGGGGATACGCACCGGTCGGAGCAGCGGCGTCCCCGTGCGGTACGAGGCGATCGACGCGGCCCTCGGGCTGCTGGCGGACAAGGCCGTCGAGCTCGGGGCCTCGGTCCACATGCCCCGGATCGGCTGCGGGCTCGCCGGCGGCACCTGGGACCGGGTGGAGCCGCTGGTCCGGGAGCGGCTGGCGGCGCGGGGGATACCGGTCACCGTGTACGACTTCGGCGGGTAACGGGCGTGGGGGCGGGGCGTCGCACGGGCTTTCGAGCGGGCGGGCTAGAGTCGGCGGCTGTTCGCATCGGGGGCACAGGAACACAGGGGAGAGAGATGTACGCGCAACTCAGGGAGACGGCCGCCGAGTTGGCCGGAGTCCTGTGGCGGGAGCACACCGTCTACCGGGAGCGGGGCGGCGGTGTGGTGATCCGGGGCGAGCACGTGCGGCGCTGGATCAGCCTCGCCCCGACCGGGGGCAAGGACCGGGCGCTGCTGCGCGCCGGGCGGATCCTGGACGGCGGGACGACCGCCCCGGCCCGTACGGAGGTGGTCGTCGACCTGACGGCGGGGACGTCGGAGCTCGCGACCGTCTGCCGCCGGCTGCTCGCCGATGTCGCCGCGGCCGCCGAGCCGGTGCGGGAGGAGAGCGGGGGCGGGAAGACGGGCCGGGGGCGGAGGGAGGAGAGGAAGGGGCGGACGGCCCGCGCCGACCGCCCCGCCCGGCCGCCCCGCAGGGAGCGGCACACGAGTCCGGGTTCCTTCTTCGTCCTGCTCTGCGTCGCCGGAGTGCTCGGCGTCTGGCTCTACGGCGTCTTCGGCGGCTACGGGTACTGACGCGGTCCGGGGCCCGGGTCAGTACGCCGTCACGGGGTAGTGGTCGGAGAGGTTGGTGTACGTGTACTGCGTGCCCCAGCTGGACACCGTCCACGGCGCGCTCTGCTCCAGGACCACGTTGTTGGTCCAGCCGGCGGGCCGGGCGTTCCCGGAGCGGTAGAGGACGTAGTCGAGGTCCTCGCGCGGGTCGTCCGGGTAGCGGTAGGACGCGATCGAGTTCAGCTCGGTGTCGAAGGAGTACGGGTGACCGGTGCGGGCGTCGGCCGGCGCCAGGTCCGCGTCGGCGAGCATCGTGCCGTACTCGGGGGTGCGCGAGTCGACGTTCATGTCACCGGCGACGATGACCTGCTCGTTCGCCGGGATGTTCTTGGCGTCGAGGAAGGCGTCGATCGTCTTGAACTGCCGGCTGCGCATCTGCGCCGCCTCGCCCGCCGAGCAGCCGGGGTCGGTGGACTGCGCGTGCGTGCCGACGACGTGCACGCGGGTGCCGTTCACGTCCAGCACCGTGTAGGCGAAGCCCTTGTTCGAGTACCAGTCGGCGCCGCAGGCGTCCTTGTAGACGTACTGCTCCTTGCGGACGATCGGCCACTTGCTGAGGATCGTCACCCCTCCGTCCTCGGGCGTGGTCGAGGAGTAGGCCCCGCCGGTGGCGTCCCAGCCCGTCTTGCTGCGGCCCACGACGGGCGTCTGGTACGGGTACTGCGCGGCGGCGTTCGCCTTGAGGGCGTCCGAGGCGGAGTTGTCGAAGGTCTCCTGGAGCACCACGACGTCCTGCCCCTGGAAGAAGGAGGCGGCGGGGATCGCCTTGGCCCGGTGGTCCTGGCCCCAGTTCGGGTACAGGGTCTTGGAGAACAGGAACGTGTTGTACGTGAGCACCTTCAGGCGCGGGGCCTCCGTGGCGGCGGCGGACGCGGCCGGGGCGGACGTCGCCAGGGTGGCGGCGGCGAGCGCGAGCGAAAGGGCGGCGCCGGGGGCGCGGCGGAGCGCGGCGAACGACACGTGAACTCCCGTGAGTACGTGGGGGGTTGGGCTGGCGCGCACATACAATCAGCCGTGGTTACCTTCCGGTAGCCTCTGGGTGCCGGGAATCTTGCCGAGCTCGCAAGATCACGCCAACTCTCTGGCCGGTGTCTGATTTGTCACTTTTTGGAGCAGGTAGAATGCGCGCATGACCCTCGCGACGAACTCCACTGTCTTCAAGATGGACCTCGGTCCGCTCAACCCCGTCTGGGCCGAGCTCATCCTCGGTCTGGTGTTGTTCGGGCTCACCTTCCTGATCCTGGCGAAGGGCATCCTTCCGAAGATCAAGCGCACCCTCGACCAGCGCGACGACGCCATCGAGGGCGGCACCGGGCGCGCCGACGACCTGCGCTCCGAGGCCACCGCCATCCGCGAGCAGTACGAGGCGGAGCTCGCCGAGGCCCGCCACGAGGCCGCGCGCATCCGCTCCCAGGCCACCGAGGAGGGCTCGGCCGCCATCGCCGCCGCCCGCGCCGAGGGCCAGGCCGAGCGCGACGCGATCCTCGCCGCCGGCACCGCCAAGATCGCCGAGGAGCGCGCGGCCGCCGAGCGCGAGCTCAACGCCGACGTCGACGCCTGGGCCCACGCCCTCGCCGCCCGCATCGTCGGCGAGCCGGTCGGCGCGGACCGCGCCTGACCCCGTACTCCCCGGAAGGGGCCGTCACCCGGGCCGCAGCGCCCGGGTGACGGCCCCTTCGTCATGGGTGCAGCCTGGACAGAGGAGGAGAAGGCGATGGCCATGGACCGTGTGAAGCCGCTCGACCGGGCCCCGGCCGGTCACGACCCCGTGCCCCCGCCCGTCGGCGGAGTGCTGTGGAGCGTCGCGGGGGACGTCCGGGCGCTCCTCATGCTGCCCGCCGCCCTCACCCTCCAGGTCGCCCACCCCGCGATCGGCGCCGGCGTCGACGACCACTCCGTCTTCCGTACGGACCCCTGGGGGCGCGGCGAGCGCTCCCTTCGCTCGCTCCAGCTGTGGATCTACGGCGGCGAGGAAGCCGCCAGGGAGGGCCGCCGGCTCCGGGACCTGCACCGGACCATCCAGGGCACCGACGCCCACGGCCGCCGCTACCACGCCCTCACCCCGGCCTACTACTCCTGGGTGCACGCGACCGGCTTCCCGATCTACCGGCACGGGCTCCGCCTCCTCGCCCGCCCGCTGACCGAGGCGCAGGAACGGCAGCTGTACGCGGAGTGGCTCCAGGTCGGCCGGATCCTCGGCATCCACGACCGGGACATGCCGCAGACGATCGAGGAGTTCTGGCCGTACTACCGGAAGGTCCTCGCCGAGGAGATCGAGGCCACCACCGTCGTGCGGGAGCTGCTCGACACCGACCTGCCGCTGCCCGCCCCGGACCGCGGCCCGCTGCCGCTCCGGCTCGTCCTCCGGCTCCTCTGGCCCGTCCTCCGCCGTCCCTTCCTGCGGCTGCGCGCCTTCCTCACCGTGGGCCTGATGCCGCCGGACGCCCGCGAGGCGATCGGCCTGGAGTGGACGGACGCCCAGGAGCGCACCCTGCGCCGGTTCGCCCGGGTCGTGCGGGCCGTGGTCCCGGTCCTCCCGGAGCGCCTGCGCTACCTCCCCCTGGCCCGCAAAGCCCGCGAGGCCGCCCGCCGCGCGAAGCCCGTTGTGGGCATGCGTTCCTCCCCCAGACTTCGTCCGGGAGGTGCCCCCAGAGCGGAACGGGTGGGCACAACGGACGGCGCCTCTGCCGGCGCCAAAGGCTCCCGCGTCTGAGCCCGCACCCCTGGCGACGGCGCCTCTGCCGGCGCCAGAGGCTCCCGCGTCTGAGCCCGCACCCCTGGTGACGGCGCACGGTGGTGCGGGTCCAGGCGCGGAACGTGGGGGCGCCGCTGGAGGGCGCCGTCCCGTGCGCCCACCCTCCCCCCCAAGCTCTCGGCTTCGCTCGAGCAGGGGGACCCCCATCGCCCTGCGGGACGATTGCCCACACGGCAGCGGGGGCGGGCCGCAGTCGGGCCGGCGCCCTGACCCGCGGCCCGGATCAGTGACCCGTGTGGTTCCCCGCGGTCTCGTTCTCGTGGATCGTGTTCGTCTCCGCGATCTTCTTCCACGACTTCGGCTGCGCGGGCTTCGCCGGCCTCGCGGCGGAGCGGGACGACGGCGCCACCGCGGCGGCGGACAGGCCCGCCGCCGTCGCCGACGGGGCGGACGGCTTCGACGGCTGGTACAGCCAGGTGTCGAAGAGGCCGGCGAGCGGCCTGCCGGAGATCCGCTCCGCGTACCGCACGAAGTCCGAGACGTGCGCGTTGCCGTAGGCGAACTCCTGCGGCCAGCCCTTCAGGATCGCGAAGAAGGTCTCGTCGCCGACCTCGTTGCGCAGCGCCTGGAGCGCCAGCGCGCCCCGGTCGTACACGGCGATGTGGAACTGGTTGTCGGCGCCCGGGTCACCCGGCTTCACCGTCCAGAACGGGTCCTCGGCCGCCCGCGTGGCGTACACGTAGTCCGCCAGCTCCTGGGCCGTGCCCTCGCCCTCCTTCTCCGACCACAGCCACTGGCTGTAGCGGGCGAAGCCCTCGTTGACCCAGATGTCCTTCCAGTCCTTGACGGACACGCTGTCGCCGTACCACTGGTGCGCCAGCTCGTGGACGACCACCGACACGTTCGCGCCGTTGGCGAACTGCCGCGGGCTGTAGAACGGACGGGTCTGCGTCTCCAGGGCGAAGCCGCTGGTCACGTTCGGCACGTAGCCGCCGAGGGCGTTGAAGGGGTAGGGCCCGAAGACCGACTCCAGCCACTCCGCCACCTCGGTCGTGCGCTCGATCGAGGCGCGCGCCGCGCCCGCGTTGTCGCCGAGGTCCTTGCTGTAGGCGTTGAGGACGGGCAGCCCGTTCGCGGTCTTGTCCGTCGTGATGTCGAACCTGCCGACGGCGAGCGTCGCCAGGTACGTCGCCTGCGGCTTGTTGGAGCGCCAGTTGTAGCGCGTCCAGCCGAGCCGCGAGGACTGCGACTGCAGCACGCCGTTGCTGATGGCCTGGTGGCCGTCCGGCACGAGGACCGACACGTCGAAGGTCGCCTTGTCCAGCGGGTGGTCGTTGGACGGGAACCACCAGACGGCCGAGTCAGGCTCCTGCGCGGCCACGGCGCCGTCCGGGGTGCGGGCCCAGGCCGACCAGCCGTCGATCTTGAACTCGGAGGGCTTGCCCGCGTAGCGGACGACCACCGAGATCGGCGTGTTCTTCGCCAGCGGGCTCGCCGGGGTGACCTCCAGCTCGTGGTCGCCCGAGGTGGCGAACTTCGCCACGCGGCCGTTCACCCGGATCTCACTGACCTTCAGGCCGAGGTCCAGATTGAAGCGGGACAGGTCCTGCGTGGTGGTGGCGAGGATCGTCGCCGTGCCCTCCAGGAGGTCCGTGGCCGGCTGGTACTTCAGGCGCAGGTCGTAATGGGAGACGTCGTAGCCGCCGTTGCCGCTGGCGGGGTAGTAGGAGTCGCCGATGCCCGGGGCGCCCGGGTTGAAGGAGGCGGCCGATGCCGGGATCGCCAGCAGCAGCGAGGCCGCGAGGGCGCTCGGAACGATGAGTCTGCGGTGCACAGGTGCTCCCCAAGTCATAAGAAACGTAAGACGCGCGGGTGGTCGTCGGTCCTTAGCTCGGACCCTATTCAGCCCTCCGACGCACCGTCACGTCCAGAGGACCCCCTGTCACACGATCGCCATTCGGCCGACATGTACCGTGCGCCACACGGATCGCAGTCGAATGCCTCCGGCACTCTTTTGCCCGGGAGTTGACCGGGGTACGTTCCGGCGCATGCCGATGCGAAAGCGGAGAACCCGCGGAGCCCGACTGACGTACGGAACCCTCGTGTCCGCGGCCACGGCCGCCCTGTTCGCCACCCTCGTCACCCCCGCCGGAGCCCTGCCGGAACCCGTCTCGCCCTTCGTGCGAGAGTCCCGCCCGGTCCACTCGTACGCCGACGCCGTCCGTGAGTCCGTCTGGGTGGACACCGGCCTCGACGGCGACGGCGACGGACGCGCCGACCGGGTCGCCGTCGACATCGTGCGCCCCCGCGAGCCCGCGGCGGCCGGCCGGAGGATCCCGGTCATCATGGACGCCAGTCCGTACTACGCCTGCTGCGGACGCGGCAACGAGAGCCAGAAGAAGACCTACGACGCCGACGGGAACCCCGTCCAGCTCCCGCTCTTCTACGACAACTTCTTCGTTCCCCGCGGCTACGCCTTCGTCGCCGTCGACCTCGCCGGCACCAACCGCTCCGACGGCTGCGACGACGTCGGCGGCCGCTCCGACGTCCAGTCCGCGAAGGCCGTCGTCGACTGGCTGAACGGCCGCGCCCGCGGCTACACCTCCCGCACCGGCGGCACCCCGGCCCGCGCGACCGGCTGGAGCACCGGGAACGTCGGCATGATAGGCAAGAGCTGGGACGGAACCATCGCCAACGGCGTCGCCGCCACCGGGGTCGAAGGGCTGAAAACGATCGTTCCGATCGGTGCCATCTCCTCCTGGTACGACTACTTCCACTCGCAGGGCGCCCCGCTCTACAACGCCAACCCGAGCTGGCTCTCCGAGTACGTGAACAGCCCCGAGGCGCAGCGCCGCTGCGGCGCCGTCCAGGACCGCATCACCGCCGGCACCCCCTACAGCGGCGACTGGACCCCGGACTGGACCGAACGCGACCACGTGAAGGACGCCGGCAAGGTCAGGGCCAGCGTCTTCGTCGTCCACGGACAGCAGGACCTCAACGTGCGCGCCGGCCAGTTCGGCCAGTGGTGGGACGCGCTCGCCGCCCACGGCGTCGAGCGGAAGATCTGGCTCTCGCAGACCGGCCACGTCGACCCCTTCGACTTCCGGCGCGCCGACTGGGTCCGCACCCTGCACCGCTGGTTCGACCACTACCTCCTCGGCTACGACAACGGCATCGACCGCGAGCCCGTCGCCGACGTCGAGCGCGCCCCGGACGTCTGGTCCACCGACCGTGCCTGGCCGGCGCGCGCCACCGAGACCACCACGATGCGCCCGGTGCGCACCGCCCAGCCCGGCGCCGGCGGCCTCGGCCTCACCCCCGCCGCTCCCGGCTCGACCGCCACCTTCACCGACGACCCCGGCCTCGGCGAGCTCGACTGGGCCGCCCGGATCGACGAGGACACCCCGGAGAAGGCCGGCTTCGCCACCCGCCCGCTCTCCCGGGACCTGCGGATCTCCGGCTCGTCGAAGGTGACGGTCACCGCCACCCCGACGACCGCCACCGCACACCTCTCCGCCGTCCTCGTCGACCTCGGCCCGGACACGATCCGGGACTACGGTGCCGCCGGCGAGGGCATCACCACCCTCACCGACCGCACCTGCTGGGGCGCGAGCACGGCGGGCGACAGCGCCTGCTTCAAGGAGACCGCGGCCCGGACGACGGACGTCGCGTACACGGTCGTCAGCCGGGGCTGGGCCGACCTCGGGACCTGGGCCGACCCGCGCGAGGAGCGCCCGCTGACCCCCGGAAGGGCGTACACCCTCACCCTGAACCTCGCGGCGACCGACCACGTCGTCCCGGCCGGTCACCGGCTCGCCCTGATCGTCGGCGGCACCGACAAGGACCTCCTCGACCCCCCGTCGACCACCCCGACCCTCACCCTCGACCTGGCCCGCACCTGGGCGAAGGTGCCGCTCGTCGGCGGCGCAGGGGCCTTCGACCGGGCGACCACGGGGGCGGCCCCGGCCCTGCCCTCGCCGACGACCGTCCCGTCCCTGACCGGCGCCGTCCCGCCGGCCGCCGTCATCGGCCCCCGCCTGCCGGGCCCCGCCCACGAGGGAGCCGCCCGATGAACCCCCTTAACGCACAACGGAGTTCACGCCGGGCGCTCGCCCTCGTCGTGGGTGCCGCCGCCCTCGCCCTGCCGCTCGTCACCGTCCCCGCCAAGGCGGCGGACAGTGCGCCCGTGCAGGCCCTCCCGCACACCGGCTTCGAGGAGAGCCGGGGCGCCCGGTGGACCACCGAGGCCGAGGAGGGGGCGTTCCTCGCGGCGGTCGACCGGGGCAGCGACGGGGTGTCGCTGCGCGAGATAGGCACCACCCGGCAGGGTCGCCCGCTGCGGCTCGCGACCCTCGGCAAGGGCTCCACCACGGTGCTGCTCGTCTGCAGCCAGCACGGCGACGAGCCGGCGGGCCGGGAGGCCTGCCTGAGCACGGTGCGCGACCTCGCCTACGCCCAGGACAAGGAGAGCCTGCGCTTCCTGGCCCGCACCACCCTGCTGGTCGTCCCCACCGCGAATCCCGACGGCCGCGAGGCCGACACCCGGGGCAACGGCGACGGCGTCGACGTCAACCGCGACCACCTCGCCCTGCGGACCGCCGAGGCCCGCGCGATCGCCGCCGTCATCCGCGACCGGAAGCCGGCCCTCGTCTACGACCTGCACGAGTACGGAGCCACCCCCCGCTACTACGACAAGGACCTGCTCGCCCTCTGGCCCCGCAGCCTCGACGCCGACCCGCACGTCCACGACGAGTCCCGGACCCTCTCCGAGTCCTACGTCCGGCCCGCCGCCGGACTCGCCGGCTACAGCAGCGGCATCTACGGCATCTGGACCGACCCCCTCACCGGCGAGCCGATCAAGCAGGTCGCCGGTGACGGCCAGGAGCGGATCCTGCGCAACACGGCCGGCGTCAAGCACTCCGCCGGACTGCTCGTCGAGACCCGGGTCGACGCCCTGGACCAGGCCGAGAAGGACGATCCGGCCCTCAACCACCGGCGCCGGGTCGCCACCCAGCACGCCGCCCTGCAAGGCGCCTTCGCCTACCTCGACGAGCGGCGCGGGCCGCTCACCGCGGCCACCGCCCTCGCCCGGCACACCGGCTTCGCCGACCGGGGCCCGGTGTACCTCGGCGGCGCCGACAACGACCCGGCCGAGCCCGCCGAGATCCTCGCCGACCCGCCCTGCGGCTACCGCCTGGACGCCGCCCAGTACGCCGAGGTGGGCGACGAACTCGCCCTGCACGGGGTGACCGTACGGGCGGAGGGAGCGGGGGCGTTCGTCCCGTTGCGCCAGTCGCAACGCGCGCTCGTTCCGCTGCTCCTGGACGCGCGGGCGACCTACCACCTCGTCAGTGGGAGTCCTGTGGAGAGGTGTTGACGATCGGGTGCCTCCGGCACGGTGTGGCGCGATTCCGATGTTTGCCGAGGTAAAGTTACCTGCTGGTACTGACCATGCCTCGAACGGGCCCGCAAGGCCCTGAAGTTGGAGAACCACCATGCGCCACACCAAGCCCGCACGCCGTGCCCTGACGGCCCTGCTCGCCACGACGCTGCTCGCCGGGGGCGTGCTGCTCGGACAGACGGTGACGGCCGAGCCGGCCGCCGCCAAGAGCATCACCTGCAACGTCACCAAGCTGCGGGCGGAAGCCCGCAAGGAGCGCGACCGCGGCAACCAGCTCAAGCGCCTCGGCGCCACGGGGGACGCCCGCAAGGCCTTCGCCCGCGCCGACGCCCTGGAGCGCCAGGCCAAGCAGTGCGCGGACGCGGACAACAACAGCAAGCCGCCGCTCTGGAAGTAAGGGTTCACGCGGGGCGGTTGCCATCCGAAAGGCCGGCAACCGCCCCGCGGCCGTTTCCGGCCGCCCCTGCGACCGGTGGAGGTCCCGCGGTCGTCTCCGGCCCGCCGGCGGACGGCGGAAGTCCCGCGGCCACATCCAGCCCCGCGGTGGTCGGTGGACCGCGATCGTCTCCGGCCCGTCGGCCGCCGACGGAAGTCCCGCGGCCGCGTCCGGGCCGTTCCCCCCGCTCAGCCGAGTGCCAGATCCGCCGCCGCCTCCGCGCAGCCCCAGGCCACCGTCACCCCCGCGCCGCCGTGCCCGTAGTGGTGGACGAGCCGCCCGCCGCCCGGCAGCGGCACCGCCTCCATCCGCACCCCGCCCACCCGCGCGGGCCGCAGCCCCACCAGGTGCCGGAGGATCCGGGCCTCCGCGATCTCCGGCCGCACCCGTGCGCACCGCGCCACGATCGCCGCCGCCGTCTCCGGATCAGGGCCGAGCCGCTCGTCCCCCTCCTCCGCCGTCCCGCCGAGCACCAGCCGGTCGCGATGCGGGAAGAAGTAGGTGGTCTCGCCCGCCGACTCGTCCGCCGCCGTGAACCACTCCTCGATCCCCGGGTTCTCCACCACGACCAACTGCCCCCGCACGGGCCGCAGTCCGGGATCCGGTACGAGCTCCCGCGCCGCGAGCCCCGTACAGTCGACCACCAGCGGGGCCAGCGCCGCCGCCTCGGCGAAGTCCCTGACCTCGCGCTGCTCGAAGGTGCCGCCCAACGCCTCGAACCGGCTTCGCAGGAAGGCCAGATGGACCGGCATGTCGATCAACGGCAGGCGTGCCCCGAGCCCCGTGCGGTACGGCCCGGGCACCTCGTCCGGCGCCAACTGCCGCAGCCCCTCGACCTCCTTCGCCCAGGACCCCAGTCCGTCGAGGACCGTGTCCGCGTGGACCCCGGCCACGAGGCCGACGCCGCTGCGGTCCGGGTCGGCCGCCAACTCCTGGTACAGCCGCAGGGAAGCGAGCGCCCACGCCCCCGCCTCGGTCGCCGGCTCGATCCGGTACGGCCACCACAGGGCGCCCGCCACCGCCGAGGTCGTGCCCAGCACGTCGTCCCGGGACCAGATCCGTACCCGGAGGCCGCGCTCCGCCAGTACCGTCGCCGTCGCCAGACCGACGACCCCGCCCCCCACCACGATCGCGTCGCTCGTCATGTCCCGGACCGTACCGGGACCGGGACATTTCCGGGACGGTGCGGCCACGGAAGGGGGAAACACTGGAGTCATGCCGGTCCCGTACACCACCCTCGACCTCGTCTCCGCCGCCAGTCCGGTCGGCGAGCACCTCCACCACGACTTCCTCGTCGACGGCAGGCCGCTGCTCCACCGGCTCGACGAGACCGACGGCTTCGACACCGTCTCGCCCCTCGCGGCGGACATCCCGCCGACCGTCCGCCCCGAGCACGCCCAGCGACTCCTCCTCGCCGACGGCTCCCGCGAGGTGATCCACTCCTGCCCCGACTGCGAGGACCCCGGCTGCGGCGCGGTCACCGCCGTCGTCGCACGCGAGGGCACGGACGTCGTCTGGCGCGACTTCGCCTGGCAGACCGGTCCCGCCGTCGACCTCGTACGCGAGGGCTACCCCGGCGTCGGCCCGTACCGCTTCCCCGGCGCCGGCTACCGCTCCGTGCTCCTGCGGCTCCTCGAATCCTCGGCGTGTCGACGCGTCGCCTAGGATTCGTTCCCTGATGACTGCAATCCTCGTCGCCAAGGACCTCGCCGCCGGCCACGGCGAACGCACCCTCTTCGCCGGGCTCGACCTCGTCGTCGCCCCCGGTGACGTCATCGGCCTCGTCGGCGTCAACGGCGCCGGCAAGTCGACCCTGCTGCGGCTGCTCGCCGGGCTCGACACCCCGGAGGAGGGCGAGCTGCGGCTCTCCCCGCCGACCGCGGCCGTCGGCCACCTCCCGCAGGAGCCCGAGCGGCGCGCGGGGGAGACGGTGCGCGAGTTCCTCGCCCGCCGCACCGGGGTCGCCGCCGCCCAGACCGCCATGGACGAGGCCACCCAGGGCCTCGTCGACGGCACGCCCGGCGCCGACGACGCGTACGCGATCACCCTGGAGCGCTGGCTGAACCTCGGCGGCGCCGACCTCGACGAGCGCGCCGAGGAGGTCGCCGACTCCCTCGGTCTCACCGTCGGCCTCGACCAGCCGATGACCGCCCTCTCCGGCGGCCAGGCCGCCCGCGCCGGTCTCGCCTCGCTGCTCCTCTCCCGCTACGACGTCTTCCTGCTCGACGAGCCCACGAACGACCTCGACCTCGAAGGCCTGGAGCGCCTGGAGGCCTTCGTGAAGGGGCTGCGCGCGGGGACGGTCGTCGTCAGCCACGACCGCGAGTTCCTCACCCGCACCGTCACCAAGGTCCTCGAACTCGACCTCGCCCAGCAGCAGATCACCCTCTACGGCGGCGGTTACGAGTCCTACCTGGAGGAGCGGGACACCGCCCGGCGGCACGCCCGCGAGGAGTACGAGGAGTACGCCGACAAGAAGGCCGCCCTGGAGGGGCGCGCCCTCATGCAGCGCAACTGGATGGACAAGGGCGTCCGCAACGCCCGCCGCAAGGCCACCGACAACGACAAGATCGGGCGCAAGCTGCGCGGCGAGGCCAGCGAGAAGCAGGCCGCGAAGGCCCGGCAGACCCAGCGCATGATCGAGCGTCTCGACGTCGTCGACGAGCCCCGCAAGGAGTGGGAGCTGCGCATGGAGATCGCCGCCGCGCCGCGCTCCGGCTCGGTCGTGGCGACCCTGCGGGAGGCCGAGGTGCGCCGCGGCGACTTCTCCTTCGGCCCCGTCACGCTCCAGATCGACTGGGCCGACCGGGTCGCCGTCACCGGCGCCAACGGCGCGGGCAAGTCGACCCTGCTCGCCGCCCTGCTCGGGCGTCTCCCGCTGGACTCCGGCGACGCGGTCCTCGGCTCCGGGGTCGTCGTGGGCGAGGTCGACCAGGCCCGGAAGCTGTTCCACGGCACGGAGACGCTCCTGGAGGCGTTCTGCGCGGCCGTGCCCGACACCGAGCCCGCCGAGGTGCGGACGCTGCTCGCCAAGTTCGGTCTGAAGGCCGTCCATGTGCTGCGGCCGGCGACCACGCTGTCCCCGGGCGAGCGCACGCGCGCCGCGCTCGCCCTGCTCCAGGGCCGGGGCGTGAACCTCCTCGTCCTGGACGAGCCCACCAACCACCTGGACCTGCCGGCCATCGAGCAGCTGGAGTCGGCCCTCGACTCTTACACCGGCACGCTGCTGCTGGTCACCCACGACCGGCGCATGCTCGACGCGGTCCGCACCACCCGTCGCATCGAGGTCGCCGACGGCAAGGTGACCGAGCTCTGATGCGGTTCTCCTCCGGGCGGGGCCCGCGGTGACCGTCTCCTTCGGCTGGGGCCCCGTCGAGGCGCGGGTCCTGGCCCCGGCGGCCGCCTGCGTGGTCGTCGTCGACGTCCTGTCCTTCACCACGGCCGTCGGCGTCGCCGTCGAGGGCGGCACGGCGGTGTTGCCTTACCGGTGGAGGGACGCCACGGCCGCTGCGTACGCCCGGGAGAACGGCGCCGCGCTCGCCGTCGGCCGGCGCGAGGCCACCGAGGCGAACCCCTGGACGCTCTCCCCGGCCGCCCTGCGCACGGCCGCCCTGCCCGAGCGCCTGGTCCTGCCCTCCCCGAACGGCTCCACCATCGCGGCCGAGGCCGCCTCGGGCGGCGCGACCGTCGTCGCCGCCTCCCTGCGCAACCACTCGGCCGTCGCCCGCCGGCTCGCCGACCGGGGGTACGGCACGGCCGACCGCCCGCTCGCCGTCATCGCCTCGGGCGAGCGGTGGCCCGACGGCTCGCTGCGCCCGGCCCTGGAGGACCTGCTGGGCGCGGGAGCGGTGCTGTCCGCCCTGGCGAGGACGCACACCCTGACCCCGGAGGCGACCGCGGCGGCCACGCTGTGGGACGCGACCGAGGACCCGGTCGCCGCCTTGCACGGCTGCGACTCGGGCCGTGAACTGTACGAGTACGGCTTTCCGCAGGACGTGGCCGTGGCCGCCGAGCTCGACGGCTCGACGGTCGTCCCGGTCCTCGTGGACGGCGCATTCCAGGAGGCACCATGACCGACCTACTGACCCGGCTGACCGAGATGCTGGACGATCTGGACTCCGACGTGGACGAGACGATCGACCTCGCCGACGAGATCGCGGCCTCGGGCGACGCCGGTCTCCTGCCGCGCCTCCAGGCGGAGCTGGACCGTGTCATCACCGAGCGGAACTTCTACGCGCGGGAGCTCCTCGGCGGCGTCCTCGCCGCCATCGGGGGACCGGACGTGCTCCCGGCCCTGATCCGCGCCTCCGCCGTCGACCTCGGGGACGACCAGGACGGTCTGGCCACCGAGATCGTCGACCTGGTCCAGGCGAATCCGAAGGAAGCCCGCCGGCTGCTCCAGCCGATGACGGAGGACGACGACCTCTCGGTCGCGAACCGGGCGGAGTGGGCGCTGCGCTTCCTCCCGTAACGGGGCCGGACGCGAGGAGGCCACAGCCCGGTGGGCTGTGGCCTCCTCGACGCGGGCGCGGGACCGGCTTTCTACCAGAAGTTGCTGCAGGTCACGTTGCCGTTGTCGTTGATGCAGACGCGGTAGTAGGCGCTGCTGCTGCCGAGCATGTTGGACCAGTCGGTGCCCGCCTCGTAGGGGAACTGCACCGAGAGGCTGCGCTGGAAGTCGGTGCCGGGGCCCAGCCACTTCTCGATGGAGCCGTACCGGGGCCACCACTGGCTGCCGGAGGGCGACGTGACGCGGACCCACCCGGCCTGACATGTGTTGGACCAGCGCAGCTCGGCCTTGAAGCCGTTGCCGTTGACGGTGCTCACCTTGGTGGTGGCGTCCTTGTCGCAGGCCTGCGAGACGGGGCCGAGGTTGTCGCAGCCGGTGCCGTAGCAGCCGGCGGCGTACGAGGTGCCGGCGAGCGGGATCAGGGCCATGGTCATCGCGGCGGCGGAGACCCCCGCGACCTTCGCGAGTGCGCGCTTCATCTGTTGCCGATACCTCCGGGAGCGGGGACTTCTCCGGACCGCCGTGGAGGCCGGAGTCGATCTTGCGAATCTGGCGTGTTCGCGTCGGCGGGCAGGGCGGGCGGCCGTCTGTGCGTCGACGCGGGGGCCGGTGGGTTTACCAGAAGGTGCTGCAGTCGATGTGGCCCGTGCCGGTGTCCTTGATGCACGTGCGGTAGTAGTAGCTGCTGCCGCCGAGCATGTTGGACCAGTCCGAGCCCGGGTTGGGGAACTTCACCGACAGGCTGCGCACGAAGCCGGTGCCGTAGCCCGACCACTTCTCGATGTAGCCGTACTTGTCCCACCACTGGCCACCGCTGGAGTCGGTCACCCGGACCCAGGCGGCCTGACACGCGGCGGACCAGCGCAGCTCGGCCTTGAGGCCGCCGTCGGCGGTGGCGGTCACCTTGGTGGTGGCGTCCTTGTCGCAGCCCTGCGAGACGGGGCCGAGGTTGTCGCAGCCGGTGCCGTAGCAGCCGGCGGCGTACGAGGTGCCGGCGAGCGGGATCAGGGCCATGGTCATCGCGGCGGCGGAGACTCCCGCCACCTTCGCGATCGCGCGCTTCATCTGTCGTCCTCTGGGAGCAGGAACATGTCACGGCCTTCCGTGGCGGCCGGAGATGATCTTGGTTCCTTGTTCTGCTCGCGTCAACGGGAAAAACGGACGTCCTGATTCAATATCCGGTGAACATGCGGCGTCCCCGCACACGCCCGATCGGGGTGTACGGGGACGACTCCGGCAGTCCGGTCGGAAACCGCCTCTGACCTGCGGTTCTAGCGGCGCTTGCCGCCGCCCTCGCCCAGCAGGCCGGCCTTCCGGAGGGCGTCGGCCATCGCGCTGTTGGCGGGCGCGGGAGCCGCCGAGCGGTCCCGGCCGCCGCGGTCGTTCCGGTTGCCGCCCCGGTCCCCGCGCTCGTTCCGGTTACCGCCCTCGGCCCGGCGGCCACCGCCCTGACGCTGCTGCGGCGGCCGGCCGGAGCGCTCGCCCCGGTCTCCCCGGTCGCGCCCGGGCGCGCCGCCCTGGCCCTCGGCGCCCGCCTCGTCGTCGAGCCGCAGGGTCAGCGAGATCCGCTTGCGCGGGACGTCCACGTCCAGGACCTTCACCTTGACCACGTCGCCCGGCTTCACCACGTCGCGCGGGTCCTTGACGAAGGTCTTCGACATCGCCGACACATGGACCAGACCGTCCTGGTGCACGCCGATGTCCACGAACGCGCCGAACGCGGCCACGTTGGTGACGACACCCTCCAGGACCATCCCGGACGCCAGGTCGCCGATCTTCTCGACACCCTCCTTGAACGTGGCCGTGCGGAACGCCGGACGCGGGTCACGGCCCGGCTTCTCCAGCTCGCGCAGGATGTCCGTCACCGTCGGCAGGCCGAAGGTCTCGTCGACGAAGTCGTCCGCCCGCAGCGAGCGCAGCGTGCCCGTGTCGCCGATCAGCGCCGCGACCTCGCCGCCCGTCGCCTTCACCATCCGGCGCACCACCGGGTACGCCTCCGGGTGCACCGCCGAGGCGTCCAGCGGGTCGTCGCCGCCCCGGATGCGCAGGAAGCCCGCGCACTGCTCGTACGCCTTCGGGCCGAGCCGCGCCACGTCCTTGAGCGCCTTGCGGGAGCGGAAGGGGCCGTTGGCGTCGCGGTGCGCGACGATGTTCTCCGCGAGACCGGAGCTGATGCCCGAGACCCGCGAAAGCAGGGGCGCCGAGGCGGTGTTGACGTCCACGCCGACACCGTTCACACAGTCCTCGACCACCGCGTCGAGCGAGCGCGAGAGCTTCACCTCGGCCAGGTCGTGCTGGTACTGGCCGACGCCGATGGACTTCGGGTCGATCTTCACCAGCTCGGCGAGCGGGTCCTGGAGCCGCCGGGCGATGGAGACGGCGCCGCGCAACGACACGTCCAGACCCGGGAGTTCCTGCGAGGCGAAGGCGGAGGCCGAGTAGACCGAGGCGCCCGCCTCCGAGACCATCACCTTGGTCAGCTTCAACTCGGGGTGCCTGGCGAGGAGTTCGGCCGCCAGCTTGTCGGTCTCGCGGGAGGCCGTCCCGTTGCCGATCGCGACCAGCTCGACCGCGTGCTCCTTCGCGAGCCGGGCCAGCTTCTCCAGCGCCTGGTCCCACTTGTTGGCGGGGACGTGCGGGTAGATCGTGTCGGTGGCGACGACCTTGCCGGTCGCGTCGACGACGGCGACCTTCACGCCCGTACGGAAACCGGGGTCAAGACCGAGCGTCGCCCGGGTGCCGGCGGGGGCGGCGAGCAGCAGGTCCCGCAGGTTCGCCGCGAAGACCCGCACCGCCTCGTCCTCGGCGGCCGTCCGCAGCCGCAGCCGCAGGTCGATCCCCAGGTGCACCAGGATGCGGGTCCGCCAGGCCCAGCGGACCGTGTCCTGCAGCCACTTGTCACCGGGACGGCCGCGGTCGGCGACCCCGAAGCGACCCGCGACGATCCCCTCGTACGAGGAAGGACCCTCCGTGGGCTCCTCCGGCTCGAGCTCCAGGCTGAGGGCGTCCTCCTTCTCGCCGCGCAGCATGGCGAGCACCCGGTGCGAGGGGAGCGCGGTGAAGGGCTCGGCGAAGTCGAAGTAGTCGGCGAACTTCGCTCCCGCCTCCTCCTGGCCCTCGCGCACCTTCGCCACGAGGCGGCCGCGGCTCCACATGCGCTCGCGCAGCTCGCCGATGAGGTCGGCGTCCTCGGAGAACTTCTCGGCGAGGATGGCCCGCGCGCCCTCCAGGGCCGCGGCGGCGTCCGCGACGCCCTTGCCGGCGTCCACGAAGGCCGCGGCGGCGGCCGCCGGCTCGACGGACGGATCGGCGAGCAGCCCCTCGGCCAGCGGCGCCAGACCGGCCTCGCGGGCGATCTGCGCCTTGGTGCGGCGCTTCGGCTTGAAGGGCAGGTAGATGTCCTCCAGGCGCGCCTTGGTGTCGGCCGCCCGGATGCTCGCCTCCAGCTCGTCCGTCAGCTTGCCCTGCTCGCGGACGGAGTCGAGGATCGCCGCCCGGCGGTCCTCCAGCTCGCGCAGATAGCGCAGCCGCTCCTCCAGGGTGCGCAGCTGCGCGTCGTCGAGCATCTCGGTCGCTTCCTTGCGGTAGCGCGCGATGAACGGCACGGTCGAGCCGCCGTCGAGCAGCTCGACGGCTGCCTTCACCTGTCGCTCGCGTACGCCGAGCTCCTCGGCGATCCTTGCTTCGATGGACGTCGTCACGGTGTCCCGACTCGCCTTCTCGTGCCTCAAGCTTGCCAGTGCATTCTGCCGGGTCGGTCACCCGGACGCGGTAACCGACCCGTCCCGCGCGCGTCCCGGGCCCCGCGAGCCCGGCCCGATCCGCAGGACGGCGAGCCCGCCCGGCTCAGCCCCTGCCGACGAGGTCCGCCGGGAAGGCGCCCGCTCCGGCCGCCGCGAAGAGGAATCCGCGGCCCAGCTCGGTGAGGCGCTCGACCCCCGCCGCGCCCAGGTGCTCGTACGGAGCGGAGTCGAGCCGGTCGGTGTGGTCCTCCAGCTCGGCGCGCAGCGCCGTGCCCGACTCCGTCAGCTCGCCGTCGGCGTCGAGGATCCCGCGCTCGCGCAGCCGCTCCGTCGCGGCCTCCCAGTCGGCCCGCCCCCAGCCGCGCGTGCCGAGGACCCAGCGCGGGGCCATGCCCTTTCCGGTGGCGGTGTGCGAGGCGAGGGCCTCGACGGGGTCGAGCCCGGCGGAGAGCAGCGCCGCGAGGTGGCCGTCGCCCCGGTGCTCGCGGAGCAGGGTGGTGGCGTGCCAGTAGGCGAGGTGGGGCTGCTCCGGCACCGGCAGGTCGGCGTTGGCCGCGTACAGCGGCCGGGCGTGCCGGGTGCAGGCCTCGCTGGCGCGCAGCGCGAGCTCCGCCGCCTCGGCCATCTCCGCCGAGGCGACGGCCTCGTCGCCGAGCAGCCGGCGCAGGGTCGCGTCGGCGGTCCGCAGCCGCGCGTCGAGGACCTCGGCGGGGGAGGCGATGTCCCACGCGGCAGGGAGGTGCTGCGCGAGGAAGCCGTGGTTGTAGTTGTAGAAGGTCGCGGCGACCGCGCCCGCGCCCACCGCGCCGAGCGCGGAGCTCCGCGCGGCCAGCCGCATCGCGCTCCGGTCGGTGAATCCGAGGGCGCCGAACTCCCGGTCCAGATCGGGCGAGAAGTACAGCGTGGAGTGGATCGGGTTGAGGGCGTTGTGGCAGCGGCGGCCGGCACGCGGGGGGAGAGCAGTCGTCATGGTCTGAACATTACCGACTGGTCGGTACGACGGGAACGGCCGGAGCGCATGGCGGAAAAGGTGGGCTCCCCGCCGTGGCGGACGGCACCGGCCCCGCCAAGGACGGAGCGGTGCCCCAGCGACGCGTCCTCGTCGTCCAAGGCCCCGGCCGCGATCGTCGCGCACTGGCGCGGCCGGAAGGTCGGCTGACGCTCGGCGGCCGTGCGCTCAGAGCCCGTACGTGAAGCGGGGCGCGCGGCGTTCCAGGAAGGCGGCGACGCCCTCGGCGGTGTCGCCGCTGCCGCGCGCCTGCTCCGCCCAGTGCTCGTCCCGGTCCAGGCGCCCGTCGGCGAACTCCTTGGCCGCCGCCTGGGTGAGCAGCGAGCGGGAGGCGAGCAGCCGGGCGAACTCGGCGACCCGCTTGTCCAGCGCGCCCGCCGGGTGCAGCTCGTCCACGAAGCCGGTCCGCAGCGCCCGCTCCGCGTCCATCAACTCGCCCGAGAACAGCAGGTACTTGGCGGTCGAGGGCCCGACCAGGGCGGTGAGCCTGCGGGTCGAGGAGGACGGGTAGACGATGCCGAGCTTCGAGGGCGTGATCCCGAAGCGGGTGCCCTCCTCGGCGAAGCGCAGGTCGCAGGCGGCGGCGAGCTGGCTGCCGCCGCCGACGCAGAAGCCCCGGACGGCGGCGAGGCTCGGCTTGGGGAAGGCGGCGAGCGCGTCCTCGGCCCGTACCGCGAGCGTCTGCTGCTCGTCGCCGGGCTCCCGCAGCCCCGCGATGTCCGCCCCGGCGCAGAAGGTGTCGCCCTCGCCGGTGAGGACCAGGACCCGGACGGCGGGGTCGGCGGCGAGCCGCTCCAGGACGCCGGGCAGGGCGCGCCACATCCCGGCGCTCATGGCGTTGCGCTTGGCGGGGTTGGCGATGACGACGGTGGCGATCCCGTCCGTGACGCTTTCCTTCAGCTGCGGCTCCATGGGCCGGATGCTATCCGCCGGGCCCGAACGTACGATCAGGAAGGGGTCGCTCCGAGGAGGCACCACATGGCCAAGGACGTCCATGGGACGCATGGCGACCCCGACCCCGACCCCGACCCCACCTCCGACCCGGTCCGGGAGTTGAGGCGCGAGGGGAAGAAGCTCCGCCGCAGCTTCAGCTGGCTGGCCGTGCTCGGCATCCTGCTCGTGGTCGGCGGAGTGGTCGGCCTCGTCTACACGGGCGTCGCGACGCTGACGTCCATGCTGCTCTTCGGCTGGCTGCTGCTGATCGGCGGTGTCGTGGGGCTGCTGCAGGCCATCCAGTCGCGCGGCACCAGCTACTTCTGGCTCGCGGCGGTGGTCGCCGCGCTGAACATCGCGGCCGGTGTCGTGGTCATCCGTCACCCGGAGGGCTCGGCGGAGGCGCTGACGATGTTCGCCGCCCTGCTGTTCCTCACCGGCGGGCTGTTCCGTCTGGTCGGCAGCGTGGTGGTGCGGGGGCCGCAGTTCGGCTGGACGCTGCTGCAGGGAGCCTTCGGGCTGCTCCTCGGTCTGCTGGTCCTGTTCGACTGGCCGCACAGCAGCCTGTACGTCCTCGGCGTCTTCTTCTCGCTCGCCCTGCTGTTCGACGGTCTCGGCCTGATCGCGATCGGGGTGGGCGGGCGACGGATCGTCAGTATGGTGACCCCGTCGGCGTCGGCCACGGCCCCCATTCCGGAGTCCTCAGAAACCGCGCAGGAACGGTCGAACAACTGACGTTGGCATACTCAGCCGATCAGAAGGTGGCCGATAAGTGTCGACTTCTGGTCAGTAGGCCGGTCCGCCTGCGCGCATTGCCAAGACTCGATCCGTGGCGAGAATCGAGCACGAGGGTGGGAACGGGACCGTGGAGGCCCACGGAGGCGTCCCCGCCCGGCAACCGTCCTACGAAGGAGTCTGGCGCTTCACCGCTGCAGCGGTCGACGTCTCCGTCCCGCAGGCCCGGCACGCCGTACGCGACCTGCTGGTCCGCCAGGGCGTCCCCGTCCATGAGGAGACCATGGACGGCCTGCTGTTGATCGTCTCCGAGCTGGTGACCAACGCCGTGCGGCACGCGGCGCTGCTCTCCCCCGAGATAGCGGTGGAGGTCGCGATCGGCCCCGAGTGGGTCAGGGTGTCCGTCGAGGACAACCACCCGTACCGGCCCAAGGCGCTGGAGGCCGACTGGGGACAGACCGGCGGCCGGGGGCTCCTCCTCGTCCGCGAGATCGCGCAGGAGGCCGGCGGCGCCTGCGACGTCGAGCACACCGCGAGCGGCGGGAAGATCATCTGGGCGGCGCTGCCCCTCGGGCCCGTGTGACGGTTCCCGCGAGGCGGAGGACGGGACGGCCCCGGCCCCGATGGCAACGGGGCCGGGAGGCGCCGTCGGTGGTCACCAGCCGCCGGACGGACCCGTCAGCTCCCTGATCGCCGGACGCGCCGCGTCCAGGACCGTCATGAACCACGCCGAGAAGGGCACGGCCGCGTGCCGCTCGACCAGCTCGTCGGCGGTCACGAAGGCGGTGGACTCGATCTCCTCCGGGTCCGGCCGCGGGTCGGCCTGCACCAGGCCGACGAAGAGGTGGTTGAACTCCTGCTCCACCAGGCCAGAGGCCGGGTCCGGGTGGTTGTAGCGGACGGTGCCGGCCTCCGCGAGCAGCGTCGGTGAGACGCCCAGCTCCTCGAAGGTGCGCCGGGCCGCCGCGGCGAACGGCGCCTCGCCCGGGTAGGGGTGGCCGCAGCAGGTGTTCGACCAGACGCCGGGGGAGTGGTACTTGCCGAGCGCCCGCCGCTGGAGCAGCAGCCGGCCCGACTCGTCGAAGAGGAAGACGGAGAAGGCGCGGTGCAGCTGACCCGGCGCCTGGTGTGCGGCGAGCTTCTCCGCGGTGCCGATGGTCCTCCCCTCCTCGTCGACCAGTTCGAGCATGATCGGCGCCGGGGCTCCGGACGGCTGGAAGCCGTTCGACGCGGTCTCCGGCGAGATCTGAGCCGCGGGGGCTGGTGTGATCGGCATACCCATCCTTCGCATCGGTCCTCGGCCCGTTGGGGCCACCACAGTCTGCCGTACAAAACCGGCTTGTCCGTACTTCGGCGGCCGGACGTGGCCGCTCCCACCGCACCGGAGTACAGGCGGTGCGGCGGGAGCGGGAGGGGGTCAATCGGGCACTACACCCCGAAAGGTGCCGGATAGGCGAGCGTGCCCGGCGGAACGGGTACGGAACCGTCCAGGACGAGCGCCATCATCGCCTCGTCCGGAACCTCGAAACCTGGCCGGATTCCATACTCGGACGCCCGTACGAACCCGAACCGCGGGTAGTACTCCGGATGGCCCAGGACGAGCACGAGCGGCTCGCCGCGCAGCCGGGCCGCGTCGAGCACCGCCCGGACGACGGCCTGCCCGGCCCCCGTCCGCTGGTGGGCGGGGGCCACCGAGACCGGGGCGAGCGCGGCCGCGGGCGCCCCGTCCACCAGGCAGCGGGTGATCAGGGCGTGCGCCGCGACCGTGCCGTCCGGGGCCTCCGCCACGTACGAGAGGCCCGGCAGCCAGGCCTCGTCGAGACGGAGCGCCTCGACGAGATCGGCCTCGGTCGCGGAGGGCTCGGCCTCCGAACCGAAGGCGGTCGCCACGACCTGCCGGATCGCCGCCGCGTCGGCGGCGGTCTCCGGCCGGGTCCGCCAGCGCGGATCGGCGAGCCGCAGGACGAAGCCCGCGTAGCCGTAGTCGGAGCCGTGCTCGCGCCGCAGCGCGATCTCGGCGCGGGCCCCGGCCACCGCCTCGGCCATGCCGGGCACGGTGGTGTCCGCGGCTTCGGCGTGGGCGGCGAGCGGGACGTAGTACTCGTCCCAGTCGCTCTCGGGCTGCGGGACCGTGCCCAGGACGTGGTAGCCGGCGTCGACCGCCGCCGCCACGTTCGCGGAGACGGTACGGAGCCGGTAGTTGTCCTCCCAGAAGGCGCGGGCCGCCGGGCCCGGCTCCTCGGTGGTCCAGACGCACTCGGTCAGCACCAGCGTGCCTCCGGGCACGAGGAGCCTGCGCCATTCGGCCAGGGCCCGGTCGAAGCCGAGGACGAAGACCGAGCTCTCGGCCCAGATCAGGTCGAAGGAGCTGTCGGGGAAGGGCAGCGCGCCCATGTCGGCGTCGAGGGTACGGATCGAGCCGTCGAGACCGCGCGCGGCGGCCGTCTCGCGCAGCTCCGCGAGGAACGGCTCGTGGGTGTCGACGGCGGTCACCTCGGCGTTCGCCTCGGCGGCCAGGAGCAGCGCCGAGCGGCCGGGGCCGCAGCCCAGGTCGAGTACGCGCGGGCGCTCCGGGAGCCTCCCCGCGAGCGCGAGGAGCCGGCGGGTGGTGGTGTCGGAGCCGGGACCCTGCCGCGGCAGACCGTGGTGCAGGGCGAAGAAGGAGTCGTGCAGAGCGTTGTCGGACAACGTGGAAAACCCTTTGGGTGAAAGGGTCCCGGCCGACGACGTGACGTACCGGTGGGAAGACCGGGGATCAGGTCAGCCGGAGACCCGGAGGCTGAGGGACGACCGGGCGCTGCCGCACTGGGCAGCCTCCATCGCGACGGTCATCAACCTCAGCTCCTCTCCACACGCGTTCGTCCCACGAGGCTATCAGCCGGGGCCCCTCAGAGGCAGAGCTTCGCCTCGTGTTCCGCGTGACCGGCCGGCTCCAGCTGGAAGGTGCAGTGCTCCACGTCGAAGTGGGAGCCCAGGCAGCCCTGGAGGGCGTGCAGCATCTTCTCGTGGCCGACCGAGTCCAGCGCGTCCTGGTCGACGACCACGTGCGCCGAGAGCACCGGCATCCCCGAGGTGATCGTCCAGGCGTGCAGATCGTGCACGTCCTCGACGCCCGGCAGGGCCAGGATGTGCGCCCGTACCTCCGCCATGTCGACGCCCTTGGGGGCCGCCTCCAGGAGCACGTCGAGGGTCTCGCGCAGCAGCTTGAGGGTCCGCGGCACGATCATCAGACCGATCACGATCGAGGCGATCGGGTCGGCGTACTGCCAGCCCGTCGCCAGGATGATCCCGGACGCGACGATCACGGTCACCGAACCCAGCGCGTCCGCGAGCACCTCCAGATAGGCCCCGCGCACGTTGAGGCTCTCCTTCTGGCCCCGCATCAGCAGCGACAGCGAGATCACGTTGGCCACCAGGCCGATCACCGCGAACGTGATCGCCAGACCGCCCTTGGTCTCGGCCGGCTCCAGGAACCGCTGGATCGCCTCGTACAGCACGTAACCGCCGACGACGAGCAGCAGCAGACAGTTGGCGAGCGCCGCCAGGATCTCGGCCCGGGCGTACCCGAACGTGCGATTCCCCGAGGGCGGCCGGTTCGCGAAGTGGATCGCGAGGAGCGCCATCGCGAGGCCGACGGCGTCCGTCGCCATGTGGGCCGCGTCCGCGATCAGGGCGAGCGAGTCGGCGACCACACCGCCGATGATCTCGATCACCATCACGGAGAGCGTGATGCCGAGCGCGATCCGCAGCCGGTTGCGGTACCCGGCGGCCGCCGTACCCGTCGGCGGCGGCCCGCCGTGGCTGTGCCCGTGGTCGTGTCCAGCCCCCATGACAAGGCCTCCCGGTCGTGTCGTCCGTGTTGCTCGGCGGTCTCCGATTCGCAAGTGAACTACGGGTGGGGGGTATGTGCAACACGGTACTGAACACCGTTGTCATATGCTCTGACCTGCGACAACGCCAGAAGGGGGAGTCGCCGTCAAGGGGCTCGCGGAGCGGGTTTGTGGGGCGGGTGGCCGATCGCCCATGATGATCTCCGCGGCACGCGGCGCACCCGGACGGACACGGACGGTCCCGGGGGAGGCCGGGCGGCGAAGCCTCGGTGAACTCACGTTCCGTTCATCCGATAGCCTCAGCCGACGTGTCGCCGCCCGGTGCCGGGCCACACCGCCGCGCCCGGGGCCGCCATGGCCCCGCCGGCCCCTCCATCAGCTTCAAGGAGTGAGTTCGTCTGTCGACCGCCATCCTCACCGGCCCGCCGGCACCCGGATCCTCGCTCGACGGTGATCTGCGGTCGCTCGGCTTCGACGTCCGGATCGCCTCCGGCGCCGAGGAGGCCGGTGCCCTGCTTGCCGCCGTCCCGGCGGGCGAGCGCGTCGCGCTCGTCGACCCCCGGTTCGTCGGTCACCTGCACGCGCTGCGCCTCACCCTGACCGACCCCCGATTCCCCGCGGCCGCCGCCCCGGGCGCGCTCACCGCGCAGCGCGAGGCCCGCCCCGCGCTCGCCCGCGCCCTGGCCACGGTCACCGCGACCACCGGGGCCGCAGGTACCGGCACGCTCACCGACGGCCTCACCGACGCGCTCGCCGACACCCTCGACGCCGACGGCGTCGCCGTGCACCGTCCCCAGCTCGGCACCCTCGTCGCCACCGTGCCCACCGACGCCGAGGCCCGCCACGAGGCCCGCGCCGCCGTCGAGGCCGTCGACGACGAGGCCGTACGCCTGCGCTCGGCCGTCAAGGCGCACGACGGTTTCTTCACCACCTTCTTCATCAGCCCGTACTCGCGCTACATCGCCCGCTGGTGCGCCCGCCGCGGCCTCACGCCCAACCAGGTCACCACCGCCTCGCTGCTCACCGCCCTGATCGCGGCCGGCTGCGCGGCGACCGGCGAGCGGGCCGGCTACATCGCGGCCGGCGTCCTCCTCCTGGTCTCCTTCGTCCTCGACTGCACCGACGGGCAGCTCGCCCGCTACGCGCTCAAGTACTCGACGATGGGCGCCTGGCTCGACGCCACCTTCGACCGGGCCAAGGAGTACGCCTTCTACGCGGGCCTCGCCCTCGGCGCCGCCCGCAACGGCGACGACGTCTGGGCGCTCGCACTCGGCGCGATGGTCCTCATGACCTGCCGGCACGTCGTGGACTTCTCCTTCAACGAGGCCAACCACGACGCCACGGCCAACACCAGCCCCACCGCCGCCCTCTCCAGCAGGCTGGACGGCGTCGGCTGGACGGTCTGGGCCCGCCGCATGATCATCCTGCCGATCGGCGAGCGCTGGGCGATGATCGCGGTCCTCACCGCCACCACGAGTCCCCGGATCGTCTTCTGGGCCCTGATCATCGGCTGTGCCTTCGGCGCCTGCTACACCACGGCCGGCCGCGTCCTGCGCTCCCTGACCCGCAGGGCCCAGCGCACGGACCGCGCCGCGCAGGCCCTGGCGGACCTGGCGGACTCGGGACCGATCGCCGAGACCATGGCGCGGCTCCGCTCCCGTGACGCCCGCCACCACGCGGGCACGCCGCTGCTCGCGGCCCTCGGCGCGGTCGCCGTGCTCGGCTCGGCCCTCGTCCAGGGCGACCCCTGGACCGCGGTGGGCGCCGCCGTCGCCTACGTGCTGCTGTCCGGACTCGCCGTCTCCCAGCCCCTCAAGGGCGCCCTCGACTGGCTCCTCCCCCCGCTCTTCCGCGCCGCCGAGTACGGCACGGTCCTGGTCCTGGCCGCGCGCTCCGACGCCCCCCAGGCCCTCCCCGCCGCATTCGGGCTGGTCGCGGCCGTCGCCTACCATCACTACGACACGGTGTACCGCATCCGCGGAGGCACCGGCGCGCCGCCCGCGTGGCTGGTGCGCGTCACCGGCGGACACGAGGGGCGCACGCTCCTGGTGACCGTCCTCGCCGCCTTGCTGGCGGACCGCGGTGACGACTTCACCCTGGCACTGACCGCCCTCGCGGTCGCCGTCGCGCTCGTGGTGCTCGTGGAGTCCATCCGTTTCTGGGTCTCCTCCGGAGCACCCGCCGTTCACGACGAAGGAGAAACAGCATGATCGGCCTCGTACTGGCAGCCGGTGCCGGACGGCGTCTGCGCCCCTACACCGAGACGCTTCCGAAGGCCCTCGTGCCCGTGTCCGGCGAGGGCACCGAGAACGAGCTGACCATCCTCGACGGGACGCTGAAGAACTTCGCCGAGATCGGCCTCACCGAGGTCGCGATCGTCGTCGGCTACCGCAAGGAGGCCGTCTACGACCGCAAGGACGCCCTCGAGGCCAAGTACGGTCTCAAGCTCACCCTCATCGACAACGACAAGGCCGAGGAGTGGAACAACGCCTACTCCCTGTGGTGCGCCCGTGAGGTCCTCAAGCGCGGTGTGATCCTCGCCAACGGCGACACCGTCCACCCGGTCTCCGTCGAGAAGACCCTGCTCGCCGCCCGCGGCAAGGGCCAGATCATCCTCGCCCTCGACACGGTGAAGAACCTCGCCGACGAGGAGATGAAGGTCATCGTCGCCGAGGGCAAGGGCGTCGAGCGCATCACCAAGCTGATGGACCCGGCCACCGCCACCGGCGAGTACATCGGTGTCACCCTCATCGAGGCCGAGGCCGCAGAGGAGCTCGCCGACGCGCTCAAGACCACCTTCGAGCGCGACCCCGACCTCTACTACGAGGACGGCTACCAGGAGCTCGTCAACCGCGGCTTCACCGTCGACATCGAGCCCATCGGTGACGTCAAGTGGGTCGAGATCGACAACCACGACGACCTCGCGAAGGGCCGTGAGATCGCGTGCCAGTACTGACTCGGCTGATCCCTTCGCCGGTCGTCGTCGACATCCGCAGGGGAGCGCTGGACGACCTGTCCGCGCTCCTCGCGGACCAGCGGATCTCCAGCAACGGCAAGATCGCCGTCGCCATCAGCGGCGGCTCGGGCCTCAAGCTGCGTGACCACTTCGCCCCCGAGCTGCCCGGCGCCGACTGGTACCCGGTCTCGGGCGGCACGATCGACGAGGCCGTCAAGCTCGCCGACGCCATGCGCGGCAAGCGGTACGACGCCGTGGTCGCCCTCGGCGGCGGCAAGATCATCGACGTGACGAAGTACGCGGCGGCCCGGGTCGGGCTGCCGTTGGTGGCCATCGCCACCAACCTGTCGCACGACGGCATCTGCTCGCCGATCTCCACCCTGGACAACGACAACGGGCGCGGCTCCTACGGTGTGCCGACCCCGATCGCGCTGGTCATCGACCTCGACGTGATCCGGGACGCCCCCGTGCGGTACGTCCGCTCCGGCATCGGCGACGCGATCTCCAACCTGTCCGCCATCGCGGACTGGGAGCTCTCGCACCGCGAGACCGGCGAGAAGGTCGACGGCCTCGCGGCCGCCATGGCCCGCAGCGCCGGCGAGGCCGTGCTCCGCCACCCCGGCGGCGTCGGCGACGACGACTTCCTCGTCACGCTCTCCGAGGGCCTGGTGATGTCCGGCATCGCCATGTCGATCAGCGGTGACAGCCGCCCCTCCTCGGGCGCCTGCCACGAGATCAGCCACGCCTTCGACCTGCTCTTCCCGGCCCGCGCCGCCAGCCACGGCGAGCAGTGCGGTCTCGGCGCGGCCTTCGCCATGCACCTGCGCGGCGACCGCGACGCGTCCGCCCTGATGGTCGAGACCCTGCGCCGGCACGGACTGCCCGTCCTGCCGGAGGAGATGGGCTTCACCGTGGACGAGTTCGTCCAGGCGGTGTCCTTCGCCCCGCAGACCCGGCCGGGCCGCTTCACCATCCTCGAACACCTCGACCTGTCCGACGACGAGATCAGGGACGCGTACGCCGACTATGCCAAATCCATCGGTAGCTGAGGTCCGTCCTGTGCGGAAGCCCTCGGTGGCGGAGCTCCGCCCGGTCGTCCACCCGCCGGGTGTGAAGGACCGGCGGAGCGGTGAGCACTGGGGCGGCCGCCTGTACATGCGGGAGATCTCGCTCAGGATCACCCGGCAGCTCGTCGGCACCAAGGTGACGCCGAACCAGCTCACGTACGTCATGACGCTCGCCGGCGTCCTCGCCGCACCCGCCCTGCTCGTGCCCGGGATCCCGGGTGCGCTGCTCGGCGCGCTCATGGTCCAGCTCTACCTGCTGCTCGACTGCGTCGACGGCGAGGTGGCCCGCTGGAAGAAGCAGTACTCGCTGGCCGGGGTCTACCTGGACCGGGTCGGCGCCTACCTGTGCGACGCGGCCGTGCTCGTCGGCTTCGGCCTGCGCGCCGCCGACCTGTGGGGCTCTGGCCGGATCGACTGGCTGTGGGCCTTCCTGGGCACGCTGGCCGCCCTCGGCGCCATCCTGATCAAGGCCGAGACCGACCTGGTCGGTGTCGCCCGCCACCAGGGCGGTCTGCCTCCGGTCAAGGAGGCCGCCTCCGAGCCGCGCTCCTCCGGCATGGCGCTCGCCCGCCGGGCCGCCGCCGCGCTCAAGTTCCACCGGCTCGTCCTCGGCATCGAGGCCTCCCTGCTCATCGTGGTCCTGGCGATCGCGGACCAGGCCAGGGGAGACCTCTTCTTCTCCCGGCTCGGTGTCGCCGTACTCGCCGGCATCGCCCTGCTCCAGACCGTGCTGCACCTGGTGTCGATCATGGTCTCCAGCAGGCTGAAGTGAGGCCGGCCGTGAGCACGCCGCTCAGGGTGGGTGCCGTCGTCATCACGATGGGCACCCGCCCCGACGACCTGCGCGCGCTCATCGACTCGATCGCGAAGCAGGAGGGCGACCCGATCGAGGTCGTCGTCGTCGGTCAGGGCACCCCGGTCACCGGGGTGCCCGACTGGGTCCGCACCGTCGAGCTGCCCGAGAACCTCGGCATCCCCGGCGGCCGGAACGTCGGCATCGAGGCCTTCGGCCCCGGCGGCACCGACGTCGACGTCCTGCTCTTCCTCGACGACGACGGGCTGCTCGCCCACACCGACACCGCGGAGCTGGTCCGGCAGGCCTTCACCGCCGACCCGCGCCTCGGCATCATCAGCTTCCGGATCGCCGATCCGGAGACCGGACTCACCCAGCGGCGCCACGTGCCCCGGCTGCGCTCGTCCGACCCGATGCGCTCCTCGCGGGTCACCACCTTCCTCGGCGGCGCCAACGCCGTCCGCACCAAGGTCTTCGCCGAAGTCGGCGGTCTGCCGGGCGAGTTCTTCTACGCGCACGAGGAGACCGACCTCGCCTGGCGCGCGCTCGACGCCGACTGGATGATCGACTACCGTTCCGACATGGTGCTGCTGCACCCCACCACAGCCCCGTCACGGCACGCCTCGTACCACTTCAACGTGGCCCGCAACCGAGTGTGGCTGGCACGTCGCAATCTGCCCGCGCCCCTGGTGCCGGCCTATCTCGGCGTCTGGCTCCTGCTCACCCTGGCCCGGCGGCCCTCGCCCTCCGCGCTGAAGGCGTGGCTCGGCGGATTCCGCGCGGGCTGGACGACCCCCTGCGGACCGCGCCGCCCCATGAGGTGGCGTACGGTGTGGCGGCTGACCCGGCTGGGTCGCCCCCCGGTCGTCTGACATCGTGGTACCCGACGTGCCGCGCATCTTGAACACGAAAGTTTCGACTTGTGAGTGACACACACCAGGGCGGGGCGGTCGCGACGAGCGCGCCTCCGTCCGTCGACGAGGGCCTCTCCTCGGCCGCGCTGGCCGCGAAGTACGGCCTCTCGGTCAGCGGTGCCCGGCCCGGTCTCGGCGAGTACGTCCGCGAGCTGTGGAGCCGCCGCCACTTCATCCTGGCCTTCTCCTCCGCGAAGCTGACCGCCCAGTACAGCCAGGCGAAGCTCGGCCAGGTGTGGCAGGTGGCGACCCCGCTCCTGAACGCCCTCGTCTACTACCTGATCTTCGGGCTCATCCTGGATGCCGGCCGGGGCATGTCCAAGGGGGTCTACATCCCCTTCCTCGTCACCGGCATCTTCGTGTTCACCTTCACCCAGAGCTCGGTCATGGCCGGCGTCCGGGCGATCTCCGGGAACCTCGGCCTCGTCCGGGCCCTGCACTTCCCGCGCGCCACCCTCCCGATCTCCTTCTCGCTGCAGCAGCTCCAGCAGCTGCTGTACTCGATGATCGTGCTCGTGGCGGTCGCGATCTTCTTCGGCAGCTACCCGTCGCTGCGCTGGCTGCTCGTGATCCCGGCGCTCGCCCTGCAGTTCGTGTTCAACACGGGGCTCGCCATGATCGTGGCCAGGATGGGTGCCAAGACGCCCGACCTCGCCCAGCTGATGCCGTTCATCATGCGCACCTGGATGTACGCGTCGGGCGTGATGTTCTCGATCCAGACGATGCTCGCCGACAAGCCTGCCTGGATCTCCGACATCCTCATGTACAATCCGGCGGCCGTGTACATGGACCTCATGCGCTACGCGCTCATCGAGGGCTACAGCGCGCACAACCTGCCGGACCACGTCTGGATCACCGCACTCGCCTGGGCCCTGCTCTTCGGCATCGGCGGTTTCGTCTACTTCTGGAAGGCCGAGGAGAGGTACGGCCGTGGCTGACACCGACCAGGGCAAGGTCCCCACCGTCATCTGCGACGACGTCCACATCGTCTACCGGGTCAACGCCGGTGGCGGCGGCAAGGGCAGCGCCACGGCGGCGCTCAGCCGGATCGTCGGCCGCGGCAAGGCCGAGGTCTCCCGTGGCGTCCGCAAGGTCCACGCCGTCCGCGGCGTCACCTTCACCGCCTACCGCGGCGAGGCCATCGGCCTCATCGGCTCCAACGGCTCCGGCAAGTCCACGCTGCTGCGCGCCATCGCCGGTCTGCTCCCCACCGAGAGCGGCAACGTCTTCACCGACGGGCAGCCCTCGCTCCTGGGCGTCAACGCGGCCCTCATGAACGACCTCACCGGCGAGCGCAACGTGATCCTGGGCGGCCTCGCCATGGGCATGAGCCGCGAGGAGGTGAAGGACCGCTACGAGGGCATCGTCGACTTCTCCGGCATCAACGAGAAGGGCGACTTCATCAGCCTTCCCATGCGGACGTACTCCTCCGGCATGGGTGCCCGGCTCCGCTTCGCCATCGCGGCGGCCAAGAACCACGACGTCCTCCTCATCGACGAGGCCCTCGCCACGGGTGACCGCAAGTTCCAGATCCGCTCCGAGGAGCGCATCCGCGAGCTGCGCAAGGAGGCCGGCACGGTCTTCCTGGTGAGCCACAGCAACAAGTCCATCCGCGACACCTGCGACCGGGTGCTCTGGCTGGAGAAGGGGCAGCTCCTGATGGACGGCCCCACGGAGGAAGTCCTCAAGGCGTACGAGCGCGAGACCGCGCGCTGAAGCCCGGGTGAGAACCCCTGCCGGAATTCATCCGGTAGGGGTTCTTCCGTTTTCCGCGCGTCGCAACGCCCACCTGGAATGTTCATGCGGTTAACTTCGGGCAGGATGAGCTCATGGCAGCGACCTCGGCGGGAAAGACCTACCACCACGGCGACCTGCGCAACGCGCTGATCTGCGCGGCCGTCGACCTCGCCTGCGAAGGCGGCCCCGAGCGGGTCGTCCTGCGCGAGGCGGCCCGCCGGGTCGGCGTCTCGCCCACCGCCGCCTACCGGCACTTCGACGGGCGCGGCGAACTCCTCCGTACCGTCAGGGCGCACGCCCGCCGGGAGCTCGCGGCCTCCATGGAGCGGGCGGCCGCCCGCGAGCCGGGCGCCGACGACCCCGTACTCGCGGCCGAGCGCCGGGTCACCGCGCTCTGCCGGGGGTACGTCGGCTTCGCCGTGGAGCAGCCCGGCCTCTACCGGGCCGCGTTCTGCGTCCCCCGCCCCGCGGCGGCGGGCGAGCACGCGCCCGACCGGCCGCCCGCCGAGCCCGAGATCCGCGCGTTCACCCTGCTCAGGGAGGCGCTCGATGCGCTCACCGCGCTCGGCGCGGCGCGGCGCGGTGTCCGTCCGGCCACCGGTGCCGCCGCGTGGTCGGCCGTGCACGGACTGTCACTCCTGCTGGTGGACGGGCCCCTTCGCCGTCTCTCCGCCCAGGGCAGGAGCGTGGTCGTCGAGGCCACCCTCGCCATGGTGGTCTCCGGAACGACCGCCGACTGACACCGAACTCCCTTGTGGGGCACGCTCGTTGACGGACCGTACGGGTGAGGTGTGCGAAGCCCGCCACCCCGGAATGGCGAAGGTCGTCGTACAACGTAAGCTGGACCGGTCTGTTTCGCGGCAAGTAGGGCGATACCCCGCGGCCATCGGGCCCCGGCCGGCGGCCCTACGGGCAGGGGTCGGCGGCGTGTCCGAAATAGGATGGATTGGATCGGCAGTGTAGAACGGGAGTCGTGACGGCCATGACGCAGAATCTCCAGCTCCACGAGGGTGTCGCCGTCCCTCCGTCGGGAACCGCCCAGTGACGGAGACCCGGCAGGCGCGCACCGACGCCTCCTCGCGCGCCACACTCGGCAAGGCCGCGGACGAGAACTTCCCCGTGGCCCCCTTCTTCCTGCCCCGCGCCTGGCGCGACGACCTCATGGCCGTCTACGGCTTCGCCCGGCTCGTCGACGACATCGGCGACGGCGACCTCGCCCCCGGCGGCGCCGACGCCCGCCACCTCGGCGTCGACCCCGCGGGCGCGGAGGACCGGCTCGTCCTCCTCGACGCCTTCGAGGCCGACCTCCGCCGGGTCTTCGACTCCACCCCGCACCACCCCCTGCTGCGCGCGCTCCAGCCGACCGTCCGGCGGCGCGGGCTCACCCCCGAGCCCTTCCTCGGACTGATCGCCGCCAACCGGCAGGACCAGCAGGTCCGCCGCTACGAGACGTACGACGACCTCCTCGCGTACTGCGAGCTCTCCGCCAACCCGGTCGGCCGGCTCGTCCTCGCGATCACCGGCACCGACACCCCCGAGCGGATCCGGCGCTCCGACGAGATCTGCACCGCCCTCCAGATCGTCGAGCACCTCCAGGACGTCGCCGAGGACCTCGCCCGCGACCGGATCTACCTGCCGGCCGAGGACCTCAAGCGCTTCCACGTCACCGAGCACGACCTCGCCGCGCCCACCGCCGGCGCCTCCGTGCGGGCCCTGATCGCCTTCGAGGCCGAGCGGGCCCGCGCCCTCCTGCACGCGGGCGCCCCGCTCGTCGGCAGCGTCCACGGACGGCTCCGCCTCCTCCTCGCCGGGTTCACCGCCGGGGGACTCGCCGCGCTCGACGCCGTCACCGACGCCGGATACGACGTACTGGCCGGCCCACCGAAGCCCACCAAGCCGAGCCTGATGCGCCAGGCGGGAGCGGTACTGCTCCGGGCGCGGAGAGAGGGGTGAGCGCGACCGTGGAGGCACAGCACCAGCCGTCCGCGCCGGTCCAGGCCGCCTACAGCTACTGCGAGGCCGTCACCGGACAGCAGGCCCGCAACTTCGCCTACGGCATCCGGCTGCTCCCGGCCGAGAAGCGGCAGGCGATGTCCGCGCTGTACGCCTTCTCGCGGCGCGTCGACGACATCGGCGACGGCACGCTCCCGCCCGAGGAGAAGCGCGAGCGGCTCGAAGCCACCCGGGACATCCTCGAGCGCATCCGCAAGGACCTCGTCGAGGAGGACGACACCGACCCCGTAGCCGTCGCCCTCGCCGACTCGGCCCGCCGCTTCCCGATCCCGCTCGGCGGCCTCGACGAGCTCATCGACGGCGTCCTCATGGACGTGCGCGGCGCGACCTACGAGACCTGGGACGACCTCAAGGTCTACTGCCGCTGCGTCGCCGGCGCGATCGGCCGTCTCTCCCTCGGCGTCTTCGGCACCCAGCCCGGCGCCCAGGGCGCGGACCGGGCACCCGAGTACGCCGACACCCTGGGCCTCGCGCTCCAACTCACCAACATCCTCAGGGACGTACGCGAGGACGCCGGGAACGGGCGCACCTATCTGCCCGCCGACGACCTCGCCAAGTTCGGCTGCTCGGACGGCTTCGGCGGCGACGCGATGCCCGCCGGGGCCGACTTCGCCGGGCTCGTCCACTTCGAAGTACGGCGCGCCCGCGCCCTGTTCGCCGAGGGCTACCGGCTCCTGCCCATGCTCGACCGGCGCAGCGGCGCGTGCGTCGCCGCCATGGCCGGCATCTACCGGCGCCTCCTCGACCGGATCGAGCGCGACCCCGAGGCCGTCCTGCGCGGCCGCGTCTCCCTGCCGGGCCGCGAGAAGGCGTACGTCGCGGTGCGTGGCCTCTCCGGCCTCGACACCCGCCACATCGCCCGCCGCACGGTCAGGAGGCGCGCCTGATGCGCCCCTGCGCCCCCGCCGGCCGGGCAACCCCGGGCGCCGCTCCGGCGTCCCTGCCCGAGGCAGCCCCGCATCCGACCGCGACGACCCGAACGGAGGCCGCGTGAACCCCGAGGAAACCGAGCACACCACCCCGCCGGCCACACCCGGCACGGGGCACGACTCCGGCTCCGGGCCGGTGTCCGGCACGGGGCAGGTGTCCGGCTCCGGGCCCGGCTCCGGCTCGGGCGGGAGCGCCGGTGGGCGTACACGCACGGGCACGGGTACGGGCACAGACGCGAGCGCTGGTCCCGGCATGAGCGCCGGTACGGGCGCGGGCACGGGAACCGGCGCGGGCACCGGCCTCGGCATGAGCGACGGTCGCGGTGCGCGCGCCGAGGCCGGCACCCGGACCGGGCGGCAGCTTTCCGCCGTCGTCGTCGGCGGTGGGCTCGCCGGGATCACCACCGCGCTCCAGCTCGCCGAGAGCGGCGTCCAGGTGACCCTGCTCGAAGGCCGGCCCCGGCTCGGCGGCCTCGCCTTCTCCTTCCGCCGCGGCTACCTCACCGTCGACAACGGTCAGCACGTCTACCTGCGCTGCTGCACCGCCTACCGCTGGTTCCTCGACCGGGTCGACGGCGCCCGCCTCGCGCCCCTCCAGGACCGCCTCGACGTCCCCGTCCTCGACGTCGCGCACCCCCGTGGCCCCCGGCTCGGCCGGATCCGCCGCGACGACCTCCCCGTACCGCTGCACCTCGCGCGCAGCCTCGCGACCTACCCGCACCTCTCCCTGGCCGAGCGCGCCTCCGTCGGCCGGGCCGCGCTCGCCCTGAAGAAGCTCGACCCCGCCGACCCCGCGCTCGACGGCATCGACTTCGCCACCTGGCTCGGCCGGCACGGACAGTCCCCGCGGGCCGTCGAAGCCCTGTGGGACCTCGTCGGCATCCCCACCCTCAACGCCCCCGCCCCGCAGGCCTCCATGGGGCTCGCCGCGATGGTCTTCAAGACCGGACTGCTCTCCGAGCCCGGCGCCGCCGACATCGGCTGGGCCCACGTCCCGCTCGGCGAACTCCACGACACCCGCGCCGCGAAGGAACTCGACGCGTGCGGCGTCCGCATCGCGCTGCGCACCAAGGCCGAGCGGATCTCCCGCACCGACGACGGGCGTTGGGCCGTCGACGTACCGGGGGAGCGGATCGAGGCCGACATCGTCGTCCTGGCCGTCCCGCAGCAGGAGACCCACGGCCTGCTGCCCGAGGGCGCCCTCGACGACCCGGACCGGCTCCTGGACATCGACACCGCGCCGATCCTCAACCTGCACGTCGTCTACGACCGCAAGGTGCTGAAGCAGCCCTTCTTCACCACGCTCGGCTCTCCGGTGCAGTGGGTCTTCGACCGGACCGACTCCTCCGGACTCACCGGCGGGGGCCAGTACCTCGCCGTGTCCCAGTCCGCCGCCCAGGACGAGATCGACGAACCCGTCGCCGCCCTGCGCGCGAAGTACCTCCCCGAGCTGGAGCGGCTCCTGCCCGCCGCCCGCGGCGCCGGGATCCGTGACTTCTTCGTCACCAGGGAGCGGACGGCCACGTTCGCCCCCACCCCGGGCGTCGGCCGGCTCCGGCCCGGCGCCCGCACCAGGGCCCCGGGGCTGTACCTGGCCGGGGCCTGGACCGCCACCGGCTGGCCCGCGACCATGGAGGGTGCCGTCCGCAGTGGTTTCAGCGCCGCGGGCGCCGCGCTCTCCGCCCTCGGCCGCCGCCATGACCATCCGCTGCAGGAGGCGGTATGAGTGTGAGTACCGGAACAAGAGGAGAGACCGTGCCGACAGTGCCGCCGGGAAATCCGGCCGTCGACACCGCGGACGTGTCCGCACTGCTGGAGCGGGGGCGGACCCTGTCCACCCCCGTACTGCGGGCGGCCGTCGACCGCCTCGCGCCGCCCATGGACACCGTGGCCGCCTACCACTTCGGCTGGATCGACGCCCACGGCAACCCGACGGACGCCGACAGCGGCAAGGCCGTGCGCCCGGCGCTCGCCCTGCTGTCGGCCGAGGCCGCCGGTGTCGGGCCCGAGGTCGGGATCCCCGGCGCCGTCGCCGTGGAGCTCGTGCACAACTTCTCGCTGCTCCACGACGACCTGATGGACGGCGACGAGCAGCGGCGCCACCGCGACACGGTGTGGAAGGTGCACGGCCCCGCGCAGGCGATCCTCGTCGGTGACGCCCTCTTCGCCCTCGCCAACGAGATCCTGCTCGAGCTCGGCACCGTCGAGGCCGGCCGTGCCACCCGCCGGCTGACCACGGCCAGCCGCAAGCTCATCGACGGGCAGGCCCAGGACATCTCCTACGAGCACCGCGAGCGGGTCACCGTCGAGGAGTGCCTGGAGATGGAGGGCAACAAGACGGGCGCCCTGCTCGCCTGCGCCGTGTCCATCGGCGCCGTCCTGGGCGGGGCGGACGACCGCACCGCCGACAAGCTGGAGGAGTACGGCTACCACCTCGGCCTCGCCTTCCAGGCCGTCGACGACCTGCTCGGCATCTGGGGCGACCCGGAGGCCACCGGCAAGCAGACCTGGAGCGATCTGCGCCAGCGCAAGAAGTCCCTTCCGGTCGTCGCCGCCCTCGCCGCGGGCGGCCCGGCCTCCGAGCGGCTCGGCGAACTGCTCGCCGCGGACGCCAAGTCCATCGACTTCGACACCTTCTCCGAGGAGGAGTTCGCCACCCGCGCGGCCCTCATCGAGGAGGCCGGAGGACGCGAGTGGACCTCCCAGGAGGCCCGCCGCCAGCACGCGATCGCGATCGCCGCGCTGAACGAGGTGGACATGCCGTCGCGGGTGCGGGACCAGCTGGTCGCACTGGCCGACTTCGTGGTCGTACGGAAGAGATGATCACCATCACCCTGATATGAGTTCGCAGTCGCCGGCCGGTGCCATCCGGCGCCGGCCGACGGCAGACCCGCAGGAGCAGAAGGAACCGACTGCACGAAGGGGAAGCCATGACAGCGACGACCGACGGAAGTGCCGGGGCCGTGGGCCCCCGGGCAGCCTCGGCCAGCAAGACGAACGACACCGACGCCTTCGCGTCCGGCCTCGACGGCACCGCCGCGCGGGCCGCCGAACGGGCCGTCGAGCACCTGCTCGCCCGGCAGGACCCGGCCGGCTGGTGGAAGGGCGACCTGGAGACCAACGTCACCATGGACGCCGAGGACCTCCTCCTCCGCCAGTTCCTGGGCATCCTCGACGCCGACACCACTCACGCCGCCGCCCTCCACATCCGCCGCGAGCAGCGCGAGGACGGCGCCTGGGCCACCTTCTACGCCGGACCCGGCGAGCTCTCCGCCACCGTCGAGGCCTATGTGGCCCTGCGGCTCGCCGGAGACCCGCCCGAGGCCCCGCACATGGCCCGCGCCGCCGCCTGGGTCCGCGCCCGCGGCGGGATCGCCTCCGCCCGGGTCTTCACCCGGATCTGGCTGGCCCTCTTCGGCTGGTGGCGCTGGGAGGACCTGCCCGAGCTGCCACCGGAGCTGCTCTTCCTGCCGAAGTGGTTCCCGCTCAACATCTACGACTTCGGCTGCTGGGCCCGGCAGACGATCGTGCCGCTCACCGTCGTCTCCGCGAAGCGCCCGGTCCGGCCCGCGCCGTTCCCCCTCGACGAGCTGCACACCGACCCGGCGCGGCCGAACCCGCCGCGGCCGCTCGCCCCGGCCACCGGCTGGGACGGGATCTTCCAGCGGCTCGACAAGGCCCTGCACGTCTACCACCGCTTCGCCCCGCGCGGGGTGCGCGGCACCGCGATGAACGTCGCCGCCCGGTGGATCGTCGAGCGCCAGGAGAACGACGGCTGCTGGGGCGGCATCCAGCCCCCCGCCGTCTACTCGGTCATCGCCCTCCACCTCCTCGGCTACGACCTCCAGCACCCGGTCATGCGGGCCGGCCTGGAGTCCCTCGACCGGTTCGCCGTGTGGCGCGAGGACGGCTCGCGGATGATCGAGGCCTGTCAGTCGCCCGTCTGGGACACCTGCCTCGCCACCATCGCACTCGCCGACGCCGGGCTGCGGCCCGACCATCCGGCGCTGGTGAAGGCCGTGGACTGGATGCTCGACGAGGAGATCACCCGCACCGGGGACTGGGCGGTGCGCCGGCCCGGACTCCCGCCGGGCGGCTGGGCGTTCGAGTTCCACAACGACAACTACCCCGACATCGACGACACCGCCGAAGTCCTGCTCGCCCTGCGCCGGGTGCACCACCCCGACCCGGCCCGGGTGGAGGCGGCCGTCGCCCGGGGCGTCCGCTGGACCCTCGGCATGCAGTCCAGGAACGGCGCCTGGGCAGCCTTCGACGCCGACAACACCAGCGTCTTCCCCAACAAGCTGCCGTTCTGCGACTTCGGCGAGGTGATCGACCCGCCCTCCGCCGACGTCACCGCCCACGTGGTGGAGATGCTCGCCCACGAGGGGATGACCCAGGACCCGCGCGCCCGCCGGGGCATCGAGTGGCTCCTCGCCGAACAGGAGCCCAACGGCGCCTGGTTCGGCCGCTGGGGCGTCAACCACGTGTACGGCACGGGCTCGGTGCTCCCCGCGCTCGCCGCCGCCGGCCTGCCCGCCTCGCACCCGGCGATGCGCCGGGCCGTCGCCTGGCTCGGATCCACGCAGAACGACGACGGCGGCTGGGGCGAGGACCTCCGCTCGTACAAGGAGGAGGAGTGGGTCGGGCGCGGCCCCTCGACCGCGTCCCAGACCGCCTGGGCCCTGATCGCCCTCCTCGCCGCCGGGGAGCGCGACTCCGAGCCCGTCCGCAGGGGCGTCGCCTGGCTGGTCGAGAACCAGCGGGAGGACGGCTCCTGGGACGAGCCGTACTTCACCGGCACCGGCTTCCCCTGGGACTTCTCCATCAACTACCACCTCTACCGGCAGGTGTTCCCGCTCACGGCGCTCGGGCGCTACGTGTACGGGGAGCCTTCGCCGCGCAAGGAGGACTGATGGGCCGCGAGCCCGGCCCGGGCGCCGGCCCGCCGCTGCTGATCGCCTGCGCGCTCGGCATCGAGCAGTTCGCCCTGCGCAGCGGGGACCGGGGTGCCGCGCCGGGCCCCGTGACCGTGCTGCGCACCGGCATGGGTCCCGACCGGGCCCGGCGGGCCGTGTCCCGGGCGCTCGACGAGGAGCCCTGGCGGGACGCGGCGGTGATCGCCTCCGGCTTCTGCGCGGGCCTCGCCCCGGGCATGCACCCGGGGGACCTGATCGTCGCCGACGAGACCCGCGGCCCCGACGGCACGACCCTCTGCGCCGGGACCGAGCTCCTGGTCAAGGCCCTGGTCAAGGCGGTGCCCGGGCACGCCGTCCACACCGGGCCGCTGATCGGCTCCGACCACGTGGTGCGCGGCCCCGAGCGGGCCGCGCTGGCCGCCGGTGGCGCGATCGCCGTCGACATGGAGTCCGCCGCCACGCTCCGTACCGCCCGGGCCGCCGGAGCGTTCGGGGACGGCCAGGACGCGCGTCCGGTTGCGGCCGTCCGGGTGGTCGTGGACGCTCCGGAACATGAACTGGTCCGGATCGGCACGGTACGCGGGGGAATATCAGCCTTCCGCGTCCTTCGTGCCGTCCTTCCCGCATTCTTCGAATGGCACCGTTCTTTGCTGCTCCCCAGGAGGTGAACGAGTTATGGCCATGCCGCTCCGTCAGTCCATCCGGGTCGGGACCTACCTCTTCGAACAGAAGCTCCGCAAGCGGGACAAGTTCCCGTTGATCGTCGAGCTGGAGCCGCTCTACGCCTGCAACCTCAAGTGCGAGGGCTGCGGGAAGATCCAGCACCCGGCGGGTGTCCTCAAGCAGCGCATGCCGGTCGCCCAGGCGGTCGGCGCGGTCCTGGAGTCCGGCGCCCCCATGGTGTCCATCGCGGGCGGCGAGCCCCTGATGCACCCTCAGATCGACGAGATCGTGCGCCAGTTGGTGGCCAGGCGTAAGTACGTCTTCCTCTGCACCAACGCCCTGCTGCTGCGCAAGAAGCTGGAGAAGTTCACCCCCTCCCCGTACTTCGCCTTCGCCGTCCACATCGACGGGCTGCGCGAGCGGCACGACGAGTCCGTCGCCAAGGAGGGCGTGTTCGACGAGGCGGTGGCGGCCATCAAGGAGGCCAAGCGGCGCGGCTTCCGGGTCACCACCAATTCGACCTTCTTCAACACCGACACCCCGCAGACCATCATCGAGGTGCTCAATTTCCTCAACGACGACCTCCAGGTCGACGAAATGATGATCTCGCCCGCCTACGCCTACGAGAAGGCCCCCGACCAGGAGCACTTCCTCGGCGTCGAGCAGACCCGCGAACTCTTCAAGAAGGCCTTCGCGGGCGGTAACCGGCGCCGCTGGCGGCTCAACCACTCGCCGCTCTTCCTGGATTTCCTGGAAGGAAAGGCGGACTTCCCCTGCACCGCCTGGGCCATTCCCAACTACTCGCTCTTCGGCTGGCAGCGCCCCTGCTATCTGATGAGCGACGGATACGTCCCCACGTACCGCGAACTCGTCGAGGACACCGACTGGGACAAGTACGGCCGGGGCAAGGACCCGCGCTGCGCCAACTGCATGGCGCACTGCGGCTACGAGCCCACTGCCGTCCTCGCCACCATGGGCTCCCTCAAGGAGTCCCTGCGCGCCGTCCGGGAGACCGTCTCCGGGAACAGCACGTCATGACCGGCGGGTTCGACCTGCGGGCGCTGCTCTCCGAGCGCGGCGCGGAGCGGTACGAGCTGCACGCCAGGTACCTCAACCACCAGCTGCCCCGGATGCTGCACACCATCGGCTTCGACAAGGTGTACGAGCGGGCCGAGGGCGCCCACTTCTGGGACGCCGACGGCGTCGACCACCTCGACATGCTCGCCGGCTTCGGCGTGATGGGCCTCGGACGGCACCACCCCGTCGTCCGCAAGGCCCTCCACGACGTCCTGGACGCCCAGCTCGCCGACCTCACCCGCTTCGACTGCCAGCCGCTGCCCGGCCTCCTCGCCGAGAAGCTGCTCGCCCACAGCCCGCACCTTGACCGGGTCTTCTTCGGCAACAGCGGCACCGAGGCCGTGGAGACCGCCCTCAAGTTCGCCCGGTACGCCACCGGGCGGCCGAGGATCCTCTACTGCCACCACGCCTTCCACGGGCTCACCACCGGCTCCCTCTCCGTCAACGGCGAGCAGGGCTTCCGGGAGGGCTTCGACCCGCTCCTCCCGGACACGGCGATCCCGCTGGGCGACCTCGGCGCCCTGGAGCGGGAGCTGCGGAAGGGCGACGTGGCCGCCTTCGTCGTCGAGCCCATCCAGGGCAAGGGCGTCCACGAGGCGCCCCCGGGCTTCCTCCGGGGCGCCCAGGAGCTCCTTCACCGGCACGGGGCGCTGCTCATCGCCGACGAGGTGCAGACGGGCCTCGGCCGGACCGGCGACTTCTACGCGTACCAGCACGAGGAGGGAGTCGAGCCGGACCTGGTCTGCGTCGCCAAGGCGCTCTCCGGCGGCTATGTGCCGGTCGGCGCCACCCTCGGCAAGGACTGGATCTTCAAGAAGGTCTACTCGTCGATGGACCGGGTCCTGGTCCACTCGGCGAGCTTCGGGTCGAACGCCCAGGCCATGGCCGCGGGGCTCGCCGTCCTCTCCGTCATGGAGGACGAGGGCACCGTCGCGCACGCGCGCCGGATCGGCGAGCTGCTCTCGGACCGGCTGAAGGAGCTCGTGCCGCGGTACGAGCTGCTGCACGAGATCCGCGGGCGCGGCCTGATGATCGGGATCGAGTTCGGGCGGCCCTCCTCGCTCGGGCTGCGCGGGCGCTGGACGATGCTCCAGGCGGCCCGCAAGGGCCTCTTCGCCCAGATGGTCGTCGTCCCGCTGCTCCAGCGGCACCGGATCCTCACGCAGGTCTCCGGGGACCATCTGGAGGTGATCAAGCTGATCCCGCCGCTGGTCATCGACGAGGCGGACGTGGACCGGTTCGTCACCGCCTTCACCGCCGTCATGGACGACGCCCACGGCGGTGGCGGGCTGATGTGGGACTTCGGAAAGACGCTGGTCAAGCAGGCGGTCGCGCAGCGCTGACCGGATCGGGTCCCGGGGTTTTGCCTCTGAGGCAATAAAGTTGCCTCAGAGGCACGATCCTGGCGGAATGGACGCATGGACCACGTCCCCGGGGAGACCTCCCCGGACCCCGCCACCGTCGGCGTCCTGCCCGACGTCGCCCCCCAGCTGCGGGCCCTGCGCCGCCGCCGGGGACTCACCCTGGAGGCCGCCGCCCAGCGGGCCGGCCTCTCCCCGGCGCACCTGTCGCGCCTGGAGACCGGGAACCGGCAGCCCTCGCTGCCGATGCTGCTCGCCCTGTCCCGTATCTACGGTACGACGGTCTCCGAGCTCCTCGGCGAGACGCCCCCCGAGCGTGATCCGGTCGTCCGGGCCGACCGCTCCGAACCCGTCGAGGCCGACGGCTGGATCTACCGCCAGGCGGGCGGCGCCGGGCGCGCCCTGCAGTGCCTGCGGGTCCACGTGCCGTACGCCACCCGGGCCGACATCGTGCGGGTCCACCCCGGCGAGGAGTGGATCCACGTCCTGGAGGGGCGGGTGCGGCTCGCGCTCGGCGAGGTCGTCCACGTCCTCGACCCCGGGGACAGTGCGCACTTCGACTCGCTCACCCCGCACCGGATCGGCGCCGCCACCCCCGGTGGGGCCGAGCTGCTCTTCGTCCACACCCTGATGCAGAGCCCCGTCGCCGAGCTGTGCCTCGGCGACGGGACCCCGCACCGGCGCTGACGTTCCATGACGATTCCTCAGGAAAGGACCGACATGTCCGAGAAGTCCGTACCGGTCACCGGCGAGGAGCGCGGTGAAGGCAAGTTCCCCAAGGGGCTCGTGCTCCGCCTCTTCGCCTACCTGATCGCCGGCCACCTCTTCGCCGGCTTCCTCTACCTGCTCTTCATGCTGGGCGGGCAGAACCAGTAGCCGGGGCTACGCCTCGGTGAGGAACCGCTCCCGCAGCCGCTCGCGGGTCTCCGGGGCCAGCTTCAGGCCCTCGGAGAGGTAGGCGTCCACCGAGCCCCAGGTCGTCTCGATCGTGTCGAAGGCGGCCCGCAGATACTCCACCCGCGCGTCGAAGAGCGGGCTGAGCAGCTCCATCACCTCGGGCGACATCGCGTCCGGGGAGGTGGAGCTGCGGCGCACCTTGTAGCGGCGGTGCGGGGCGTTCGACTTCACGTAGTCCGCCTCGATGGCCTCCCGCTCGACCCCGACCGCGAGCAGGGTGATCGCGATGGCGACCCCGGCCCGGTCCTTGCCCGCCGCGCAGTGCAGCAGGGCCGGGACGCTCTCGTCCGCCATGGAGTGCAGGAGCCGGCTGTGCTCCTCGGTCCGCTCAAGCACGTTCTTGCGGTACGAATCGGACATCCGGGCGGCGGCCTTGCCGTCGCCGAGGATCTCCCGCAGCTGCGCGATCTCGCCCTCGCGCACCAGCCGCCAGAACTCCTTGCCGTCGGCCGGGTCGTTGAGCGGTATGTTCACGTTCCGCACGCCGGGCAGCTCGACGTCCGCGCCCTCGATCCTCCGGTCCGCGTCGTTGCGGAAGTCGAAGACGGTGTGCAGGCCCAGCGAGGCGAGGAAGGCGGCGTCCTCCTCCGTCGCGTGCGCGAGGTGGCCGCTGCGGAAGAGGCGGCCGGGGCGGACCGCGCGCCCGTCCGTCGTCGGCAGGCCGCCCACGTCCCGGAAGTTGCGGACCTCCGTCAGCTCGGGCTCGTCGGCTCCGGCGGGCGGGGTCTGCGGCAGCTGCTGCGTCACGGCTGCTCCTGTTCTGTAGATCGGTTCCTGGGGCAATCATCTCGGGTGGGGGCGGGAACACGCACCCCCTCGGACGGGAATGGGTGATCTGTCCGTATTGAGGCGTTAGGGGTAACCCGCCCCGGTTGTAGGGGAGATGGGGAACGGCGCGTGAGCAGCGTCATAACCGTGACGGACCGTGCCTGATCGTCTTTTCCAAATACCCCCGGGGAAAAGGAGATCGAGGGAGCGTCATCCACGGAGGGTGACCGGAATTCCGGCCGAATATCAAGAGATCCGCGAATCCTTGAAAATCGTGGCTTGTTCACGCCGACCCCCCTCGTCTAGCGTCGCGCTCACTCCGGTCGGACCGCCGAATCCTGCCACCGCCCGGAATCCGCACTCACCCGTACGAGGCAGGAGCGGGGGACCCAGGTAAGTACGCCGATCCCTCGAAGAAGGACGGCTAGGGGTGAAGTCGTGTGAGAACGCGACCGGACATCTCCAGTCCGAACCCGACAGCTCACCTCGCAGGCGACGGAGAGGAATTCGCCATGCCCGCGAAGGGTAAGCACCGCCGCCCCAAGGCCAACCGCCTGACCCGTGGTATCGCCGCCGCCGGCACCGGCGGCGCCGTCGTCGCCCTCCCGCTCCTCGGAGCCACCGGCGCCCACGCCGCCGAGCAGGCCGCCCCCGCCGCCGCTCCCGCCCAGGCCGTCGCCCAGGTGAAGACCGCCCCCGCCGCCCAGGCGAAGGCCGCGCCGAAGACGTACTCCGTGGTCCGCGGCGACTACCTGTCGAAGATCGCCGCCGAGCACCACCTCGCGGGCGGCTGGCAGAAGCTCTACAAGGACAACCGCCAGGTCATCGGCGAGAACCCCTCGCTGATCCTGCCCGGCATGAAGCTCACCCTCGGCGGCAAGAGCACCGCGAAGGCCCACGCGAAGGCCACGCACAAGAGCACGCAGGGCTCCGGCAAGAACGGCGACACCCCGCGCGCCTCCCGCAGCAGCGAGCGCTCCTCGGCCCCGGCCGCCACCACCTCCTCCTCTTCGTCGTCCTCCGCCTCGACCGGCACGACCTCGTCCTCCGGCTGGGTCGTCCCCGTCAACGGCGGCATCTCCACCCCGTACCGCGCCTCGGGCTCCATGTGGTCCTCCGGCTACCACACCGGCGTCGACTTCATCGCCTCCACCGGCACCACCGTCGTCGCGGTCGGCCCCGGCACCGTCTACTCCGCCGGCGACGGCGGCGCGTACGGCAACCAGGTCGTCATCCAGCACGCCGACGGCACCTTCTCGCAGTACGCCCACCTCTCCTCCATCTCCGTCTCCGCCGGCCAGACCGTCACCGGCGGACAGCAGATCGGCCTCTCCGGCGCGACCGGCAACGTCACCGGCCCGCACCTGCACTTCGAGATGCGCACCGGGCCGGAGTACGGCTCCGACATCGACCCGCTGGCCGCCCTGCGGTCGCACGGCGTCAGCATCTGACATCATGTCAGCACGCTTTCGACGTCAGGAGGTCCGGCACGCACGTGCCGGGCCTCCGGCGTATTCCGGCTTGGCGGAATCTTTATCGGTGGCATATGTCACCCGCCGTCAACCCCTCCTTACGGTCGCGTAGGTCACATCCGAAGGGGAAGGATGTGCTCCCGTGGCAGACGATTCGAGATCAACAGACAAGAACGCATTCGGGTCGTACGCGGCGATCGGTGACAGCTTCACCGAGGGCGTCGGAGACCCCGGGCCCGACGGGACGTACGTCGGCTGGGCGGACCGCTTCGCGGTCCTGCTCGCCGACCAGCTGCCGGAGAACGACTTCCGCTACGCCAACCTGGCCGTACGCGGGCGCCTTCTCGACCAGATCGTGGCGGAACAGGTCCCCCGGGCGAAGGAACTCGCCCCCGACCTGGTGACCTTCTGCGCGGGCGGCAACGACATCATCCGCCCCGGGACGGACCCGGACGACGTGGCCGAGCGCTTCGAGCGCGCCGTCGCCGATCTGACCTCCGCGGTCGGCACCGTCATGGTGACCACCGGCTTCGACACCCGCGGCGTGACCCTGCTCAAGCACCTGCGCGGCAAGATCGCCACGTACAACGGTCACGTCCGGGCCATCGCCGACCGCTACGACTGCCCGGTCCTCGACCTGTGGTCGCTCAAGTCCGTCCAGGACCGGCGCGCCTGGGACGACGACCGGCTGCACCTCTCGCCCGAGGGGCACACCCGCGTCGCCCTGCGCGCCGCCCAGGTCCTCGGCATGCCCGTGCCCGCCGACCCCGACCAGCCCTGGCCGCCGGTCCCGCCGCGCGGCACGCTCGAGGTGCGCCGCGACGACATCCACTGGGCCAGGGAGTACCTGGTGCCGTGGATCGGGCGCCGGCTGCGCGGCGAGAGTTCCGGCGACCACGTCGAGGCGAAGCGCCCCGACCTCATGCCGCTGTAGGGGGCGGTACGGCGACGCGGGCGGCAACGCCGAGGGGGCGGCTCGGCGGCGGACGGTCGGCGGCCGGCGGACGGCTGAGGGGCGGTCGCGGGGGTGCAGGCGGCAGGGTCCACGGGCGGTGGGCGCCGAGGGGGCGGGCGCGGGGATTCGGGCGGCGCGGTGCACGAGCGGCGGACGGCGAACGGGCGGGCGCGGGGATTCGGGCGGCGCGGTGCACGAGCGGCGGACGGCGAACGGGCGGGCGCGGGGATTCGGGCGGCGCGGTGCGGGCCGGCGTACGGGTTCCCCGGCTCGTGCCCCCGGGGTCCCGGCCCCGGCGCGGTTGGTGCGGAGAGGTGAAGGGGGCGGCCGGTCAGGAGTGGCGCGCGGGACGCGGCGGCGCCGGGTGCTGGGATGTGCCCGCCGGAGCCCCGGCACCCGCCCCCCGAAGGGACCGCCTGTGACGATCCGCCGGCCCAGTGCCGCCCGTACCGCCCGTCTGCTCGCCGCCACCGCCGTGCTCGGCGGCCTCCTCGCCGGCACGGCTGCCCCCGCCCTGGCCGCCGCGCCCGAGCGGACCTCCCTCCGCACCGCCGCCACGGACCCGGCCACGGCCACGGTCACCGTCACGGGCAACGGCCGCGCGTCCGCCGCGCCCGACCTGGCGATCGTGTCCGTCGGGGTCGAGGCCACCCGCCCGACGGCGAAGGAGGCGATGTCGGCGCAGACCACCGCGGCCGAGGCGCTCCTCGACGTCCTGCACAAGCAGGGGATCGCCGACCGGGACATCCGCACCGACAACCTCTCACTGGCCCCGGTCTACACCCAGAACACCGCCGGGGACAGCAAGGTGACGGGCTATCAGGCGGGTCAGTCCTTCTCGGTGAAGGTCCGCGACCTCGACCGGACCGGCCAGGTCATCGGCGCCGTCAACGAGGCAACCGGCAACGCGGTCCGGGTCAACGGCGTCGTCTTCGACGTCGCCGACCCCTCGGCGCTGCGGACGAAGGCCCGTGAGGCCGCCTACCGGGACGCGTACGACAAGGCCTCCCAGCACGCCCGGCTCAGCGGCCACCGGCTCGGCCGGCTGGTCTCCCTGAGCGAGGGCGAGTCGGTCCGCCCCGGCCCGGGAGCGGCCCCCACCATGCCGGTGGACGAACCGACCGTGCCGCTGGCGCCCGGCGAGATCGAGGAGCAGGTCACGGTCTCGGCGGTCTACGAACTGATCTGACCGGCCCGTCGGGCGACCACGGGCGCACCTCAGCGCGCGGGGTCCCCGCCTTCCGTGGCCTCGTCGTGTCCAGGCCCCGGGGACCCTTCGGTTGCCGCCTCCCCGCCCGCCGTCAGCGGGGCGTCGGCCGGGAGACCCAGCTCCCGGGCCAGGGCCTCGTCCGCCCAGCGGAGCATCGCGGTGCGGGAGAGCGAGCCCACGTAGGCCGTCGTCTGCACGGCGAGGCCGTCGAGGAAGGCGGTGAGCCGCCAGGCCGCCGCGACCGGATCCGCGCAGCGGAACTCCCCGGCGGCCGCCCCCTCCTCGATCACCCGGGCCAGCGCCGCCTTCCACTCCCGGTCGAGGGAGGCGGCGACCCGGCGCAGCTCCGGGTCGCGCAGCGAGACCGCCCAGCCCTCGATCCACAGCCGCCAGCCCTTGGCCTGGCCGGTGGGCGCGTACCAGCGGACCGCGGCCCGCAGACGCCGCACCGCCGTGGAGCGCCGTCCGAGCAGCTGCCGCAGCTGGGCGAGGTCGGCCTCGGCGGCGTGCGCGAAGGCCGCGGCGACCAGCTGTTCCTTCGAGGAGAAGTGGTAGAGCACGAGCGCGTTGCTCACCCCGAGGGCGGAGGCCACGTCGGAGATCCGGACGGCCGCGACGCCGCGCGCCTCGATCTGCTCGACGGCGGCCCTCAGCAGTTCGTCACGCCGCTCGGCCACGCTCAACCGCACTCTCGCCACGCGGTGCAGCCTACACAGCACATGACAAGAGCATGATCGCCAACGGTCGTGGCGCGTGCCGGGTCAGTACCAGCCGTAGCGTTCGGCGATGACCGGCAGCCGCTCGTCCACCAGCGCGTGCGCCGCGGCGCGCGGGCTGACGCCGTCCGCGTCGGCCCGGTCGAGCATTCCGCCGACGAGGGCCCGCATCGCGCCCCGTACCCGCGCGAAGGCCTGGTCCGCGTCGGCCTCGATGTCGCCGAAGAGCGTCCACCACCACCAGGCGTTGGTGCACGAGTTGACGACCACGTCCGGCAGCACGGTCACCCCGCGCGCGGCGAGCGCCTCCTCGGCCTCGGGCAGGACCGGCATGTTCGCCGCCTCGGCGATCCAGCGGGCGGTGATCCGGTCCTGGTTCGCGCCGTCGATCGCGTACGAGACGGCCGCCGGCACGAGGACCTCGGCGTCGGCCGACAGCCAGGCGTCGCCGGCCTCCTCGCGGTCACCGGGCCGCAGTACGGAACGGTCGACGGCCCCGTGCCCGTCCCGGGCGGCGAGCAGCGACTCGACGTCGAGGCCGTCGGGGTTCACGATCGTGCCCCGGACGTCGGCGACGGCCACCACGCGCAGACCGGCCCGGGCGAGGAAGCGGGCGGTCGCCCCGCCCATGGTGCCGAGGCCCTGCACGGACACCCGGGTCCCCTCGTACGCCCGCCCGGCCCGGTCGAGCGCGACGAGCACGGACTCGGCGACCCCGAGACCGCCGACCAGCTCGTCGAGCCCGATGCCGTCCACCTCGATCGCGAACGCGTCGGCGAGCCGCTTCCGGGCCTCCGCCTCGTCCTCCAGGAGCGGGAACACCGCCTGCACCGAGGAGACGAGCCCGGCCTCGGCCACGGCGCGGTCCACCAGGTCCTGGGTGAGCCCGAGGTCCTCCCCGGTGGTCCAGAACCGCTCGACGTACGGCCGCATCGCGCACAGGTAGCGCACGAGCACGCCGTACGCCTCGGGGGAGCGGGGGTCGCAGTCGATGCCGCCCTTGGCGCCGCCCAGCGGCACGTACCGGGCGGAGGGGTCGTAGTGCAGGGCCTCCTTCATGGTCATGCCGCGGGCGAGCCCGGCGACCTCCTCCGCCGTGCAGCCCTCCCGCATCCGCAGGCCGCCGCTGGCCACCCCGCGTACCAGCCGGTCGACCACCAGATGGCCCCGGCGCCCGGTCACGTGATCGGTCCAGGAGACGGACAGAAGGGGAGAAGGAGGCATCGCGGAGCTCCAAGGAGGTGAGGGCCGGCCGGGTGATCCGTACTGAACGGCGATTCAGTATGACCGACCGCCCGGCCGTCTCCGCCGCGGGCCGCCCATAATGGAACGACCCCCAGAGATCAGGAGGTCCTGTGACCGGTACCGGCTCCGACCGTTCGCCGCGGGCCCGGCTGCGCGCGCTGCGCCCCGAGTCCTTCGGCGCGGAACCCACGGGCGCGCGCCTCGCCCGGATCCGCCGCTCGCCGAACTTCGCGGACGGGATCTTCCAGAACCCCGAACCGGCGCGACGCGGCCCCTCCGGGTCGAGCATCGATTTCGCCAAGGTCTACTTCGAGAAGGAGGGACGCGCGCGCCGAGCCCCCACCGGCGCGATCCCCGTCCACCCGACCACCCTGGCCGACCTGGCCCGGCCGCCGGCCACCGGTCTGCGCCTGACCTGGATGGGACACTCCGGGATCCTCGCGGAGATCGACGGCCACCGGGTCCTCTTCGACCCGGTCTGGGGCGACCGCTGCTCCCCGTTCCCCTTCGCTGGTCCCAAGCGGCTCCACCCCGCGCCGGTGCCGCTGGCCGAGCTCGGCCCGGTCGACGTCGTCGTGATCTCGCACGACCACTACGACCACCTCGACCTGCCGACGATCAAGGCACTGGCCGGCACGGACACGCTCTTCGCGGTGCCGCTCGGCGTCGGCGCGCACCTGGAGCACTGGGGCGTGCCCGCCTCGCGCCTGCGCGAGCTGGACTGGAACGAGTCCACCGAGGTCGGCGACCTGCGGCTCACGGCCACCCCGGCCCGGCACTTCTGCGGGCGGGGCCTGCGCAACAAGCAGCACACGCTCTGGGCGTCCTGGGTCGTGCGGGGACCGGAACACCGGATCTTCCACAGCGGCGACACCGGCTACTTCTCCGGCTTCAAGGACATCGGCGCCGCCCACGGCCCCTTCGACGTCACCATGATCCAGATCGGTGCGTACTCGGAGTTCTGGACGGACATCCACATGACGCCGGCCGAGGGCGTCCAGACCCACCTCGACCTCCAGGGAGGCGCGCCCGGCGGGGTGCTGCTGCCGATCCACTGGGGCACCTTCAGCCTGGCGCCGCACGCGTGGGCGGAACCGGGCGAGTGGACGAGGGACGCGGCCGAGGAGGCCGGCCAGGCGGTGGCCTTCCCGCACCCCGGCGAGCCCTTCGAACCGGCGGGGAAGCTGCCGGGGGAGCCGTGGTGGCGGGCGGTCTCCCTCCCGATCCCGCGCCCGTGGCGCCGCCCCCGGCGTCCCGAGATCGAGACCGGGAAGCGCAGTGGTGATCTCGACCTCGCGGGCGAGAGGTGACATCTCCTGAGCAGGCTCACCGCCTCTGCCAGGAGTGGTCGCGGGAGGGCCGGTGTGAGGAGCCCCGGGACGCTCCGGCGCTGCGCTGACGCGCCACCGCCTGGTCCCATCGTGACGGTCCCCCTCCGGGAGACCCCGGCTTAGTGACCGAGGCGCCGGCGGACGACGGCCGCTCCATCCGGTACTCCCGGGTGGAGCGGCCGTTCCGCGTCGGCGCAAGCGAATCGACACGCGTCGCCGATGAGGGGCGTCGACTTCCGGGGCGATCGGATTCCTCGAGGACGCCGTACGTCACGCGGGCCACGACCGGGCTGCCGGCAGGCCCCCGCCGGTGGCGCCGCCCGACCGGAACGGGAGCGGCCGCATAACGGGCCCGACCGGGTCTTGACGGTGAAAACCGGCGACTGGGACGCTCTCCCGGCGCGAGAACCACGACACTCCACATCGGCAACGCGTTCCACCGAAACCGAAGGAGAGGTTCCAACATGCGTTCAGCCGGTTTAGCCGGTTCAGCCGAAGGCGACGGCGGTTCTGCAAGACCCTCGCCGGACCGACGGTCATTCCTCACCCGGGCACTCGGCGTCACGGCCGGCCTCGCCGGAGCCGCGGTCACCGCCGGCGCGTTCGCGACCCCGGCCGCCGCCGACTCGACGGGGATCCAGTCCCTCCAGGACAAGTGGCGCTTCTGCAACAAGTGCTTCGCCCTGTACTACTGGGGCTACCCCACGGACGGCGTCTGCCCGGCGGGCGGCTCGCACTACGCCCAGGGGTACAACTTCATCCTCCCGTACGACGTGCCGCCATCGGCTACCGCCCAGGACAAGTGGCGCTTCTGCAACAAGTGCTTCTCGATGTTCTACTGGGGCTACCCCACGAACGGCGTCTGCCCCTCCGGCGGTTCGCATTACGCACAGGGGTACAACTTCGTCCTCAACCACGACATCCCCCCGTCGGCGACGGCCCAGGACAAGTGGCGCTTCTGCTCCAAGTGCTACTCGATGTACTACTGGGGCTACCCCACGGACGGCGTCTGCCCCTCCGGCGGTTCGCACTACGCCCAGGGGTACAACTTCGTCCTCACGCACTACTAGCAACGCCGGGGACCGGCTGCGCTGGGCGGCCGGTCCTCTCCAGTGCCGCCACAGCGACTCCCGGGAGCGGCCGCGCGTCTTGACGGCGTGGCAGTCGGGGCACAGGGCGACCATCTGCTCGGGGTGGTCGCGGCCTCCGGCCGCCAACTCGACGATGTGATCCACTTCCAGGATCGGCCGGCCGCTGTCGGTGACGTCCTCCGGCTGTCCGCCGCAGCCTGGGTTCTCGCAGCGACCTCCGCAACGGACCAGGACGGCCTTGCGCGCATCCGGACGACGCTTGAGGCGCTGGATCGTCTGCTCGGTACGGCTGGGCCCGGATTCCTCGACCGCCTCCAGCGAACGGACCAACGCGCGGCGGAGAGCCGGGACCTCCGTCCGGGGTCCGCCGAGGGGATGCCGGGCCGAGGGCAACGCCCGCTGACCGCCCTCACCAGATGCCTGCGGAGGGACCGCGGCCCGCGAGACTTCAGGTGCTCCCTCGTCGCTCTGGCCGATCGGGACCGCGTCGAGGTCCTCGCCGGGAGGGTCGGTCGGGGAATCCCGTTGGTCGTCCAGGAGCGGCTCGTCCACTGTCGGGCTCAGGGCGCCTGACGACGCCGGCATGGTCGCCGCGGCGACCGGCACCGCCGAAGCAGTCTCCGTCCGGGCTGTGGAGAGGGAGCCGTAGGTAGAGCGGCTGTGGTTTCCGGTGGAGAGTTGATTGAGAACAGATCCAGGACGACCTCGACCAGCTGGCGCGTCTCCGCGCCGAAACCGTCGTACTCGACCCCTACCACGGCGACCCCGAGGAGACCCGCCGGCCGCACGCCGCCTGGAAGACCCTCGCCGCCGTGGCCGACCACCGGAGGACAGCACCGTGATCACCCCCGCCGACGAGAAGCTCCTGCGGCGCGCCGTCGAGATCGCCGCGCACGCCGTCACCCTGGGCGACGCCCCGTACGGCTCCCTGCTGGCCGGGCCGGACGGCACGATCCTCGCCGAGGCCCACAACACCGTGCGGCGCGACGAGGACATCACCGCCCACCCCGAGCTGAAACTGGCCCGCTGGGCGGCCCGTGAACTCGACGCGGACGCCCGCCCGCACCACCCTGTACACCAGCTGCGAGCCCTGCGGCATGTGCGCGGGCGCCATCGTTCGGCCGGGTCGTCCACGCGCTGTCCACCGCCCAACTCGTGGCGCTCAAGCCGGAGTCGGGCGCCTGGCCCGCCGTCGTCCAGGACGGGCCGGCCCTGTACGAGGAGGCCCGCGCCCCGATCGAGACGTACTACGAGCGCTGACCCGGCGCCCCTAGTCCCAGCAGCCCGTCCTGGCGCCGTCGGCCTCCGAGCCCGCTTCGATGCGGAAGGCCGATCCGGAGGCGAACTCGGGACCGGGCCCGTAACCCTCGAACTCGAGATCCCGGGCGGTCATGAAGGAGACCGTCAGCATCATGGCTTCGCCGTCCTCGCCCTTGGTGAAGCACAGTCCCGCCGTCTCCTCGGGCACGTGCGGCTGCCAGGGGTCCTGTTCCCAGTGCCAGCCGTCGTGTTCCGCCGCCGTCCGGTAGTACCGGAGCACCTCGGTCCTGCTGCCGGGGAAGGCGTACGTGCGGTAGGCGGACAGCCAGGCGTCGCCACTGTCGTCGACGCAGCCGGACGCGACCTCTTCGAGCCCCCGGGGGACGGTCGCCTTCGCGGGCCTGGAGTCGAGGATGGCCAGTGATTCCAGGCCCTCGGCCCGGCTCCCGGTCCCCTCGCAGCTTGTGAACGGGGAGAGGTACGAGCAGCCCGTCAGCCCGCCCGCGGCGAGTGCGGTCGACAGCAGCAGACCGGCGAGCCGGGCCGGACGTATCCGGTACAACGTGGTGACTCCCGGGTCGGTGGTGGACGGATGAGGCGCCGGCGGCCGGCGGTACTCGTCGGACAGTATGAGGTCGCTTCGCCGGACCGTGACGCGCCGAGCCCCCGCACCGCCGTGCGACTTCGGCCGGTCCGACGTGCGCGTGCCCGTCGCGTGCTTGCAGAGGCGAGTGCTCGGGTGTCCTGATCTCGGATGAGATGTCGTGGTGACCACGGCCGTTGGGTCGCGCGAGCGGCCCGGAGAGCCGGGCCGTGCGCACTCGCACATGCGCGAACCCCTACCCTGGTGCCCGCCACATGGCGTGTTTCGAACAGTGCGACGAACGGGATGTGACAGGTGACGGGGGCAAACGGCGCGGATCTGGTCGGCGAGGTTCTCGGCGGTCGGTACCGCGTCACCGCGATGATCGGCCGCGGTGGAATGGGCGTGGTCGCCCGGGCAGTGGACCAGTTGCTGAACCGCGAGGTCGCCGTCAAGGTCCTGCGGGCCTACACCGACGCCTCCCCGGCCGAACTGGCCGACCTGCGGGTCCGGATGCAGCGGGAGGCGCAGGCCGCCGCCCGCATCCGGCACAGCGGTGTCGTGACCGTGCACGACGTCGTCGAGGAGCAGGGGCTGCCGGTCATCGTCATGGAGCTGGTCGAAGGGCCCTCCCTCGACGACGTACTGGCGCAGCGCGGCGCACTGGATCCGCGCGAGGCGGCCGCGATCGGCGCGAAGCTGATGGACGCGCTCGACGCGGCCCACCGGGCCGGAGTCCTCCACCGGGACGTCAAGCCCGGCAACGTACTCCTGGAGCCCGGCGGCCGGGTCGTGCTCACCGACTTCGGCATCGCCAGCATGGAGACCGCGGGCGACGAGGCCCTCGCCAAACTGACCCAGAGCGGGCAGATCGTCGGATCGCTCGACTATCTGCCGCCGGAGCGTGCCCAGGGCCAGGTGCCGGGTGCCGCGTCGGACATCTGGGCGCTCGGCATGACGCTGTACGCGGCGGTGGAGGGTGCTGCGCCGTTCCGCCGTACCTCGGTCTGGTCCACGCTCGCGGCGATCGTCGGCGAACCCCTGCCGGAGCCCCGGCGCGCCGGACCGCTCACCCCGGTGCTGCGGGCCCTGATGGCCAAGGACCCGCTGCAGCGGCCCGACGCCGGTCAGGCGCGCGAGATGCTGGAGGCGGTCGCCGCGGGCGGCACCACGGAGCTCGCGGCGCCCCCGGCGCCCCATCCCGCCGCTCCGCCGGGCTTCGGCCCCGCCCAGGCCACGCCGTACTCCCCGCCGGCCTCGCAGTCCGCCGCGCCGTACTCCCCGCCGGCCCCGCAGCCTGCCGCGCCGTACCCCTCGCCGGCCCCGCAGCCTGCCGCCCCGTACTCCCCGCCGGCCTCGCAGTCGGCCGCTCCGCACCTCCCGCCCGGTGCGTACGCCGCCCCGCAGCCGCCGCCACCGGCGGGTGCCGCGCAGCCGGGCATGGTGCCCGGTGCTCCGGCCGGTGGGAACAGCCGTTCCGAGACCCGCGCCACGTCGGTACGGGCCCGCCGCCGCACCCGTACGATCGCCGCGGTGGCGGCCGCGACCGTCCTCGTCTGCGGCGGAGCCGCCTACGCGCTGATGGACATGCGGGGCGCGCAGAGCGACGGCGGCTCCGACACGGCGCTGCCCACCGCGAGCACCTCCACCGGCGGTGGCATGCCCGGCGCGGGAGGGACGACCGACGGTCCGACCTCCCCGGGGGACCTGACGTCCCTGCGCCCCGGCGAGACGGCCTCCGCCGCCCCTGGCGAGACGCCGTCCGGCCCGCCCTCGAAGAAGGGCGAGGACCCGTCGGCGGGCCCCACGTCGGCGTCGCCCGGCGGCGGAGGCGACAAGCCGTCCGGCAGCCCCTCGGCCTCGACGAAGGCGACGCCCAGTGCCACGGTGAAGGAGCCCACCCCGGTGTCGACGGCGTGCACCGGCTGGGCCCACTCGAACCGCAGCGACGGCTACGGCCACGCGTCCCAGAACACCCACCTCTACACCGGGCCGTACGCGGAGTGCTCCTGGGTGACCGCGCTCGACTCCGGTACGAAGGTCTACTACCACTGCTACATCACCAACGCGCATGCCAACAAGTGGATCTACGCCCGCATCGCGGGAACGGAGACCGAAGGCTGGGTGTTCGGCGACAAGTCCACTCTGGACAGCGGAACGCTCGCCCGCTGCTGAGAGCCCTGTCCGCCACTCGCCGCTATCCGGCCGGTGGCCGACGAGGTGGTCCGCGCCCGGAGGGGTGACCGTGCACGAGCGACGGACCCGGGGTCGGGCGCCGTGACCGAGGTGGAGCCCTCCGCTCTCACCGACGGTTACCAGCCACCTGCGGGTGCGGCCGCCGGAGTCGTCGCGGACACGCGTGGCGGAGGGCGGCCCTCGGAGCCGTACACACGCGGGTCGGGGTGGAGTCCCGGCCGTCCTCGTCCCCGCAAGGGGGGCCCGGACGCGCCTCCTGCGGGGGATTCCGGTCCAGGGCGGTTTCCGGGGAGGGCGGTGGCGCGAAGGCGCCTCCGCCCTCTTCCGTTCCCGCCCGCGGGAGCCCCCTTCAGGCCGCGGCATCGACTTTCGGCCGATCATTCTCGGCCTGTCGCACGAGGGGCGATACCAGACCGGCCCGCTCTACGGGTAAGTTTGTCAACTGCGCACCGCACATGAACGGTTGACGACTACAGTGTGTGGCTGATGATCATCGCTAGGCTCCTCGCACGTCTGTAGAACACCTCCCCCGTAGACCCCCTGCAGCACACCCCCGCAGTACGCCGATTCCTGGGCACGTACCAAGGACACTCATGTCTCAACTTCGCGCACCCGCCTCGCGGTCCGATCGACGCGAGGGCGGGCGGCACGGCCGGCCAGGCGCCCGCTCCGCCACCGGTACCCACAGCAACCCCCCGGCGCAGGCCTCCGCGCCGCTTCCCACGGAAGCCCGCATACGCCCCCAACTCCTGCGCACCTCCGTGCTCCCCGCCGTCGCGGTGGCCCTCGGCGGGGCGGCGGCCGTCCTCTTCACCATCCGCTCCACGGGCGCCAGCCCCACGCCCGGCCTCTGGGCCGCGCTCACCGGAGCCGCCGCCCTCACCGTGGCCTCCGTGACCGCCGCCGCGCTCGGTGCGGACCGGGCGGCCAAGTCCGTCCTCGACCGCTGCAACTCCCTGCGCCGCACCAGCGCCCGCGGGCAGAGCGAACTCCGTGCGGTCGTCGAACAGTTGCGCAGGGGCGAAGGCCCCCCGCCCCGCCCCGCGCAGCCTGCCGCACCCGCCCCCGGCGACGAGTTCGATCTGCTGTCCCAGGAGCTGACGCGGTCTCACGAGGCGGCCGTCGCGGCCGTCGTGCAGGCCTCCCGGCTCTCCAGCAGCGTCGGAAACGAACAGAAGGTCGAGGTCTTCGTCAACCTCGCCCGGCGCCTGCAGTCCCTGGTCCACCGCGAGATCCAGCTCCTCGACGAGCTGGAGAACGAGGTCGAGGACCCGGAGCTGCTCAAGGGCCTGTTCCACGTCGACCACCTGGCCACCCGCATCCGCCGCCACGCCGAGAACCTCGCCGTGCTCGGCGGTGCCATCTCGCGCCGCCAGTGGTCGAACCCGGTCACCATGACCGAGGTGCTGCGCTCCTCCATCGCCGAGGTCGAGCAGTACCCGCGCGTGAAGCTCGTACCCCCGATCGACGGTACGCTCCGGGGCCATGCCGTGGCCGACGTCATCCACCTCCTCGCCGAGCTCGTCGAGAACGCGACGCTGTTCTCCGCGCCGCACACCACGGTGCTGCTGCGCGCCCAGTACGTCACGGCCGGCCTCGCGATCGAGGTCGAGGACCGGGGCCTGGGCATGCCCGTCACCGAGCAGAACAAGATGAACGCCCTGCTCGCCGATCCCGACCAGGTCAACGTCGCGCATCTGCTCCAGGACGGCCGCATCGGCCTCTTCGTCGTCTCGGCGCTCGCCCGCCGCCACGGCATCGCCGTACGCCTCCAGTCCAACATCTACGGCGGCGTCCAGGCCGTTCTCGTGCTGCCGCAGGGCCTCCTCGGCTCCGACCCCGAGGGCCTCGCCCAGCACGAGCGCCAGACCGCCGCGACCGCCGGCTCCGCGGCGATCCCGCCCGGCCAGGTGCAGATCCAGCCCCAGAGCCAGCCCGCGGCCACCGCCCCCACGGCGGCCCCGGCGCAGACTCCGGGCCACGCCCCGGCGCAGGCCCCCGGCCACGTCCCGGCCCAGGCTCCGGCCCCCGCGCCGAGCCAGGCACCGGCCCCGGTCGCGGCGCACGCCCAGGGCCACGTCTCCGGCCTTCCGCAGGCACCCGCGCAGGCCGCCCCCGGCGGAACGGCCGCCGGCACCCCCGTACCGCAGGCCGTACCCTCACCCTCCCCGGAGCGGGCCGCCGCCCGTCACGAGGAGGCCCCCCTGCCCGGCTCGCACCCGTACCTCCGTACGGGCGCGCAGTCGAGCGGGTACGGAAACCCCGGTCCCGCCCCCGCGATACCGGCCCAGCCGGCCGGAGCCGAACACAACGGCCCGCCGGACCACCTGCTCTCGCCGCTCCCCCCGGCCCCCCGTGCCGAGGACGACGGCCGGCCCCTGCTCCCCAAGAGGCGCGCACAGGAGCACATCGTCCCGCAGCTGCGGGACGAGCCCGTGACCCGCAAGACCGAGGAGCACGCCCTGCACGACCCGGGCCTGATGGCCGCGTTCCAGCGCGGCATCGGCCTCGCCGAATCCCAGCCCGCCCCCCATGAATCGCTGCGTCCCGGCGACGCGCACAAGGAGTAGATCACCATGGCGAGCAATGTGCCGACCGGCCATTCCTCGGACCTCGACTGGCTGCTCAGCGGCCTGGTCCAGCGGGTCCCGTACACCCGCAACGCCGTCCTGCTCTCCTCCGACGGTCTCGTGAAATCCGTCCACGGCCTCGACCCCGACGCCGCCGACCACATGGCGGCCCTCGCCTCCGGGCTCTACTCGCTCGGCCGCAGCGCCGGCGCCCGGTTCGGCGACGGCGGCGAGGTCCGCCAGGTGGTCGTGGAGCTCGACTCCACCCTCCTGTTCGTCTCCACCGCGGGCTCCGGCACCTGCCTGGCCGTCCTCGCCGGCCGCGAGGCGGACGCCGCCGTCCTCGGCTACGAGATGGCGATGCTCGTCAAGAGCGTCCGGCCCTACCTGGTCACCCCCGCCCGGCAGGCCGCCGGCGCGGTGGGCGGCCTCGGGCAGTAGACGTGACGTCTCATCAGGAAGGGCCCTGGCTCGACGACGCGGCCGGGCGGCTGATCCGCCCGTACACCGTGAGCGGCGGCCGGACCAAACCCACCACCGCACTGGACCTGCTGTCCATGGTGATGGCGACCGGATCGAGCCCCCAGGCGCACATGGGTCCCGAGCACAGCCTGGCCCTCGGGCTGTGCGACGGACCCACCTCGGTGGCCGAGATCGCGGCGCACTTACGGCTTCCGGCCGTCGTCACCAAGGTCCTGCTGTCCGACCTCGTGGACTGCGGGGCGCTGACCGCCCGCGCGCCCCGCTTCCACGCCAATCCCACCGACCGTTCCTTGCTGGAGGCAGTGCTCGATGGCCTACGACAACGGCTCTGAGCGCCACGACAGTTTCGCGACCGACCCCTTCCCCACCGCGCTCAAGATCCTGGTGGCGGGCGGATTCGGCGTGGGCAAGACGACTCTCGTGGGCGCGGTCAGCGAGATCGAACCGCTGAGCACCGAGGAGCTGCTCACCTCGGTCAGCGCGGCCACCGACAGCCTGGAGGGCGTGGAGTCCAAGACGACGACCACCGTCGCCATGGACTTCGGCCGCATCACGCTCGACGACCGCCACGTCCTGTACCTCTTCGGCACCCCCGGCCAGGAGCGCTTCTGGTTCATGTGGGACGAGCTCTCCGAGGGTGCGCTCGGTGCGGTCGTCCTGGCCGACACCCGTAGGCTCCAGGAGTGCTTCTCCGCCGTGGACTTCTTCGAACGGCGGGGGATCCAGTTCATCGTGGCCGTCAACGAGTTCGACGGCGCCTACCGCTACGAACCGGACGAGGTACGGGCCGCCCTCGACCTCAAGCCGGAGGTGCCGGTCGTCCTCTGCGACGCCCGGATCTCCAGCTCCGGCATCCGCACCCTGCTGACCCTCGTCCAGCATCTGCTCACCACCATCCCGGACACCGTGCCGAGCTACGGAGCCACGCCATGACCTACGACCCGACCGGTCACCTCCTGCTGACCCCCATCGACAAGGACGCGCCCGCCCGTGTGCAGCGGCTGCGCGAACTCGGTCTCGGGGAGCGACCGGACCCGGCGTTCGACGACTTCGCCCACCGGCTCGCCGAGGTGACCGGCGCCCCGTTCTCGATGGTCAACTTCATCGACGAGAACCGGCAGTTCTTCGCGGGTCTGCACACCCCCGAGGGCACCCACTCCGGCAGCGACCTGGGCGCGGCCGCCGCGGGCGGTGGCGGCGTCGGCCGCTTCATGGCCCGCGACCACGGCTACTGCCCGCACGTGGTGGTGCGGCGCAAGGCACTCGTCCTCGAGGACGTCTGCGACTACCCGCGCTTCGCGGGGAACCCGGTCGTCGACGAGATCGGCATCCGCTCCTACATGGGGGCGCCGCTGATAGACCGTACCGGCGTCGCGCTCGGCACCATCTGCGTGGTCGACACGGACGTACGGCCGTGGGGGCGGGCCGGTCTGGAGACGATCAAGGCGATGGCGGCGGAGCTCGTGGAGCAGATCCACCGTCGTGAGGACGGCATGTTCTGACCGTCACCCCTTCGCACTCGCCCGGGAGCCCCGGTACGGCAGCGGCCGTACCGGGGCTCCCGGCCCGTGGGGGTGGGTTCGGTCAGACGTGCGCCGGCTCCCGCTCCGGCGTGCGGACCAGCTCGGACAGCCGCTCCGACCAGCTGCCCTTGTCCTGGCCGAGGGCGACCTCGGCCAGCCGCAGGAGCTGGACGTCGGAGGTGCCGGCCGGGGCGAAGATGTGGTGCGCGTCCCTGAGGTACCGCTCGATGGCCCGGTCCGTGAAGAGGCCGGCGGCGGCGTGGATCTCCATGGCGTTGCGACCGGAGTCGATGGCCGACTCGACGTTGACGAGCTTGGCGTTCATCAGCTCGGTGTCGCAGGAGAGACCCTGGTCCAGCAGGTGCACGGCGTGGTACGCGGCCAGCCGGGCGGTCATCAGCCGGGACTGCATCTGCCCGAGCTTCAGCTTGACCGTGGGCAGGTCGTGGAGCGGCTTGCCGTAGCGGATGCGCTCGGAGGCGAAGCGGGTGGTCTCCTCCAGGATCGCCTGGTGGATGCCGAGCGAGACGGCGGTGAGGTTGGCCCGGCCGTAGAGCACGCTGGAGGAGTACGCGACGGCGAGGCCGTCGCCCTCGTCGCCGAGCCGGTTGGAGGCGGGCACCCGGCAGTTCTCGAAGATCAGCTCGCCGAAGCTGAAGCCGTGGAGTCCCATGGCCGGCTGCTGGGGACCGGTCCTGAAACCCGGGCGATCGGATTCGACCAGGAAGGCGGTGAGTCCCTTCGATCCCGGACCGGTCCTGACCACGACACCGTGCAGATCGCCGACGTGGCTGTTGCCGACGTAGACCTTGCGGCCGTTGAGGATGTAGTCGTCGCCGTCCCGGACCGCGCTGGCGCTCATGCCCAGGACGTGACCGCCGGACTCGGGCTCGGTGACCGCGATGGTCGGCAGGCAGGCGCCGGCGGCTATCTCGGGGAGCCAGGTCTTGCGCTGCTCGTCGCTGCCGAAGTGGACGATCTTGGCGGTGCCCAGCTGGGAGGCCTGGACCATGGCGCCCATCGCGCCGCTGACCCGGGAGAGCTCCTCGATGATGATCGTCTTGGCCAGGTGGCCGGCGCCCATACCGCCGTACTCCTGGCTGATTGTCGCGCCCAGCCAGCCCTGCTCGGCGATCTTGCGCGACAGCTCGTGGTGGACCGTCCGGGACGCCTCCATCTCGGCTATCCGGGGCCGTACCTCACGCTCCGCGAACTCGCGGACGGTTTCCCTGAGCTCATGATGCAGTCGGCTGCTGAAGTAGTTGTCCATCCGAGTCCTCACCTGCGAGACGCCTGCTCGGCGGGGTTGTCCGAACAGGTGGTGCATCGGCAGTGGTCCCGTCCCGAACAGGCCGACCTCTTCATGGTGTTGATCTTTCCGGAACGGATCAATATCGCCACGAAGTTTGTCCGAAACAGGAGCGGTTGACGATTGGATCTGACTGTGTTTCGCGTGGTCTTGGCGCTGGCGGCCGGATTTCGGGCTCCTTCCCCATGGTCATCTTTCTGCCACATGCCGATGGCAACGACGTGGATGGCATATGGCGACGAGAACCTCCGTATCGCCACATGAACCCCTTCCTCCCCAGAAGGGTGGTATTCCGGAACCTCTCCGTCCCTTTTACTGCCCAGGCCGCACCGGCCTCCGACCTCCCGGACCCCGCTCAGGGGCCGAAGGAGCGGGCGCGCGGGCGCACTCGAAGGCGCGGGGGCGCGTCACGGAGAGTGAACGGGCGCACCCGGCGCATCGCTGCACGGGGGCGCCCAGGAAACGCGTGCGTGACCACCCGGGAAAGTGCGGTATTGTTCTCATGCGCGTTCGGCCAGGGGAAACCCCAGGTCAGACGGGTATCGGGACGTGGCGCAGCTTGGTAGCGCACTTGACTGGGGGTCAAGGGGTCGCAGGTTCAAATCCTGTCGTCCCGACTCGAAAGAGTCGCAGCTCAGGGGCCGTTTCAGAGCAATCTGGAACGGCCCCTGACGCGTTTCGCGGCAGCCCCGCAGCCCCGCAGCCCCGCAGTCTCGCCCTGCAGCACACCGTCGGCACGGGAGCTGTGCCGACGACGTCCAGCCGGTACGCGGAATCCTCGTCCTCAGGCGGGGGACCTGCTCGTGAGCTCCGCGCTGTCGTGGACCAGCTCGGCGAGCTGGAGCAGGAGTCCGTACGTAGCCAGGCGGCCGTGGATGCGGAGGAAGTAGGACCGGTCGGAGCACTTGAAGATCTCGCGCCGTCGCACCTTCCAGAGCTTGTGCTCGTACGTGCTCGCCTCCTTCAGCAGCGCGGATTCGGCTTCCTCCGCACTGCCGTCGAATTCCGCGAGCGTTCGTGCGTCTCGATCCATCTCGCTGACACCGTCGACGGGTATCGCCAGCACAATCCACCGGGCCACACTGAGATCCCTTCCCCCTGCGCCGCGAGCCGCGGCGCGCACGGCGCAAGTGTGGCAGATGGGCTCTCCTGCCCAACCGGCGCCATAGAGGAGGGAGTTGACGGACGGCCTCCGTCATCGCAACGGTCCCGTGTCCGTGCCGCCGCTCAGAACATGGTGTTGTCGTTCTTGGACGTGGGCGGGACGACCTGGAGGACGTCCCAGTGTTCGACGATCCTGCCGTCGGTGTCGAAGCGGAAGATGTCGATCCCCGCGTAGTCCTCGTCGCCGGGCCAGGTCTGACGGCAGTGCAGGATGACGTGGTCGTCGTCGGCGAACGCACGTCTGAACTCGACGTGCTTGCCGGGGTACTCGGCGGCCATGCGCTCGAAGTAGTCGATGAACGCCTGCTTGCCGTCGCCGACGTGCGGGTTGTGCTGGATGTAGGTGTCGCCGGCGTACCGGTCGATGGCCTCGGCGGGGCGGCACTGGTTGAACATCAGGTCGTAGAACGCCTTGGCCGTGGCCTTGTTCTTCTCGGGGTCGCTCATGAGGCCACCGTAGGGTCGGCCGCTGATGGTGGCTCGGTGAGTGCGTCGGCAGAGTCCGATCGCTTTCCGCGACCGGGATATCTGTCACCAGTACGCATGTAACGCCTGCTACATTCGTGTGTGTGACCGATGTGAACCAGGAGGGCAGGGACTGGCTCCTGCTGCTCGTCAGGCTGCCGGCCCAGCCGTCCCGGCATCGGGTCGCCGTCTGGCGCGAGCTGCGCAAGGTCGGCGCACTGTCGCTGGGGCAGGGGGTGTGGGCGGTCCCCGACGTTCCCGTCTTCGCCGAAGGGATCCGGCGCGCTGTCGAGCTGACCGAGCGCGCCGAGGGCGAGGCCGTCACGCTGGCCGCGAGCGGGCGCGGGGCGCAGGACGAGACGCGGCTGCGGGCGATGTTCACGGCCGCGCGGTCCGACGACTGGCGGGAGTTCCTGGCCGACTGCGACAAGTTCGAGCACGAGATCGCCAAGGAGATCCGGATCGCGAAGTTCACCCTGGCCGAGCTCGAGGAGGAGGAGCAGAGCCTGGAGCGGCTGCGTCGCCGGCATCGTGACCTGACCGCCCGCGACGTCTTCGGTGCCCCGGAAGCACCCGAGGCCCGCGAGCGGCTGCGCCGGTGCACCGAGGTCTGCGAGGACTACGCCGAGCGCGTCTTCGGAGTCCTGCACGGCGGCCCCGGTGCCGCGGTGGAGAACGACGTCCGATGACCACGCCCGCGATATCCGCCCCGACCGGCAGGCGGGCCATGTGGCCGCTGTACGCGGCCGGGTTCACCACCGCCTTCGGCGCCCACGGAATCGCCGCCAATCTCGGCGGCTACTCCGAGGGCGCCGTCACGTCCCTGCTCGTCCTCGGCGGGCTCCTCGCCCTCTACGACGGAGCCGAGGTCGTCCTCAAGCCCGTCTTCGGCACCCTCGCCGACCGCGTGGGCGCCAAGCCCGTCCTGCTCGGCGGCCTCGTCGCCTTCGCCGTGGCGTCCGCGCTGTACGTACTCGCCGACAGCCCCGGCTGGCTGTGGGCCGCCCGCCTCGGCCAGGGCGCGGCCGCCTCCGCCTTCTCGCCCTCCGCATCCGCGCTCGTCGCCCGACTGAACCCGGCCGCGAGACGCGGCCGTGCCTTCGGCAGCTACGGCTTCTACAAGTCCATCGGCTACACGCTCGGGCCGCTCCTCGGCGGCGCACTCGTGTGGGCGGGCGGGCTGCGACTGCTGTTCCTGGTGATGGCGCTGTGCGCGGCGGCCGTCGCGGTCTGGGCCGCCCTCGCCGTGCCCGTCGTACCGCCGCTGCCCAAGTCACGGCAGACCCTGGCCGATCTCGCGCGCCGGCTCGCCGACCGCTCCTTCCTCGCCCCCACCGCGGCGCTCGCCGCGGCGACCGCGGCCCTCTCCGTCGGCGTCGGGTTCCTCCCGGTGTCCGGCGCGGCCGCCGGGCTCGGCACCGTCGCCACCGGCGCGGCCGTCTCCGTCCTCGCCGCCACCGCTGCCCTCGTCCAGCCCCGTGCCGGCCGCGCGCTCGACGAGGGGCGGCTGACCACCCGTACCGGACTCGTCGCCGGCCTCCTCGTCACGGCGGCGGGGCTCGGCTGTGCCCTGCTGCCCGGCCTGTACGGAATCCTGTCCGCCGCCGTCCTGATCGGTGCCGGTACCGGTGTGATCACTCCGCTGGGCTTCGCCGCGCTCGCGGCGGCGACACCCGAGGAACGCATGGGGCAGACCATGGGCGCGGCCGAACTCGGCCGGGAGCTCGGCGACGCGGGCGGCCCCCTCCTCGTCGCGGGGGTGGCAACCGCCACGAGCCTCGACCACGGGTACGCGGCCCTCGCACTGCTCCTCGCCCTGGGACCGGTCTTCGCCCTCGCGACCCGGAGGCGGCCGGCTCGGTGAGGGCCTGGAACTATGACGCGCCGGGGCTCGCGGCCCTGAGCTGCCTGCTCTGTCCGTAGCGGGTCCGGCCCGGCGGCTTGTAGGTCGACAGGGCCGTCGCCCCGGCCAGCACGATCAGGGCCGCGGCGGACTGGACGACGAGCTGCGTGCGCAGGCCGGTCCAGGCGTCGCCGGACCAGTCGGGCGCCGCCGCCGCGCCCGCGATGTGGCTGATGGCCGGCATGTGGAGGAGCAGCGCGCCGGTCGCGAGGACGGTGATCGCGAGCTTGACCGTGACCCAGTAGTGGCGCAGCAGGCCCCAGGTCGTGCCGAGCGAGGACACGACGCCGGTCGCCAGCGCGGCGAAGCAGAGCGGCACCATGACGTACCAGCCGGTGACGCCCATGGTGACGTACACCGATCGCACCGTCAGGGCGTCCTTCGCGGTCAGTCCGGTGACGGCGAGGGCGAGGAAGACGGCGACCGCGCCGAACCAGCCCACGGAGGCGGTCACATGGGCGGTGAGGGAGAGCTTGCGCACGCGTGGCGACATCGCCATCAACCGTGGCCTCGCATGCCGCCGCCCGCGAGGTGCAGGGCGAGGAAGGCCACGGCGAGGACCGCGGAGCCGACCAGGAGGGCGGTCACCCACCGTGGGCGGGGAGCGTGCGGGGGAGGGGTCCGGTCGGACATGGGTGGCTCCTGTGCGTGTGGGGAGGAAGCGGTCGTTCGATTCGGTGGCGGGCCGCGGTTCACTTTTTCGATACAGAGTGTCTCTGTCAAGTCATGGTGTCGCCCTCGCCGCGTCCCGTAGATTGTGGGGATGCCGAAGCTGTGGAACGAGACGATCGAGGCGCACCGCCATGCGGTGCGGGAGGCGACGCTGGACGCGACCGCCGCGCTCGTCGCCGAACACGGCCCGATGTCGGTGACCATGTCGCGCATCGCGCAGGAGACCGGTATCGGACGGGCGACGCTCTACAAGTACTTCCCGGACGTCGCGTCGATCCTCGCCGCCTGGCACGAGCGCCAGGTCGGGCACCACCTCGAACAGCTCGAAGCCGTGCGCGACCGCGTCGCGGACCCGGGGCAGCGGCTCCGCGCCGTACTGGAGGCGTACGCCCTCATCTCGTACGAGCGGCAGGCCCACCGCGGATCCGACACGGCCGCGCTGCTGCATCAGGGGCCGGCCGTCACGCAGGCCCATCAGCGGCTCCTGGCCCTGGTCCGGCAGCTTGTCGCCGAGGCCGCCGCGAGCGGTGCGGTACGCGCCGACGTCGCGCCCGACGAGCTCGCCGCGTACGGCCTCCACGCGCTCGGCGCGGCGGCGGGCCTCCCGTCGAAGGCGGCGGTCCGGCGTCTCGTCGCGGTCACCCTCGCCGGGATGACCGGTCAAGGTCATCGTGAGGAATCGGTGCCGACGGAGGTGGAAACCACCCTCCACCTCCGCCACGGCCAGGGGCCCCACTGACCTGCCGTTCTGATCCACATGCGTACGGCATCTTTTCGTGGCGGACTGGAAAGAGGGGGTTCCTCCCTCCTCCGGTGAAGTCGGTTTCAACCATTGCGCGTTGAACGACGGCTCGCCCGGCGCACTCCACCTCGTGAAGGAGTGATCTTGTGATCCGAGGTGACGGCATCCGCCGCAACGTCGCTGACATAGACGATGACGAACGGGACGCGCTCGTCAAGGCCATCAAGGACCTGAACAACACCTTCTACCCGGGCTCCCGGGACGAGTTCCCGCCCGGCGGCGTCAGCAAGTGGTTCAAGCAGGACGAGATCCACCAGGCGACGCACGTCCATCAGGGGCCGGAGTTCCTGCCGTGGCACCGTGAGCTCTGCAACCGCTTCGAGCAGCTGCTGCGGGAGGCCAACCCGGTTCTGAGCCTGCACTACTGGGACTGGACCGAAGACGCCGCCCCGCTCTTCACGCCCCGGTTCATGGGGTCGAAGACGGGTGAGGCGGGAGAACCCTGGGTCGGCGACCTCTACAAGCCGGACGCGGACCCCTTCCGCGGCGACACCGTCTCGGACGTCGCGCACGGCCATCCCTTCGACCCGCCGCGCAGCCTCACGCGACAGGTCCGCGACGGCGCCCCCGAGCTGCCCTTCCGGGACTCCGAGATCATCCGCTCGTCGAACTACCTGAGCATGCGCATCCGGCTCGAGCGCTGCCACGACTTCGCCCACAAGTACGTCGGGGGCACGATCGGCAACGCGCACACCTCCTTCCGCGACCCGTTCGTCTTCCTGCTCCACTCGAACGTGGACCGCCTCTTCGCGATGTGGCAGTACGAGGACCCGGCCACCCGGCTCGACCCCGCCACCGTGTACGGGGACGACCCCGGCGAGCCCCTGTGGTACGTGCGCAGACTCCAGCCCTGGGACGGCTCCGGGCGGACGCGGCCGTGGGTGCGGCCCGAGCTCGAACGCGAGGTGAAGGACTACCAGCACACCAGCATCGTCAATCCGCCGCAGTACGACACGCTCCAGCCGGTGGGCGACGGTCCGCTCACCGCTCATCAGCTGAACGAACTGCGCCACGCGCTCGACGGCGCCGTCGCTCTCCACGCGGCCCTGCCCCACAGCCACGACCACTAGTCACCCGGCGAGCGAGCCGCCCAGCGCGGGTAGTACGGGTCCCGCCGCGAGCCCGAGCCCCACCGACACCGCGGTGGCCGTGTAGGCGACCGCTCGTGCCGGGCGGTCCTCGGCGGCGAGCGCGGCACCTTCGCTCCGCGAGACCGCCGGCACGATCCAGCGGAGGTAGTAGAAGAGGGAGGCGACGGTGTTCACGGCGGCCAGCACCGCGAGCCAGGCGTAGCCGCCGTCGAACGCGGCGCTGAACCCCTCCAGTTTGCCGACGAACACGGCGGTCGGCGGGGTGCCCACGAGCCCGAGGAGGCAGACGACGAGACTCGCGGCGAGGAGCGGACGCCGGCGGGCCAGGCCGCGGTAGTCGTCGAGCCGCGTGGCCCGGGGGAGCGCGCAGACCACGGCGAAGGCGCCGAGGTTCGTCACGGCGTACGCGGCCGCGTAGTACAGCAGCGCCTCCTGGGCGAGGTCCGATCGGCCGGCGACCGCGACGGGAAGCAGCAGGTAGCCGACCTGGCTGATAGTCGAGTAGGCGAGGAGCCGCTTCACGTCGTCCTGGAAGAAGGCGGCCAGGTTGCCCAGCGTCATCGACGCCGCCGCCACCACGGAGATCACTCCCGCCCACGGCATCCCGCTGTCGGCGAGGACCGCCTCGCCGAGCCGCAGCAGCGCGGCGAGCGCGCCGATCTTCGGGATCGTGGTCAGGAGCGCGGCGACCGGGGCGGTACTGCCCTGGACGGCGTCCGGCACCCAGAAGTGGGCCGGGACGGCTCCGGCCTTGAACAGCACGCCGGCGAGGAGCCCGACGGTGCCTGCGGCGACCAGGGCCTCGGGGGCCCCGGTGAGCGCGGGGCCCAGCAGGGGGTAGCCGGTCGCCCGCCCCGCCGCGTACAGCACGGTGATCCCGGCCAGCATCAGTACGCCGAGCAGTGCGCCGATCACGTAGTACTTGAGCGCCGCCTCCGTGCCCGGCCCGTCCTTGCGGAAGCCCGCCAGGGTGTAGGCGGGGATGCTCGCCAGCAGGTAGCCGGCGGCGAGCAGCAGCAGGTCCTGGGTGCCGGCCATGACGAGGGCGCCGAGGGCGGACAGCTGCAGCAGGACGTACGTCTCGCTCTCGCGCGCGTGAGCGTGGAACGGCCTCGCGAACAGGGCGAGCACGAACAGGACGGCGCCCAGGACGACGATCCTGGACGTACTGGTGACCGGATCGACGGTGAACGCCTCGCCGAACGTGGTCAGTTCGGGGCCGGCGGCGGCGACGGCCGCCGCCACGATCCCCGCGCCCGCCGCCACCGCCGCCAGCAGGCCCACCAGCCACTGCCGGCCGCGCGGCAGCCACGCGCCGAGGAGCAGCCCGAGCACGGCGGAGGCCGCGAGCAGTACCTCGGGGAGGATGTCGAGCGGGTTCTCGTTCATGTCGGTCATCGGGCGAGCTGCTCCAGGACCGTGCGGGAAGCCGGCTCGATGACGTCCAGGAGGAAGCGGGGCGCGATGCCGAGGACGACGGCCAGACCGAGGAGCGGGAGGACGGCCGCGCTCTCGTGGGCCCGGAGGTCCGGGAACGACCGGGGAGTTCCGGGTGCGTCGGGCAGTCGCAGCGGTCCCGTCAGGACCCGGTGCAGCGCACGGAGGAACAGTCCGGCCGTGAGCAGGATGCCGAGGACGGCGAGCGCGGTGGCGAGCGGCCTCGGTCCGAGGGAGCCGGTGAAGATCTGGAACTCCGCGACGAACCCGGAGAACCCGGGGAGCCCGAGCGACGCGAAGGCGGCCACGCCGGTGAGGGCGGCGAAGACGGGTGCGGTGGCGGCGAGTCCGCCGTACGCGCTCATCTCGTACGTCCGCCCCCGCTCGTACATCACTCCGGCGAGGAGGAACAGCGCGCCGGTGATCAGGCCGTGGCTGACCATCTGGGTGACCGAGCCGGTGACGGCCAACCGGCGTGCCTGGGCGGAGGTGTCGGCGGTCGCGGCGGCGGCGCCGACGGCCAGGACGATGTAGCCCATGTGGTTGACGGAGGTGTAGGCGACCATCCGTTTGAAGTCGGTCTGGGCCAGCGCCACCAGGGCTCCGTGGAGGACGGACAGGACCCCGATCACGACGAGGACGAGGGCGTACCGCCGCCACGCGTCCGGCAGCAGGGGCATGGCGATGCGCAGGAACCCGTACGTCCCCATCTTCAGGAGGACTCCGGCGAGGATCGCGGAGCCGGCTGCCGGGGCCTCGGTGTGGGCGGGCGGCAGCCAGGTGTGGAAGGGGACCGTCGGGGTCTTCACGGCCAGGCCGACGGCGACGGCGAGAAGGACGAGGGCGGCGTACGTGGAGCGGCCGGCGAGCGGGTTCTGCCGGGCCAGCTCGACCATGTCGAAGGTGTGCGGAGCGGCGGCGAGGTACAGGCCGATGAAGCCGAGGAGCAGCGCGAGCGAGCCGATGAAGGTGTAGAGGAAGAACATCAGCGCGGCCCGCTTGGCGTCGCGGTGTCCCCACCCGGCGATGACGAAGTACATCGCCACGATCGACAGGTCGAAGAAGACGAAGAACAGGATCAGGTCGAGGGAGACGAACAGGCCCAGGCAGGTCGTCTGGAGGAAGAGGAACAGGGCGGCGAACGCGCGGAACCGGCGGCTCTCGCGCAGCGCGTACACCGCGCAGGCGAGGAACAGCACACAGGTCAGGGCGAGCAGCGGCAGGGACAGTCCGTCGACGCCGATGTGGTAGCCCACGCCCGCGCTGGGGATCCACCGGGCCCTCACCTCGTACTGCGTCGCGCCTGTCGTCTCGTACCCGGCCCAGACGGCGACGACGAGGCCTAGCTCGACGGCGGCCGTCGCCACCCAGAGGGCGCGCAGCGCCTGGACGGGGGTACGGGAGGGGAGCGCGAGGAGCAGCAGGGCGATCGCGGTCGGGGCGAAGACGAGGGCGGTGAGCACGGTTACCTCACGAGGACGAGCACGACGGCGATGACGGAGAAGGCGGCGACGGCCTGGGCGAGGTACTGGTGGAGCTGTCCGGTCTGCGGCCTGCGGGCCCAACCGCCGAGGCGCCTGGCCGTGGTGACGACACCCTCGACCGTCCTGTCGACGGCTCCTTCGGCGAAGCGGTTCGTCCACCGGGCGAAGCCCAGCGCCCCCTGGGCGGAAACGTGCACGGCGCGGTCCAGGACCCGGGCGTCGAACGCGGCGGCAACACCGGCCACCCGCAGCGTGGGCGAGACGAGGAGGACGTGGGCGGCGCGTTCGAGACCGAGCCACTCCCGGGCGAGGCCCCAGGGCCGGATCCCGCCCCGCCTCCACGTGACGGCGGAGGCGACGAGAGCGAGCGCGCCGGACAGCGCGAACTCCCATACGTGCGGCTCCGGTTGACCCTCCGCGCCGAGGTATCCGGTGAGCGCGTCGCGTACGGGAGGGAAGGCGACGGGCGTCAGGGCGAGGCACGCGAGGGCGAGCAGCACGAGCGGCGCGACCGCTCCGCCGGGAATCCGGCGCGCGGTCGCGGCATCCGGCTCGGGGGCGCTCCAGACGAAGCGGAGGATCTGCACGCTGTACACGGCGGAGAGCACGGCGGCGGCGAGCCCCGTCGCGTACAGCCACGGGCCGTCCGCCGCGGCGCCCGCGAGCAGTACGTCCTTCGCCGCCCAGAGGGAGAGCGGGGGCAGCCCGGCGAGCGAGAGGGCGCCCACGGTGCAGACCGCGCCGACCGTCCGCTGCGCCCGGGCGGCCCCGCGGAGTTCGGGGAGCCGCTGGGTGCCCCGCGCCGTGAGCCAGGCGCCGGCCACCAGGAACAGCAGGCTCTTCGCGGCGGCGTGTGCCATCAGTTGCAGGGCGCCTCCGGTGGTCGCCGCGGTCCCGGCGGCGACCACCATGAACCCGATCTGCGCGCAGGTGGAGGCGGCGAGCAGCTGCTTGAGATCGGTCTGCGCCACGGCCACGAGCCCCAGGGCGACGGCGGTCGCCGCGCCCGTCCAGGCCGCCGTGTCCGCACCCCAGCCGGAGGCGTCGAGGAGCGGCGCGGTCCGCAGCAGCAGATAGGCGCCCGCCACGACCATGGCGGCCGAATGCAAGAGGGCCGACACCGGACTCGGGCCCTGCATGGCCCGTGACAGCCAGAAGCTGAAGGGGAGTTGCGCGGACTTCCCGAAGGCCGCGACCAGGAGACCCGCCGTCACGAAGGACAGCCACGGCTCGTCGAGGCCGGCGAGCCCGTCGAGGGTGAGCGGACCGGGTGCGGCCGCCAGGGCGGCGCCCGCGGCGAGGTAGAGCCCGAGATCGGCGGTACGGGTGGTGAGGAAGGCGGTGTCGGCGGCTGCCGCACGGGCGGGCTCGCGCCACCAGTAGCCGATCAGCGCCCACGACGTGGCGCCCATCGACTCCCAGCCCATCAGCAGTGTGGGGAGGGTGACGGCGGTGACCGTGACGAGCATGCTTCCCGCGAACAGCAGCATCAGGCCGAAGAAGCGGGCCCGCGCCTCCTCGGACCCGAACTCGGCCCGGCTGAACAGGAGTACGGCGAGGGTGACGGCGGCGACGGTGACGACGAGCACTCCGGAGAGACCGTCCACCGCGAGGCGGACGGGCAGCCCCTCCAGGAAGGGCGCCTCGACCGCCGGCCGGCGGACCGCGGCGGTGACGGCCAGGCCCAGGGCCGCCGCGGCGACGGCGACGGCCGTACCGGGGGCCCATCGGTCCGCCGGTCGTCCGGCCGCGGTGAGGAGGAGTCCCGCCGCGAGCGGCACGCCGACGAGCGTCCACAGGAGAAGGCTCATTCCTTCAACTCCGCCGCCATGTCGGTCATGTCGATCTCCCGGGACCGGAAGAGGGCGGTGACGACGGCGAAGCCGATCGCCATCTCCAGGGCCATCGCGGTGACGGCGACCACGATCAGGACCTGTCCGTCGGCCGTCGCGGGCGCGAGGTAGTGCCAGGCCGCGCCGGCGGCGAGGATCACCCCGCCCAGCATCAGCTCCAGGCCCATCATCAGCATCACGATCGACTGCTGGGTCAGCGCGCCGAACAGTCCGACGCAGAACAGCGCGGCGGCGACGATCAGGAACAGCTCCAGGGTCACCGGCCCACCCCGCCCCGCACCGGGTCCGCGGGCGGGGCGGCCCGCAGCCCGTCGCCGTAGCGGTCGTAACGGCCCCGCCGGGTGGCGAGCACGACGGTCCCCACGATCGTCGCGAAGAGCGCCATGCCGAGCGTCATCATGGTCAGCATCTGCGGCCCCATCATGGACATCCCGAGGTCCATGGTGGGGTCGGCCGGAGGACGTCCGCGCGGGCGGGGCCACGGGGCGAGCAGGATGCCGGCGACGAGGAGGGCGAACGCGAGGGCGCAGATGACGACGGCGCCCCGCTTGTTGTGGATCATCGTCATCGGCATGAGCCCGGCCGGGTTCATCATGAACATGATCATGAAGACGGCCATGATGGCCATCTCGATCGTCATCATCAGGATCGTGGCGATGCCCAGATAGTCCAGACCGAGCACGATCAACTCCCCGCCCACGCACAGCAGCGCCGTGAGCAGCGAGAACGTCGCACGCGCCATCGAGTCGAAACGGAAGACCATGACGCCGCCCGCGACGGCGAGGACGGCCATGCACCAGAACGCGGCCGTGCTCACCGGGCGAGCACCACCACGGCCACCACCAGCGCCTGCGCCACCGCGAGCGGCGTCAGGACCACCCAGGCGAGCTCCACGTAACGCTCCATCCGTACGGTCGGCACCCGGCGCCGCGCCCAGAGCAGCGCCCCGAGCACGGCGGTCGTCTTGAGCACGGTCCACGCCCAGCCGGGCAGCAGCGGCCCGTGCCCGCCGCCCAGGAACAGCGGGACGGCGAAGGCGGCGGCGACCACCAGCAGCAGCCACCGCCCGCCGAGGAACACCAGCCGGTCGACCCCGGACAGCTCGCCGGACGCGCCACCCGCCACGTCCGCCCCGGCCGGCTGGTCGAACGGCCCCCAGAAGGCCATCGCCAGCGCGCTCAGCAGGTAGATCCCGAACGCGACCGGCATCCACACCGCGAACCACAGCCCGGACTGGGCGTCCACCACCGCCCCGACCCGCAGGGACGTGCCCCCGAGCGCCGCCGTCGTGATCGCCAGCATGTGCGGCACCTCGTAGGCAAGACCCTGTGCCAGGAACCGGTAGCCGCCGATCAGCGACAGCGTCGAGTTCGGGCCCCATCCCGTCAGCCACACGGCGGCCCAGGCCAGCGCTTCCATGGCGTTGAACCACACGATCCCGTCCGGGAGGTCGGACACCGGACGGAAACCGAGGGGGAGGACGGCCGCGGCGAGCACGGCGGCGACCGGGAGCAGCGTCGTTCCCACCCGCACCAGAGGGAGGTCGGCGGCCCTCGTGACCCTGCGCTGCTGCATCAGGAGGCGCAGTGCCTCCCGCCCCGGCCCGGTCGACCGCGCGTCGACGGCCGCCGACGCCCATGCGGCGAGCACCAGTACGGCGGGGAGGACGGCAACCGCCCACAGCGGAGCGGACTCACCCATGGCCGTGGGCTCCGGACATCTGGCGCGGGGCCAGTTCGTCGAGGTCGGGGTCCAGGCTCGCCACGATGAGCCGGGCGCAGGCGAACTCGGCGCCTGCGAGGAGTTCGGGCAGCGCGTCCAGAAGACGCCGTGAGGGAGGAGTATCGGTGCCGAGGCGGCCACGGGGGCCGCGCAGGGTGTGGTCGGGCAGGGGCGCGGGGTCGTCGAGGCCGTCGAGGGAGTGCTCGACGGCGTCCAGCCATGCGAGGAGCCTGCCGTGTACGTCTTCGCCGACCGGCCCTCGGGCCTGGGCGCCGACTCCCGCCATGAGCCAGCGCAGAGTCCACGACCGGCGCATGCGGCGGGTCAACGGGCGGACGTGCCGGACGAGTTCGTTCCGTACGGTGCCGCCGAGCGCTTTGTCCCGGGCGTCGCGCGCCCTGGCCGACGCATCGCTCCACCCCGCGACCCCGAGGAGCCTGCCCAGGCTGTCGAGGTGTGCCGCGCACCGCCGACGGGCGGCCGCGCCGACCGTCACCGGCTCACCGGCCGAGGCCCTCAGCCAGGGCTCGTTCCAGAACGCGGGCCCGGACGCGGCGGGCGTGGGCACCGGGTCGACCTCCGCGCGCTGTACGACGTCGCCCTGAAGCTCCAGACGCAGCACCAGGCCGGCGGGCCAGTCCGGCAGCGCGGGCCCGAGGGGTACGTGGAGCCGGTCGAGCCGCAACCCGTCCCGGTCGTCGGCCCGCTCGGCCATGGGGAGACCGGCGACGGGGGCCATGTGGTGCTGGTGGCCGGCGTGGCCGCCGTGGCCGTCGGGCTCATCGTGTCCGCTGTGCCCACCGTGTGCGCTGTGCCCGCCGTGCTCATCGCGGCCGCTGTGCCGGCCGTGCTCACCGTGCCCGGAGCCGTGCCCGCCGTGGTCATCGTGCTTGGAGTCGTGCTCGTCGTGCCCGGAACCGTGCCCATGCTCTGCGCTGCGGCCCGCGTGTTCCATGTGCCCCTGGCGCCCGGCCTGCCGCGCGACCGGCTTCAGCAGCGCCGCGTGCCCGTGGTCCAGCGCGTGCGCCGTGTGTTCGGCATCCGTGACGGTCAAGCGGGCCCTGGGAGCCGGTACGCCCTCCCACACCCGTTCCGCCCAGTCCTCGCCCCGTACCGGAGGGGGCGTACCCGCGAAGACCACCAGGTCCGCGGAAGCCGGTCCTGCGGCCTGCGGCCAGCCCCTCCGTGCGAGTTCGGCCTCGACGGCCAACCGCACGCGCGTCGCCCCCGGGCTCGACACGAGCAGCACAGCCGGTCGGGCCAGAGCCGCCCTGCCGAGGCGCGTCCTCAGGTCCACCGGAACGCTCCCTCGCGCCAGGCGTACCCCACGCCGGCGAGCAGGATGCCGAGGAAGAGGAACATCTCGACGACGGCGGAGACGCCGACCTCGGGGACGACCTTCGTCCACGGGTACATGAAGAGCATTTCCATGTCGAACGCGAGGAAGATCATCGTGATGGGGTACCAGCGCACGTGGAACCGCGAGACCGGATGCTCCCGTGGTTCGAGGCCACCGCTGAACGGCCCCGTGTGCAGCGGTTCCCGCACGGAGCGGACGGCCCACCCGAGGCCGTGGAGAAGGAACACACCGGCCAGGACGACCCCGAGCAGAAGCGCGACCGGTTCCCAACCCGCGGCTTCCACGTGATCCCCTTCCCCGGCGGGCGGAACGGTGTGGTCCGCCATCGGCAGGCAGCATGTCAGCGGTTACGCCGAGAGAAGGGGACCAACACGGGCAAACGAGTAATTCCACGCATCGCGCGGGCGTGCCGCACGCGAGGCCCGTGGGTGGCGCCTCAGCGCGCGTGAGCGGCGCGACGTGCCGCGGCACGCCGATGCGGTGCGGGCCCGTCGGTGAGCAGAGACACGGAAGCCTTCCCAAGGCGGAGCGGGCGCGCGGGACCTTTCGTCGGGGACGGTGGAGGCGGCCGCGGGCGCACGGGGGAACGGGTGCGCGCCGTCTCTCGGTGGGACGGCGCGGTGGGCGTGACGGAAGCCGGCTCGGTGCCGAGCCGGGGGAGAAGGACGGACCGGCTCAGGCGGCCGTCACCTCTACCGCCCGCTATGCGCGCAGGACGACCGATGCGGGGCAGGGGACCGCCGTCGGTGGAGCGCCCACGGCGGGACGGCCGGCGCGCACCTCGTCGTGGAGGCCGAGCTCGTGGTCGAGCGGTGACACGGCGGGCGGGGCGATGGAGAAGTCCGAGGCGGGCTGCCCGGTCGCGCAGTCCGGCACGGCGTGCGTCGGTGCGCCGTCGGTGTCGTGTCCGTCGCCGGAAGGCTGTTCGTGGCCGAGGCCGAGGGCGACCACTGGGTCGACGTCGAGGTCGAGCACGTGGGCGGAGTCGTGCTCGTGGTCGGCGGGTGCCATGGCCACGCTGCCCGGTGCCGTGTGCCCGGCGCTGCTGTCGGCGTGGAGGCCGTGGGCGTACAGGAGTCCGAAGAGAAGTGCTCCGAGCCACAGCAGACGCGCCCGCGGCGGAAGCGGCGACCGCGCGCGGGGCTTCCTCGCCGCCGTGGGTTCCGTGAGCACGGCGCGATCATAGCCAGCCCCCGTCACGTACCCCGAGGTGGCTGGCCGCAGGGCTGCTCGTCGGTGAGCAGCCGTACGGCTCGCGAACTCCCTTGAATCCCAAGGAATTTCAGCATGCGGCGTACATGACAAGTGTGGGAACGGTGCCCTACGCTTCCCCCGGTTCGGTCACTCGAACCGACCGGAGCCCCACCGGTAGGGCCTCGTCACGGCCTGCCGTCCGGTCGAACGGTCAGTCACTCACGCACCACCGCAAGGTAGTTCACGATCTGGCCGCGCCGTGTACCCGAGGGCGCCCGCCGGATCGTGCGTGGCTCACGTCCCCGATCACCGGAGGAGACCCCTCGTGCGATTCAAGATGCTCGTCGCCGCCACCGCTGCCGCATCGCTCGCCACGCTGACGTTCAGCTCCACCGCCCAGGCCAATCACTCGTGGGGCAGCTACCACTGGGCGCGTACCTCCAACCCGTTCACCCTGAAGATCGGCGACAACCTCAGCTCCGGCTGGAAGAGCTACCTGAGCACCGCGTCGACCGACTGGAGCAAGTCCTCGGTGCTGGACACCACCGTCGTGGCCGGACAGTCCTCGTCCAAGCGCTGCGGCGCTACCAGCGGACGCGTCGAGGTGTGCAACGGGACCTACGGCAACAACGGCTGGCTCGGCATCGCGTCGATCTCGGCCAGCGGCAGCCACATCACCGCCGGCACGGTCAAGCTCAACGACACGTACTTCAGCACCGCCACGTACAACACGCCGGCGTGGAAGCAGCTGGTCACCTGCCAGGAGGTCGGCCACACCTTCGGGCTCGACCACCAGGACGAGATCTTCGACAACCCGAACCTCGGCACCTGCATGGACTACACGAACAACCCGGGCACCAACACCCACCCGAACCAGCACGACTACGACCAGCTGGCGACGATCTACGCGCACCTCGACTCGACGAGCACCGTCGACCAGTCCGCCGCCGTGCCGCAGGTCGGCAACGAGCGGTCCGGCTGGGGCACGCGCGTGGAGCACTCCTCGGGCGCCGACACGTACGTGAAGGACCTCGGCAACGGGAACAGGGTCATCACCCACGTGCTCTGGGCGCGCTGACGGTCCATCACCACATGGGGGGCGGGCGCTCTGTGGGCGCCCGCCCCCCTGCCGTCGGTGCTGGACGGACGGTGACGTCAGACCGTGACGGGCTCCGGGCGCCTCTCGGCCGGGGGAGCCGCGAGCCGGCCCGTGCGGTGCAGCCCGTACAGGGCGGCGGTGCACGCCAGGCCGAGCGCGGTGAGCGCCAGCCACGGGAGCGCCGAAAGCCCGGCCCTCCGCGCTGCGTCGAGAGCCGCTCCGGTCAACAGGTTCCCCACGGTGATGCCGACTCCGCAGACCGTGTTGTAGAGGCCGTAGTGCGTGGCCACGAGACGGTCGCCCGAGAGCCGGACGATCGTGTCCATCTCGAAGGGGTACGCGATCATCGTGCCCACGGCCAGCAGCAGCGCGGCGAGCGTCGGCGGTACGGCGGCGAGCAGCCACAGGCCGACGCCCTCGCCCGGCGCGGGAACCGCCGAGGTGACGAGCAGCGGCAGGAACGCCACGCCCATGGTGAGCAGCCCCCAGGTGAGAGCCCGCCCCGGCTCCATGCGGGCCTTGCACCAGGAGGTCACCTTCGTCTGGAACAGGATCGTGCTCAGTCCGGACACGGCGAACAGGACGGCCACGGCCGCCGTGCCGAACGTGCCTTCGCCTCCGAGCCGTCGCACCTCCAGGGGAAGCGCCAGGTAGACCTGGAACGACATGACGTACGAGCCGATCATGGCCACCGAGAAGAGCAGGAACGGCCGGTTGGCGAGGATGCCGCGCCACTCGGCGAGCACGCTCCGCCCCTCCTTCTTCTTCGTCTCCTCCGCCCGGCGGGCGGGGAGGGCACGGATCTGCACCACGCTCAGTACGGCGAAGGTGCCGGCCGCGACGAGGCAGGTGACCCGGAAGTCGACTCCGGTGAGCACCATCCCGACCAGTGGCCCGAGCAGGATGCCCGCCTGGTAGAAGACGTTGAACAGCGCGAACGCCTCCACCCTGCGCTCGCCCGCGTCGGTGGCGAGGTAGGCGCGGGTGGCCGGGTTGAACAGGGCGCCGGCCAGGCCCGTCGCCGCGGAGGCGGCGATGAGCGCGGGAACGGAGGCCACCAGGCCCAGGGTGGCGAAGCCGACCGTGCGCAGGACGAGACCGGCGATGATCATCGGCTTGTAGCCGAGCCGGTCGGCGAGGGTGCCGCCGACGAGGAACATGCCCTGCTGGCTGAAGTTGCGTACGCCGAGGACGAGGCCGACCAGCCAGCCGGCGAGCCCGAGGGGCCCGGCCAGATGGGCGGCGAGGTACGGCATCAGCATGTAGAAGCCCAGATTGATGGTGAACTGATTGACCATCAGCAGCCGCACGCTGCGTTCGTACGAACGGAACTGGGAGTAGGTGCCCTTCATCAGGCCCGCTCCTCCGCGGCGTCAGGGAGCACGTCCGCATCGCCGGCGTCGGCGGCTGCCCGGTCCTCGTCGGTCAGCGTGAGCGGGTCGACGACGGTGGTGCACCGGGTCCAGCGGGTGACCTCCTTCTCGTCCAGGCGGCCGATGACGTCGGGTTCGGCTGCCGGCGGGCCGTCGAGCAGGCCGTGGGCGGCGCAGTACTCGTCGTCGTACACGGTGCCGAGGTAGCGCTGTGGTCCGTCGGGGAAGACCGCGGCGATACGGGTCTCCCGGGGCAGGGCGCGGGAGAGCCAGCCGGCGACCAGAGCGACGGCGCCGACGCTCCATCCGCCGGTCGCGTAGTGGGAGGTGGCGAGCCGGCGGCAGGTCCACACCGCCTCGCTCGGGGCCACCCAGTGCACCTCGCTGAACTGGTCGTACGCGACGTTGCGCGGGTAGATGCTCGAACCGAGGCCGCGCATCAGCCGGGTCCGGGCCGGCTGGCCGAAGATCGTGGACCCGATGGTGTCCACGCCGACCAGCGTCAGGTCCGGATACAGCTGGCGCAGGACACGGGAGACGCCGGCCGAGTGCCCACCCGTGCCCACGCTGCACACCAGGACGTCGATGTGGCCGAGCTCGGTGGCGAGTTCGAGGGCGAGCGGGGTGTACGCGGTGGTGTTGTCCGGGTTGTTGTACTGGTCCGGGCACCAGGAGTCGGGGTGCTGGGCGAGCAGCTGGGTGACCCGGTCGCGGCGGGCCTGCTGCCAGCCGCCGGCGGGGTGCGGTTCGGAGACGACCTCGACCTGGGCTCCGTACGCGGACAGCAGTCGGGTCATGGACGGCTCGAGGCCCGGGTCGGTGACCAGGGTGACCGGGTGCCCGTAGACCATGCCGGCGAGGGCGAGGCCGAGTCCCAGCGTGCCGCTCGTGGACTCGATGACGCGTGCGCCGGGGCGCAGGTCGCCGCGGGCACGGGCCCGCTCGACCATGTGGAGGCCCGGGCGGTCCTTGATGCCGCCGGGGTTGAAGCCCTCCAGTTTCGCCCAGAAGCCGCGGCCCGCGGGGGCGAGCGGCTCCGAGACGCGGAGGAGGGGGGTGTTGCCTACCAGCCCGGACAGGGCGGAGCGGGTGGGAGGTGTGACGTCCGTGGTGGAGGAGTGCATTTTTTCCGCTCTCATTTCGGTGGGTGCGCGTCACGTACTCGTTCGGGAGAGGGCCGCGTGGTGCGCGGCCGGGGCCGAACGGTCTAGATGCGCCACCGACAGACGCGGGTCTGCGTCGAGCGGCCGGGCTGGGCTATCGGCGTACGGTCGTCCGGCGGGGTCCGGATCTGGCCGGGCGGCGAGGCGGGGGTGTCGCCGGAGGACGCGGCGGGCGCGAGGGCGTCGGGAGCGTGCCGCGTCGCGAGGTGGGTGGAGGTCGCGAGGGTCGACGAGGAGCAGTCGGTGCCGTGGTTGTGGTGCCGGTGCTGCGGGGGCTGGTCTTCCGTGTGCTCGGTGGAGAGGCTGAGCGTCGCGGTGGTGGCGGGTCCTCTGTCGGTGGAGTGCTGATGCCCGGCGCCACCGAGGGGAGTGAGACAGAGGAGCGCCGACAGCAGCAGGGCGCCGATCACGGTGCCGATCAGCGGGGTGTGGGAAGGGCGAGGCACAGTTCCTCCGGGCGGGGCCGTACCGTCTCGGTCCCTCGGTGACAGGAGGGAGCGGTACCCGCGAGAGAGATCAGGGGCAGGGGGCGGAACGCGTCGCACTGCTCGCCGCCCGGTGCGCGGTCGCGCCTGGGCAGCGGGCGGCGGGGGCGAGCTACACCTGAAGGACTGTCGGGACTCTCGGGGCGGCCGCCGGCGCCGTGTTCGCGTCGGCCGCGTTGCCGGCAATGCGGAGACAGGGGGCGGCGGAGCAAGGCGCATCGGCCGGTCGGGAGGAACACGAGGATTGGGGTGCCGGTGTTCCCTCGGGCGGCCTCGGCGTGCATTCGTGTGTCGGGTGCTCCGGACCGTGGTCGGAGGGGGTCCCGTGAATGCTGTGGGAAAGGCTGGTTATGGCGGGCGACGCGGCAATGGCGACGCCGTCCATGTCCACTCCGTGCCCCGCCAGGAGGCCGAACAGGAGTGCGGCCAGGCCGAGTAGGCGTCGCAGGCCCGCCGGACGGCGGGAATGCGGCGCGCACGAGCGCGACCGGACTGTAATCACGTCGTTATCTTAACCATCTCTTCGGTGCGGTTCGGAATTCCCTCCCGAAAACATGGCGTGAATAAGTCGTTCAGGTGCTCGGTCGGTTGTCTGATTTCAGGGTTCGATAAGAGGCGCTACGGAGCGGGTGGATGTTCAGGGCCCGCAGAGTCGCCTCTTTTCTCCGGTCCTACTTGTCCACCAGTGCGGCCACCAGGCGTTTGATGGCCGGTAGCGGGTCGGGGGAGTCGGGCCAGGTGGTCATCAAGAGGTGGTGGGCCGTGCCCACGACGGCGAGGGCCACGGTGTGCGGGTCGACCGTGTCCGCCACCCGGCCGAGGGCGCGCTCGGCCTCCACGTAGTCGGCGACCGCCTCCTGAATGGCGGCGAAGCCGGGCGCGCCGCCCTCCAGGGCCTCGCGGAAGCGCTGCGCCGCGGCGGGGCGGGTCAGGGCGAGGCCGGACAGGGCCGGCCCGCCGCGGTCGAAGAGCGCCATGACGACGACGTCGAGATTGCCGGACACCGTGCCCTGCCCGGCCAGCTCCGCGAGGGCGCGCGCCTGGGCCGCCGTCCGTGCGAAGCGGTCGAGGCAGAGCTCGGCCACGAACTCGTCGAGTCCCGCGAAGTGCGTGTGCAGCAGCCCCTTCGCGCAGCCCGCCTCGGTGGTCACGGAGCGGCTGGTGAGCGCACCCGGCCCGTCCCTCTCCACGATCCGCTCGGCGGCCGCGAACAGTCGCTCGCGTACGTCCGGAGTCGCCACACCACGGGGGGACATCGGCCTCTCTTCCTTCCGGTGTTCGGCGCCACGGCAGAGCGCGCGGCGCGACCCCTGGATCCTAAGCCCCTTGCAAGTATGGGCACACGCCCATACTGTTTGGGCGAACGCCCATTCTTCTTCGTGCTGTCAGGAGTAACCCGTGCCGGACGTCGTCAACACCGAGCAGGCGCAAGCGTGGAACGGTCCCGAAGGGGCCCAGTGGGCCCGCAACCGGGACCGCTGGAACGCCGTGAACGAGGGCTTCAACGAGCCGCTGCTCGACGCCGTCGGAATCACCGGGGGTCATCGGACCCTCGACCTCGGCTGCGGTTCCGGGCAGACGACGCGCCTCGCCGCCTCCCGGGCGCCCCGAGGCATCGCCGTGGGCCTCGACCTGTCGGGTCCCATGCTGGCCGAAGCGCGCTCCGAGGCGGCGCGGGAGGGCATCGCCAACGCCACGTTCACGCAGGGAGACGCGCAGACGCACCCCTTCGAGGCCGGCGCCTTCGACGCGGCGATCAGTCGCTACGGGGTGATGTTCTTCTCCGACCCCGAAGCGGCCTTCGGCAACATCCGCCGGGCTCTCCGCCCCGGCGGGCGCCTCGCGTTCGTCTGCCCGGCCGAGCCCTCCCTCAACGACTGGGTGGTGGCCATGGAGGCACTGCGCGACGTCCTGCCGGTCGGCGACTTCGGTACGCCGGGGCAGCCCGGCATGTTCTCCCTGTCGTTCCCGGAGCGGATCCACGCCCTCCTCGCCGCGGCCGGATTCACCGGCACGGCCGTCGACCGGGTCGCGGCGCAGGGGGCATGGGGACACGGAGCCGACGACGCGGCGGAGTTCCTGCTGGGCACGGGGCCCGGAGGCCACTGGATGGGCCAGGTCGACTCGGCCGCGCAGGCCCGCGCCAGGCGCGCCCTCGCCGACCACCTGCGCGGCCACGAGGCGGCGGACGGCACCGTCCGGCTGCGCAGCATGTCCTGGCTGGTCACCGCGGATCGCCCGGAGTAAGCGGGGCGGGGGAGACGGCGGCGGGCCCCGGCTTCTGCCGGGGCCCGCCGATCCTGACGTTCCGTTACTTGTCCGCGGCCTGGAAGCCGCGGAGGCGGAGGCTGTTGCCGACGACGAAGACGGGGGAGAAGGCCCATGGCGAGGCCGAGGTCGGCCTGGGCGAGGGCGGCGGCGTCGTTGACGCCGTCGCCGACCATGCAAGGCGGCGTGGGGGATTTGGATACGAGGGAGGGGTATCGCCAGCTGGGGGCGGTGTGAGGGCCACTCGCCCGAGGGGCTCACCGCCGGGATGTGTGCTGTTCTGGAGGAGTCAGCGTTTCCTCCCGGAGGAGGCGCCCATGCCACGTCTTCGCCCCGCGCCCTCGGCGGCGGCCGAGTCCCCGGCCCTGCTGCCGAAGCGGGATCTGGCCTTCGCCTGGACCCTGATGGTGCTGCTCGCCGCCCTGGCCTGGGTGCTCACCGCCGCTCAGGCGCGGGGCATGGGGGTGGGGCCGGGCACGATGGGGATGACGCTGCCGCTCTTCCTGCTGCTCTGGCTGGTCATGATGGTGGCGATGATGTTCCCCTCGGTGGCACCTGTGGCCATCACCTGGGCGCACGCCATCGGCCGCCAGTCGTCCGGGTGGCGCCGCGCCGTACGCACCACGGAGTTCGTGAGCGGCTACCTACTCGTCTGGACGGCCTTCGGCCTCGTCGCGTACGGGCTGCTCACGCTGACGGCGGACGTGGTGCAGGAACACGAGACGGCCGGCCGCTGGATCGGTGCCGGGGTCTTCCTCGTCGCCGGCCTGCAGCAGCTGGGGCCGCTCAAGGGCGTCTGCCTCCGGCACTGCCGCTCCCCGATGTATCAGCTGCTCCAGTACGCACGCTTCCGGCCCCGACTGCGGGACCTGCGGGTCGGTGCGCATCACGGGCTCTACTGCCTGGGGTGCTGCTGGGGCCTGATGATCGTGCTCATCCCGCTCGGGGTCATGAACGTGGCGGCCATGGCGGGTGTGGCCGCCGTCATCTTCCTGGAGAAGCTGTGGCGCCACGGCCCCTGGCTCGGCCGCGCGCTCGGCATCGCCTTTGTCGTCCTTGCCGTCCTCGCGCCGTTCCAGGAGTGGCTGCTTCCGGGTCTGGGGACGGACGGGACGCCCATGGACCAGATGATGTCCGGGTGGACCGGATGATGCCCGGTGGTCCGTGGACCGGATGATGTCCGGCGGTCCATGGGCCGGATGATGTCCGGCGGCTCATGGGCCGGATGATGTCCGGTGGTCCCTTGGTCGGACCGGTGGTCCGTGGGCTCCCGTTCGCGTGCCGGTCACCGGCCGGTCGGGGCGCCCTCGGCCTGCTCGGTGGAGAAGGTGAAATCACCGATCTCGCCGTACGAGCTGTCGAAGGTGAGGCCGAAGGCCTCGGACGTGCCCTTGGCAGTCCCCAGTGTGAACTCCGGCGCGAAGCCGAAGAGGGCGTTCTTCACCGTGGTCGGATTTCCGTCGGGCCCCCGCAGCGCGGTGAACTCGATGTTGCTCCGCCCGCCCACGGACAGACGGGGCTTGTCCCCGTCCGAGAGCGCGACGTCGGCCCGCTCCATGCCCAGGTACTCGCCGAAGAACTGGGACAGCTGGCCGAACGGGCCGCCCGCGCGGCCGGACACGATCGTGTCGACGGCCTGCGCCTGGTCGTCGCTCGCGCCGCTGTCGACGACGATGCCGACCTTCCAGTTGCCCGAGGTCAGGTTCGACGGGAACTGGTTGTACAGAGCGAAGTCCACGCCGGACAGATCGGTGTCGTCCAGCCGGCCCTCGGCTATGTGGAAGACGCCCACACCGAGGCACTCCTCTCCGCCCTGCGCGTCCCGCGGCTTCGCATCGACCGCGCAGCCGCAGATCACGGCGCACGAACATCCGGCGACGTAGTTGCCGGAGATGGTCCATGTCATGGCGTGCTCCTCCTGCTGAGAGACATCCGCCTGGGGTGGCAGGCGGGACGGGGGAGCGGGTGCGGGGGCGGGGAGCGTGCGCTCCGAGGCGGGCGCAGCGCGGGCCGACGGCCGGTGGGCCGGTCGTGCACTCTCAGCAGCATCGCCCGGATCACGCGGGAAACGTCCCTCATGAGCTGCGTGCCCGGAAGTCCCGGAGCTTCCGGAGCTCCCAGGGCTTCCGGAGTGACGGAAACCGCCTCCTCACCTCCACGCTAGGCGTGTGCCTGTGGCGCTGCAATCACAGCCGCGGCCCGGCCGTGCCCGGTGTGACCTCGGAGGGTGACCGGACGGTCGCCCATCGCGTCGGGGATGTTCCCGGCAATGGCGGTTCGTGCCAACTCCACTGTTTCACGGTCGAGTTGAGTCGTTCTGCCCTATGTTCTAGGGGCCCGCAACGCTTTCACGGTCCGTCCAGGAGGTCCGGTTGCAGCACAGACGCATGCGCGCCCTTGCCAGAGCCTTCCGCCGCTCCCCTCTGCTCATCGCCTTCGCCCTCGGCTCGCTGCTCGTCGGGCTCACCCCCTTGCTCGGTGCGGCGAGCACCTGGCCGGGCGGCCGTGGCCCGACACCCCGGCCGACGCCCGGGGCCGTCGACCATCAGACCGGGCAGCAGTCGCCCCACCACGGCGTGGCGCCGGCGAACGCCATGGAGCCGGCGGCTCCCCTGCTCGACCGGACCGGATGGACCGCCACGGCGAGCGACGAGGAGACCACCCGGGAGAACGGCCGCGCGGCCAACGTCCTCGACGGCAGCACGGCCACCATCTGGCACAGCAGGTACTCCGGGACCACGGCCCCGCTGCCGCACAGCATCACCATCGACATGCACCGCACGGCGGTGGTCTCGGGACTCGTCTACCAGCCCCGCACCACCGGGATCAACGGTCGCATCGGTGAGTACAGCATCAGCGTGAGCGCCGACGGCCAGAGCTGGGGCAGTCCGGTCGCCACCGGCACGCTCGCGGACGACGCCAGCGCCAAGACCCTCGGATTCGCCCCGCAGGGCGCCCGGTTCGTCCGGCTCACCGCACTCACCGAGGCCGGGAACCGCGGCCCGTGGAGCTCGGCCGCGGAGATCAACCTCCTCGGCGATCCCGGCACCCCGGCCGCCACCGTCGACCTGCCCCGGACCGGCTGGACCGCCACGGCGAGCGACGAGGAGACCGTCAAGGAGAACGGCCGCGCGGCCAACGTCCTCGACGGCGACGCCGGCACCATCTGGCACAGCAGGTACTACGGAACCCCCGTCCCGCTGCCGCACAGCATCACCATCGACATGCACCGCACGGCGACCGTCTCCGCCCTCGTCTACCAACCCCGCAAGGACGGCGTCAACGGGCGCGCGGGCGCCTACACCATCACCACCAGCACCGACGGCGTCACCTTCGGCGCAGCGGTCGCCACGGGCACCTGGCGCGACGACGACACCGTCAAGACCGCCACCTTCATCCGCGCGAGCAGCGCCCGCTACATACGGCTGACCGTGACCCGTGAAGCCGGCAACCGCGGGCCCTGGACCTCCGCCGCCGAGATACGCCTGAGCGGACCGGCCAACCCGGCCGCCCACGGCTCCTGGAGCCGGATCACCGGCTTCCCGCTGGTGCCGGTGGCCACCGCGGTCCTGCCGGGCGACAAACTCCTGGCCTGGTCGGCGTACGCCGTCGACCGCTTCGGCGGCAGCAACGGCTACACCCAGACCGCGATCCTGGACCTCAAGACGGGCCTGGTCACCCAGCGCCGCATCGACAACACCGGCCACGACATGTTCTGTCCGGGCATAGCGATGCTCGCCGACGGCCGGGTCCTGGTCACCGGCGGCAGCAACGCGCAGAAGGCGAGCATCTACGACCCCGCCACCGACGCCTGGACCGCGACCACCGACATGAACATCGCCCGCGGCTACCAGGCCATGACCCTGCTCTCCACCGGCGAGGCCTTCGTCCTCGGCGGATCCTGGAGCGGAGGCACGGGCGACAAGGCCGGCGAGGTCTGGTCCCCGGCCACCCGCACCTGGCGCAAGCTTCCCGGCGTCCCGGCCGCCCCCGCCATGACGGCCGACCCGGCCGGCGCCTACCGCGCCGACAACCACATGTGGCTGTACGCCACCTCGGGCGGCAAGGTGCTCCAGCTCGGCCCGAGCAAGCAGATGAACTGGATCACGACCGGCGGGAACGGGACCATCACCTCCGCCGGCACCCGGGCCGACAGCCAGGACGCCATGACCGGCAACGCCGTCGCGTACGACATCGGCAAGCTGCTCACCCTGGGCGGCTCGACCGCGTACGAGAAGACGCCCGCCACCCGGCGCGCGTACACCGTGAGCACCGACGGCACTCAGGTGCAGACCGCCCGCACGGGCGACATGGGCTACGCCCGCGCCTTCGCCAACAGCGTCGTCCTGCCCGACGGCAAGGTCGCGGTGTTCGGCGGGCAGGCCTATCCCGTGCCGTTCAGCGACGCCACGTCCGTGCTGACCCCCGAGCTGTGGAACCCGGCGACGGGACGCTTCACCCCGCTCGCCACCATGGCCATTCCGCGCAACTACCACAGCGTGGCGAACCTGCTGCCCGACGGCCGGATCTTCTCCGGCGGCGGCGGACTGTGCGGCACCTGCGCCACCAACCACGCCGACGGGGCCGTGTTCACCCCGCCGTACCTGCTCAACGCGGACGGCTCGCCGAAGCCGCGTCCCGCCATCACCGGCGGCGTACCGGCCCGGGCCGCCGCAGGCACGTCGCTCACCGTGACCACCGACAGGCCGGTGGCCTCCTTCGTCCTGATGCGGGCCGCGGCCGCGACCCACTCCACGGACAACGACCAGCGGCGGGTCCCGCTGGCCTCCACGGCCACGGCCACCGGCACGTACACGGTGACCGTCCCGGCCGACAAGGGCACGGTCCTGCCGGGCACCTACATGCTCTTCGCCCTGGACGCCCAGGGGGTGCCGAGCATCTCCCGGTTCATCACCGTCTCCTGACGACACGACGGACACGACACCGTCGCGACCGGTCCGAAGCACCCGCCCGGGCCGGTCGCGGCCCGGGCGGGTACGTCACAGGTCGTCCGGAGTTCCGTCTACAGCCGGGCCGCAGCCGTCGGGCAGGTGGGCCACGATGAGCCGCACGGCCTCCTCCACGGCGTCCGGTTCACCGAGCACCGTCTTGTCGGAGTGCCGGAACACATGGAACCCGCCGGGACGGGCGAACAGGGCGGCGACATCATGGGTCCACGGGGACCGGGTGCACCGGCTGAAGTACAACGCGCCATGGCTGACCATGGGAAACAGCTCCCGCAACTCGGGCTGTGCGTGGGCCGCGCGCGGAATCGCCGGGTCGATGCGCCGCTCGCTCATCCCCAGGACCCTGCGCCACTCCGCGGCCACGATCTCCGCCGCCTCGCGGGGCGCTTCACTCTCCATCATGATCCGACATCATCCGCCCCCGGCGTCCGCTCCTAGGACACCAGCGCCTCGCCCTCCAGTTCCGTCAGGCGGACCGTGCACAGGCCGCCGCGCTCGGTCTTCACGTCCGTCACCTTCAACCGGGTGCCCGGAGTGAGGATGTACTCCTCCTCACCCGTGAACGCGGAGAAGCGGCGGATCCCCACCGCCCGGGCCGGCGTCACCTCGAAGAGGGTGCGGCGGCCGCGGCTGCCCAGGAAGGCCCGGGCCACGCTCGGCTCGGACGTGCAGGACGACACGCCCCACCAGGTGACCGTGCGGCCCAGCGGATACTGGGAGCGCAGGTCCAGGGCCACACCGCGCCACAGCGGCCGCGTCTGCGCCGGAAGGTCGGCCACGGCCGAGAACAGCAGCCTCAGGTACGGCAGGTACGGGGTCAGCCTCTCCCGGTCGGGGGACCTCAGCACGGCGTTGATCTCGCGGTAGAACGCCGACTCGCACGTGTACAGGTACAGCGCGGAGATCGCGTCGGCCGACAGGCCGCCCGAGGCCTCCGGCTGCGCCGCCTTCGTCTCCGCGAACCGGGTCGACCGCTCGACGTACCGGTCCAGATTCGCGAGCACCCGCGTCACCGGCTCGACGGCCTCGCGGAAGTCCATCAGCGGCGTGTCGAACACTCCGGTGATCGGCGGCAGGACGAGGCCCTCGTCCTTGACGCTCGTGAGCCGCTCCAGATAGAGCTGGTGCAGCTCCATCGTCGACGCGATGAACGCGCCCATCCGCTCCGAACCGGCGGTGTCCGTCGTGTGCTGGTCCCAGCCCTTGCCCGGCAGCCAGTCGACCGGCTCCGCGCCCACCGCCGCCAGGGCGTCGTTCACCCGGGCGAAGTGGTCGCCCTCGCAGAAGATGTCCCCCTGCGCCGCCGGATTCGCGTGGTCCAGGTGCCGGACCTCGACCCCCGGGTACTTCTTCTCGAGCCGCTGGACGACCCTCTTCAGGCTCCGCGCGTGCGCGCCCCACCAGGCGAACACCACCCCGCGGTCCTCCTCCGCGGCATCCTGCTTCGCGCGGAGGATCTCCTCGACGATCTGCTCGGCCACCGGCCGCCAGAAGGACGTGTGCTGATCGGTCGGCACCGCCCCGTCCGCACTCGCCGTGAGCGAGGCGTTCAGCAGGAGCACGCCCTGGGTGAGCATCGCCTGGAACCACTCCGGCGGCTGGACCGTGTCCTCCTTCTTCAACAAGGCCCGGACGTCGGCGATCGGCGTCTTCTTGGCGATGCCGTACTTCCACATCGCGGCCGCTTTGATGATGCAGCGAATGCTGACCACCCGGCCGAACTGACTGTCCTTCCAGTCGTGGAAGGTGTTGTCGAACATCGCGATGCCCGTCGCGCTCTCCGCCCGCGGATACGGGTTCTGCCCGAAGGCGACCACCTTCCACTTGTGCGGCGGATGCGGCTTCAGCGCCTGGAACGTCAGCTCCCGCACCGGAACCACCTCCGGGCTCCGCTTCGGGCCGATGAACGCGCCGGCCCCCGGCTGCGCCTCGATCACCGGGGCGAGCAGCGGCAGCCACGGCTCACCACCGCCCTTGAACAGCTCGGCCAGCCCCAGGGGGTCGGCCGAGGGCGCGGGGGCAGGCTTCTCGGCCTGGTCCTGGGCCGATGCCGGGGCCTGGGGCTGGGTCGGATCCGGCGCCTCGGCCGAGCCGGCGGTCTGGGGCTGGATCGGGTCCGGCGTCTGGGCCGGTGCCGGGTCCGATGCCTGCGCCGGCACCTGAGCCTGGGTCCCGCCCGGCGCCTGGGCCGGTGTCTTGATCCGTACCCGCTGCGTCGGGCCCGCGCCCTCGATGTCGTCCAGCTGCCCCAGTACCGCCGCCCGCAGCTCGTCGTAGTCCGCGAACCCGTGGTCGTGGAAGAGCGTGTAGCCCGTCCACATCAGGTTCGCGCACACCTGCGCGGGCACCTGGCCCGTCCGCGCGCCCATCCCGACCAGCGCCACCGAACGGATGCTGCCCGGCTTCGCCAGGTTCTGCAGGTGGACCGCCTGGAACGCGGCCGCGCACGCCAGCGCCACGTTCATCGTGTCGCTGACGTTCTGCGAGGACTGCCGCATGGTCGGCGTCGAGATCAGATACCGCGGCACGGCCGCCCCGGACGGCACGCACACCGCGCTGCCCACCGGCAGGCTCCCGCCGAACCGCTCCCGGATCGCCCGCTGCACCCGCACCTGGACCCCGGCGCCGAGGTGCCGCTTGACGACGGCGTCGACGCCTCCGTCCATCCGGCCCCGCGCATTGGTGGGGGACACCCACGCGTCGACGTCCACGTCGAGAACGGAACCCTGCCGGATCTCGACCGCCGGCGTGTCCGCGAACGCGGACTTCCAGGCCGTCACCACCTCGTCGTTGACATCGACGAGAACAACCTTCAACGCACGCTCGACACCCACGATTTCCCCCTCTTCGTGCCCTCTTCCGAACGATCTCGAAGCTATCGCGGACCACTGACAACGCCCGTGAGCCGTGTCTCATCGCCCCCGTCCGCCTTGCTATGCAACTCGTTGCATAGCAAGATCTGGCGCATGGCGCTCGACCACGCGATCCTCGTCTCCCTGCTCGAGAAGCCCGGATCCGGCTACGAGCTGGCCCGGCGTTTCGAGCGGTCCATCGGCTACTTCTGGACCGCCACCCACCAGCAGATCTACCGCGTGCTCAAGCGCATGGAGAGCGACGGCTGGGTGGCCGTCCGGGACGTGCCGCAGCAGGGCCGCCCGGACAAGAAGGAGTACTCCGTCGCCGGGCCCGGCCGTGACGCGCTCTCCGCGTGGCTGGCCGCACCGATCGAGCCCGAGAGCGTGCGGCACGACCTCGCCGTGAAGATCCGCGGCGCCGCCTTCGACGACCCGGCCGCACTGATCGGCGAGGTCGAGCGGCACCGGCAGGCGCACACCGACCGCCTGGAGCACTACCTCGCGGGCGAGGCCCGGGACTTCCCGGCGTCCGGTGCCGGCGGTCCGCTCGACGCCGAGCGGGAGCTCCAGCACGCCGTGCTCCGCGGCGGCATCGCCTACGAGCGGATGATGATCGCCTGGCTCGACGACGTCCTCGCCACGCTCGCCCGGTTCGACGCCGACCGCTGAACCGAGCCGTACCCACCCCTCGACTCCCGAAAGGCGGACGTCATGGCCGACCCGCTGCTGTTCAACCCGCACACCTACGACCCCGCCCACTTCGACCCGGAGACCCGCCGGCTGCTGCGCGCCACCGTCGACTGGTTCGAGTCGCGCGGCAAGCGCCGGATCATCGAGGACTACCGCACCCGGGCCTGGCTGGGCGACTTCCTCGCCTTCGCCGCGGAGGAAGGCCTCTTCGCGACCTTCCTGACGCCGAGCTCCGCCGCCGGAGCGGACGAGGGCGACAAGCGCTGGGACACCGCGCGCATCGCCGCCCTCAACGAGATCCTCGGCTTCTACGGCCTCGACTACTGGTACGCCTGGCAGGTCACCATCCTCGGCCTCGGCCCGGTCTGGCAGAGCGACAACGCCGCCGCCCGCGCCCGCGCCGCCGAACTCCTCAGCCAGGGCGAGGTGTTCGCCTTCGGTCTCTCCGAGAAGTCGCACGGCGCGGACATCTACTCCACCGACATGCTGCTCACGCCCGACGGCGACGGCGGCTTCCGCGCCACCGGCTCGAAGTACTACATCGGCAACGGCAACGCCGCCGGTCTCGTCTCCGTCTTCGGCCGCCGCACCGACGTCGAGGGCCCCGACGGCTACGTCTTCTTCGCCGCCGACAGCCGCCACCCGGCTTACCACCTCGTGAAGAACGTCGTCGACTCCTCGAAGTACGTCAGCGAGTTCCGCCTGGAGGACTACCCGGTCGCCGCCGAGGACGTCCTGCACACCGGCCGCGCCGCCTTCGACGCAGCCCTCAACACGGTCAACGTCGGCAAGTTCAACCTGTGCACCGCCTCGATCGGCATCTGCGAGCACGCGATGTACGAGGCCGTCACCCACGCGCAGAACCGCATCCTGTACGGCCGTCCGGTCACCGTCTTCCCGCACGTGCGCCGTGAGTTGACCGACGCGTACGTCCGGCTCGTCGGCATGAAGCTGTTCAGCGACCGTGCCGTCGACTACTTCCGCACCGCCGGGCCCGACGACCGCCGCTACCTCCTCTTCAACCCGATGACGAAGATGAAGGTGACCACGGAGGGCGAGAAGGTCATCGACCTCATGTGGGACGTCATCGCCGCGAAGGGCTTCGAGAAGGACAACTACTTCGCCGAGGCCGCCGTGGAGATCCGGGGTCTGCCCAAGCTGGAGGGCACGGTCCACGTCAACCTGGCGCTGATCCTGAAGTTCATGCGCAACCACCTCCTCGACCCGGTCGCGTACGAGCCCGTCCCGACCCGCCTCGACGCGGCCGACGACACGTTCCTCTTCCGTCAGGGTCCTGCCCGCGGTCTCGGCTCGGTCCGCTTCCACGACTGGCGCCCGGCCTACGACACCTACGCCCACGTGGCCAACGTCGCCCGCTTCCGCGAACAGGCCGACGCGCTCTGCGAGTTCGTGCTCAAGGCCGCCCCCGACGAGGAGCAGAGCCGCGACCTGGACCTCCTCCTCGCCGTCGGCCAGCTCTTCGCGCTCGTCGTCCACGGGCAGCTGGTCCTGGAGCAGGCCGCCCTGACCGGTCTCGACGAGGACGTCCTCGACGAGCTGTTCGCCGTCCTCGTCCGCGACTTCTCCGCGCACGCGGTCGAGCTGCACGGCAAGGACTCGGCGACCGAGCAGCAGCAGCTCTGGGCGCTCGGCGCCGTCCGCCGTCCCGTCGTCGACGAGGCGCGGTCGGGGCGGGTCTGGCAGCGCGTCGAGGCGCTGTCGGGGGCGTACGAGATGAATCCCTGAGGATCCGTCAGTCCGCCACGATCCGGCCGTCCTGGTCCACGGTGACCGTGGACCAGGGGCGGTCCCATGCGTGGCCCACGTGCCCGGGCGCCTGGCCGGCCGGGTGGCGGACCCAGCCCTCCGGCGGCTCCTGGCCGTCTGCCACACAGTCCCGGCCGTCGGGGCTGCCGACGGTCTTGACCCGGGTAGCGGCCGGAGCCGCACAGGTCGTGCGCCCTCCCCGGGGGCCGGCCGGATCCGGCCGGCCCCCGGAGACGGCAGGGGTGTTACGGCTTGGGCAGGACGCAGCCCGGGCGGTTCAGGTCGATCACGTTGCCGGGGCCGACGCAGGGAACGATCGTGTACGTCTCCTGGGCGTAGTTGATGCCCTGGCGGACGGTCACGGTGCCGTTCTCGTCGACCTCGCACGGGTTGTTCACGGTGCAGCTCTCACCGTTCTCGTTGCCCGTGTTGTTGACGGCGACGACCTTGCCGGTGGCCGTGTCGATCACGGGCGAGCCGGAGGTGCCGCCGATCGTGTTGCACGAGGAGGTGTAGCGGACCGAGTCCTTCCAGGTCCACCCGCCCTCCTTCAGGCGGTAGACGAAGCCGTCGATGCTGCAGTTGTAGATCCGCTTCCAGTACCCCGAGACCACGCTGATCGACGAACCCTGGGTCGGGTGGACGTCGTTGAGGGTGAGGGCGCTGATGCCGTACTGGCTCTGTATCTGCGCGTACGTCTTGGTCAGCTGGTAGATCGAGATGTCCGTGTCGGTCATCGTGCCGTACGCGATCTTGCTGGCGCGCAGCGTCCCGACGCCGGTGCCGGCCGAGTTGAGCAGGGTGAACGAGCGGCTGGACCGCCGGTCCTTGATGACCTGGCCCGGCGCAGGCATGCCGGTCTCCAGGCAGTGCCCGTTGGAGAGGACCAGCGCGAAGTCGCCGGGCAGAGAGCTGGGGGTGCGGACGACGGAGCCGGAACAGTTGCTGAGCGCGACCGTTCCCGCGAAGTCGACGGCGGCCACGGCCTGTGTCCTGGACGCTGTGGCCGGTGCCTGGGCGACCGTCTCCCGGGGTGCGGAGGCCGCGGCCGGGACTGCCGCCGCTCCTGTCAGGAGCAGGGCGAGCAGGGCGCCGGCGAGAGGCTTCTTCATGTGGGGGTTCCCCTCTGAATGACCGTGCAACCGAGAATCCTTCGGTTGTCATGTGCATTCTTTGAAGGGAGTCGCCCAAGTGGCAAGAGGGCGTGCCGGGTTGGGAGCGACGGGCGTGTTCGGCCTTTCGCGAATGATCACTCGTTCGTGAGTTCCGCGGTCGTCGTCGCACGTCCGCCGCGACGCTGGGAGGAGTGACGTCGACACGTTCGGTGGGGAGTGGATGTGACGCGAGAGACGGGACCCCGTGAGGGCCTGGACGAGCGGGCGGTCTTACTGGCGGCGGGCCTCGCGGATCTGGCCGTGAGCACGCTGGGGTCGGGCATCGGGCTCGTACGGGGCCTGCTGAGGCGCTCGGACGCCGCCGAGGTGGCGGCCGAGGCGGAACGTGACCTGGAGGCGCGCGGCCGTCTCGCGCTCGACCGGTACATGTCCCCGCCCCCCGCCCACCTGGAGGTCCTCGCCCGGCACGTGCTGGCGCGCCGGGCCGGCGACGGTGACTGAGCGGTGGGAGTCGGCCGCGTTCAAGACGCGCGTCGACGAAGTGCTGCGCGGTTACGTCGCACGGGAGGCCGACGGGCTCACCACGGTCGACCCGGCGCTCGGCCCGGTGGCCGAGCAGTTGGAATCGGCCGTCGCGGACGGCAAACGGCTGCGGGCGGCGTTCTGCTACTGGGGCTGGCGCGCCGTGGGACAGCCCGACAGCGACGCCCTGGTGCGGGCGGCGTCCGCCATGGAGCTCGTCCACGCGGCCGCCGTCGTGCACGACGACCTGATCGACGACAGCCCGCTGCGCCACGGCCGGCCCACCGCACACCTGGCCCTGCGCGCCGCCCTGGACCACCATCCGCGGCCCGCCGCCGGAGCCCGGTCGCTCGCGATGCTCGTCGGCGACCTGCTGATGTCGCTCGCCGGGCAGCTCTTCGTCACCAGCGGCCTGCCCGCCGCCTACCTCGGCCGGGCCCGCCCGCTCTGGGCGGCCCTCGCCCGCGACCTCGTCGCCGGCGAATGCCTGGAGATCCTGCACACCGGAGCCTCCCCGGACACGAGTGCCTCGCTCAAGGTGATCCGCTACAAGACCGCCAAGTACACCGTCGAGCAGCCGCTGCTGATCGGCGGCGCCCTGGCGGGGGCGGGCGGACGGCTGCGCGAGGGCTACTCCGCCTACGGGGTGCCGCTGGGCGAGGCCTTCCAGCTGAGGGACGACCTGCTCGGCCTCTTCGGCGACCCCGGGACCACCGGCAAGGCCGGCTCCGACGACGTACGCGGGAACCGGCCCACGACCCTGCTCGCCGAGACCTGGCGGCTCGCCGGCGACGAGGAGCGCGCGCGGCTGCGCGAACTGCTCGCCCCGCGCGAGCACGACGGGGACGCCCTGGAGGCCGTACGCGAGGTGATGCGGCGACTGGAAGCGCCCGAGCGCGTCGAGGCCATGATCGCCGAGCGGGTCGGGGAGGCCCTGCGCGCCCTCGACGAGCTGAACCTGCCCGCCGCCCCCGCCGCCGCGCTCACCGCCCTGGCGCACTCGGCCGCCGTACGCCGTTCCTGACGCAGAACAAGGAGCCCAGCCCATGAGCACCACCGAGGCCTCGATGGACGCCCTGCGGCGGACCGGCGACGAACTCGCCGACGCCACGGTCACCGCCCTCTTCGAACGCGGGGAGGTGGGCACCTTCAACACGCTCATGCGGTACGTGTCCACCGCGGGATCCCCGCTCCCGGACGGGCTGCCCGACGTCGCCCGCGAGTACCTTCACGCCACGAGCGCGCCGCCGTCCTGGGTGGACTGGGCGGAGATGGAGAAGGCCCGGCTGTTCTTCATCGACAACAACGTGCACATCTCCACCGCGCTGTCCTTCGCGTCCATGCCCGCCTGCTACCTCGTCCCGCACGTGGCGAAGCTGCTGTCGGCGACGCACGGACTGAAGTACCCCTCGAAGCGGATGGCCGAGACGGGCCAGTTCACCGTCTACCTGATGCAGCCCGACGCCTTCGAGGCGGGCAGCCGCTTCATCCCCGCCGCGCAGAAGGTCCGCCTGCTGCACGCCTCCATCCGGCACCACCTCAGGCGCGAGAACCGCTGGGACGTCGAGGCCCTGGGGGTGCCGATCTGTCAGGAGGACATGATCGGCGGGCAGATGTTCTTCTCCATGCTGGTCCTCGACAGCCTGCACCGCCTGGGCATCCACATGTCCTCCGAGGGGGCCGACGCCTACTACTACGCCTGGCGCGTGGTCGGCGCGATGCTGGGCGTCGACCAGGACGCCGTCCCCAGGACGCTCGACGAGGCCCGCCGCTTCCTCGACCTGTACATGGTCCGCCACATGGGGCCGTCCCCCGAGGGCGTCCATCTGACACGCCAGCTGATCGACCTGTACGAGGAGGTCGTCCCCGGCACCTTCTTCGACCCGGTCGTCTCCGCCCTCATCCGCCACCTGGTCGGCGACACCTGCGGAGACTGGCTCGACGTGCCCCGCACCCCCTGGGACACCGTCGTGAAGTCCGTCCCCCACCTCCTCGGCGTCCTGGAGAGCATCGAGGACCGCTCCCCGCTCGGCGCCTGGGCCCTGGACCGCCTCGGGCACCTCACCACCGTCCTGGAACTCTCCTCCCTCACCCGCGGGCGCGTCATGCACTACGCGATCCCCGAACACCTCAAGAAGGACTACGGCCTCCCGTCGGGACCGCCCCGCACCCGACGGTGGACCCCGCCGCCCGCCACCGTCTCCCCGTGACGCGCGCCCGGCACCCCGCTGACCACCGGAAACGTGGGTGAAGAGCACCCCGGAAGCCTGGTAGATTGTTCTCTGTCGCCGCGACCAGCAGAGATGCGGGAGCGCGGCAGGCTACCGGTCCGGGTGGCGGAATGGCAGACGCGCTAGCTTGAGGTGCTAGTGCCCTTTATCGGGCGTGGGGGTTCAAGTCCCCCCTCGGACACAGGAAAAACACCATGTGGTGGTCGGGATCATCCCGGCCACCACATGGTGTTTCCGCGTGTCGTCACGGGGCCCGGCTCTCCGGGGTGGCGACCCTGGCCGAGGCGGACGTCCGGCGGCTCCTGAAGGAGTACCACTGGGTGCCCGCCGACGAGCCGCCGACCGTCCCCGGCGGCATCACGCCCAAGGTGCCCAAGGGCGCGGAGTGGCGGACGAGCGAGGAGTTCTCCGCCGAGGTCACCCGGAACGTCCACACCGCTTCGTTCCCTCTCGATCCCCGCGCCCGGATCGTAGTCTTCGCCGCCGTCAATCCGACGCCGGCGCAAGGCTCCTGAACCACGCGGACCCGGACGAAAATGCTTGGACCGGGAGAGCTCCGGCGCGGGAGACTCCTTTTGCTCACCTTCGGTACCACATCACAGGGTTGGGTATGGGATCACCGCAATCGCACGAAGGTTCGCCGGACAAGGGCTCGGTACTCCTCGCACTCCGCTTCTATCTACGGGAACTGCTCCGCCTCCGATGGCTGACGCTTCCCGCTCTCCTGCTGCCGGCTCTCGGCAACATCGGCATCAACTACATCGCCCCGCTGGTCGTCGCCAAGCTCGTCGGTCACATCGCCGGCGACGGCACCGGTGGGGGGCTCGGTCCGCTCCTCCCCTACGTCCTCGTCTTCGCCGGCGTCCTGCTCCTCGGCGAGGCACTGTGGCGCGTCGGGCTGCACTGCCTGAACCGCCTCGACGCCCGTGGCATCGAGAACCTCTACGTCATCGGCATGGACGAACTCTTCGCCAAGGACGCCGCGTTCTTCCACGACAACTTCGCGGGATCGCTGACCAAGCGGGTCCTCAGTTTCGCCTCCCGCTTCGAGGAGTTCGTCGACACGCTGACCTTCTCGGTCATGGGCAGCTTCGTGCCCCTGCTGTTCGCGTCGGTGGTGCTCTGGCAGTACGACCCGCTGCTCGTGGTCGGTCTCCTGGTCCTCATCACCGTCACCGGCGTCGGCGTGGCCCCACTGATCCGGCGCAGGCAGGCGCTCGTCGCCCAGCGGGAGCAGGCCATCGCCCGGGTCTCGGGACACGTCGCCGACAGCCTCACGAACATGGACACCGTCCGGTCCTTCGGAGCCGAGAAGCGCGAGGCCGCCGAGCACCGGTCCCGCGTCGCGGAGTCCCGGCGGCTCACCCTGCGCTCCTGGGACTACGGCAACCTGCGCATCGACACGCTCGTCGCTCCGATGTCCGTCCTGACGAACGTCCTCGGACTCGTCCTCGCCGTCACCCTCGGTGGCGGACAGCACGGCGTGGAGGCCGTCATCGTCGCCTTCACGTACTACGCCAACGCGACCCGGATCATGTTCGAGTTCAACCAGATCTACCGGCGCCTGGAGAGCTCGATGACGGAGGCCGCGCAGTTCACCGAACTCCTCCTCGACGAGCCGACCGTCCTCGACCCGGAATCCCCCGAACCCCTCCGGCCCGAGGACGCCCAGGTGCGCTTCGAGAAGGTGACCTTCGCCCACGCGGGCGCGAAGCCGCTCTTCGAGGACCTCGACCTGGACGTGCCCAGCGGAGCGAAGATCGGATTCGTGGGCCGGTCCGGCGGCGGCAAGACCACGCTCACCCGGCTGCTCCTGCGGATGACCGACATCGACGGCGGCCGGATCACCATCGGCGGCCAGGACATCAGCAGGCTCCGGCAGGCCGAACTGCGCAGCATGATCGCGTACGTGCCGCAGGACCCCGCGATGTTCCACCGCACCCTCCGGGAGAACATCGCCTTCGCCCGGCCCGACGCCACCGACGCCGAGATCCGGCGCGCGGCCGAGGCGGCGCACGTCACCGAGTTCGCCGACGCGCTCCCCGACGGCTTCGACACCATGGTCGGCGAGCGCGGCGTGAAGCTCTCCGGAGGCCAGCGCCAGCGGGTCGCACTCGCCCGCGCGATCCTGCGCGACGCGCCGATCCTCCTGCTCGACGAGGCGACCAGCGCCCTGGACTCCGAGAGCGAGGTCCTGGTCCAGGACGCGCTGTGGGCGCTCATGGCCGGACGCACGGCGCTCGTGGTGGCCCACCGGCTCTCCACGGTGGCCACGATGGACCGGCTCGTCGTCCTCGACCGCGGACGGATCGTCGAGCAGGGCACGCACCAAGAGCTGCTCACCGCCGAGGGCGCGTACGCGAGGCTGTGGCAGCACCAGTCGGGCGGCTTCCTCGACGACAGCCCGGCGGGGGCGGGGGTGCGCTGAGGGCGGTGGGCCCCGGGGGCGTCGGTGTGCGCCGGCGCCGGTCCTGTCGGGGGCCGGCGGGCGCCGGCCCCCCGGGGTTGTCCACAGGTCGTCGCGGGCGGGGCCGGGGTGTCGGTGCGGGCGGCTAGGCTTCAGAAATGGTCCTTTCCGACGCCTCTGCCGCTCTAGACACTCCTGCCGCCCCCGACGCCTCCGCCGAGATCTCCGACGCCGCTCGGGTGCTCCACCGTGTCTTCGGCTACAGCTCCTTCCGCGGGGAGCAGCAGGAGATCATCGAGCAGGTCGTCGGCGGCGGCGACGCGCTCGTCCTGATGCCGACGGGCGGCGGCAAGTCGCTCTGCTACCAGATCCCGGCCCTGGTCAGAGCGGGCACGGGCGTCGTGATCTCGCCCCTCATCGCCCTCATGCAGGACCAGGTGGACGCGCTCAGGGCGCTCGGGGTGCGGGCCGGCTTCCTGAACTCGACACAGGACCCGTACGAGCGGCAGGCCGTCGAGCAGGCGTTCCTCGCGGACGAGCTGGACCTGCTCTACCTGGCCCCGGAGCGGCTCCGCACCGAGGGCACCCAGCGGCTGCTCGACCGCGGCACGGTGTCGCTCTTCGCGATCGACGAGGCGCACTGTGTCGCCCAGTGGGGCCACGACTTCCGGCCCGACTACCTCGCCCTCTCCATGCTCCACGAGCGGTGGCCGAAGGTGCCGCGGATCGCCCTGACGGCGACCGCCACCAAGGCCACCCACGCCGAGATCGCCAAGCGGCTCGGTCTGGAGGAGGCCCGGCACTTCGTCGCCGGCTTCGACCGGCCGAACATCCAGTACCGCATCGTCCCGAAGAACAACCCGCTCAAGCAGCTCCTGGAGCTCATCAGGACCGAGCACGACGGGGACGCGGGCGTCGTCTACTGCCTGTCGAGGGCCTCCGTGGAGAAGACGGCGGCGGCCCTCGTGGAGCACGGCATCGACGCCGTCCCGTACCACGCCGGCATGGACGCCCGGACGCGCGCGGCGAACCAGGCCCGCTTCCTCCGGGAGGACGGGATCGTCGTCGTGGCGACCATCGCCTTCGGCATGGGCATCGACAAGCCGGACGTACGCTTCGTGGCCCACCTCGACCTGCCGAAGTCGGTCGAGGGCTACTACCAGGAGACCGGCCGCGCCGGCCGCGACGGGGAGCCGGCCACGGCCTGGCTGGCCTACGGCCTCCAGGACGTCGTCCAGCAGCGCAAGCTCATCGACGGCTCCGAGGGCGACGAGACGCACCGCCGCTCCCTCGCGATGCACCTGGACGCCATGCTCGCCCTCTGCGAGACGGTCGACTGCCGCCGTGTGCGGCTCCTGGAGTACTTCGGCCAGTCCGGCGATCCGTGCGGGAACTGCGACACCTGCCTGACGCCGGGCGAGTCCTGGGACGGGACCGTCGCCGCCCAGAAGCTGCTGTCCACGGTGTGGCGGCTCGCCAAGGAGCGGCGCCAGAAGTTCGGCGCCGGGCAGATCATCGACATCCTCCAGGGCAAGCGGACCGCCAAGGTCATCCAGTTCGACCACGACCAGTTGTCGGTGTTCGGCGTCGGGTCCGACCTGGGCACCGCCGAGTGGCGCGGGGTCGTGCGCCAGCTCCTCGCGCAGCGGCTGCTCGCCGTGGAGGGCGACTACGGGACGCTCGTGCTGACCGAGGACAGCGGCGAGGTCCTCGGCGGACGCCGCCAGGTCCCGATGCGCAAGGAGAAGGCGCCCGCCCCGGCCCGCAAGGAGTCCGCGGCCCGCTCCGGCAAGGGCGCCCGCGTGCCGGTCGATCTGCCCGCGGCCGCCGTGCCGGTCTTCGAGGCCCTGCGCGCCTGGCGGGCCGCGACGGCCCGCGAGCAGGGCGTGCCGGCGTACGTCGTCTTCCACGACGCGACGCTGCGCGAGATCGCGACCCTGATGCCCGCCACGGTCGCGGAGCTCGGCACCATCGGCGGTGTCGGCGAGGCCAAGCTCGGCAAGTACGCCGAGGGCGTCCTCGAGACCCTGGCGCAGTCCGGCGGCGCCGCGACGGACACGGCAGCCGAATCCGCGACTCAGGCTCCCGCGCGTGCTGCCACCGCGCCCGCCCCGGGCGCTTCCCGGGCCGAGGCGCCTGCTGCTGTCGCGCCGCCGGTGCACGACGCCGGGCCGTTCTACGACGAGGAGCCGCCGTTCGACCTCGACGAGCTCGAACCGCCGTGGGACGAGGACGAGTAGCCCGGGAGGCATTCCGGTTGCCGGAGGCCGTGGCGGAGCGGTCCGCCACGGCCTCCGGCACCACGGCCGTGTCACTCGGGCTGCGGCGTGAGGCGCCGCAGGCCCCGGCGGTCGTAGTAGTGCGTCATGCCGAAGCCGAACGCCAGGGCCCCCACCGTGCCGACCGCGATCATGATCCAGCCCCGGGCGAGGCCCGCGTCGGCCCGGGCGTCGAAGTACAGGATGGACCGGACGCCCGAACTGAGCTGGTGCATCGGCTCGAAGATGCCCAGGAAGCGGTAGAAGGCGGGGGTGGCCTCCAAGGGCACGGTCGCGCCCGAGGAGGGCAGGGCCAGCGCGATGAAGATGAACATGGACACGAGCTGGCCGATGCCACCGAAGGCGGCGTTGATGGCCTGGACGCCCAGGCCGACGGCGACCGTCGCGCAGTAGGAGAAGAGCCACAGCATCGGCAGGTGGTCGGCGTCCATGCCCAGGATGCCGATCGTGGCGACCATGACGAGCGTGGTGGTCAGGAGCGAGATCCCCGCGGTCATCAGCATCTTGAGGACGAGCGTCTGGGTGCGGCTGATGGGAACGGTCGGCCGGCGGGTGTGCCAGGGCCCGAGCTCGCTGTCGGCGTAGCCGAGCGCTGTGTCGACGCCGGCGTTGACGAGGTTTCCGCCGATGAAGCCGCCCAGGACGAGCAGCAGCGTGTAGTAGAAGGCGGTCAGGCCCAGGCCGCTGTGCCGGCCGATCGGATGGCCGACGCGGGTGGTGACGGCGACGGGGTCGGTCAGGAGCAGCCGGGTGGTCGGTACGTCGGCCGTGGCCGAGAGCTGTCTGCCGATGGTCAGCGAGGCCTGGTGCGCCGCGCCCTGGTTGATCTGGGCAGCCAGTGACGAGCCCAGGCTGCCGAGACCGGGGTTGGTGAGGACGGTGAGCGTCGGGCGGACCGTCGCCCGGTTGGTGGCCAGCGCGGCGACGGTCGCGGTGAAGTCCTTGGGGACGACCAGGGCGCCGAAGACCTTGCCCGAGGCCAGGGCGTCCTGCGCCTGGGCCGTGCTGTCGAACCGGTGCCAGTCGATGGTGGTCTTCGAGGAGCCGACCGTGGCGACCGAGTCGGTGATCTGCTTCCCCAGGTTCTCCGACTGGCCCGGCAGCGGACGGCCCTCGTCCTCGTCGACCAGGGCGATGGGCAGCCGGTCCAGGTGGTCGCTCGGGCTGAGGATGCCTCCCATGTAGAGGAGCGAGAGCAGCAGCGACACCAGACAGCACAGGACGGTCGGTACGAGCCACAGCTTGGCGTGCCGTACGAGCGCGGAGGCACGGACCTGAGGGCCTGGGCCTGGACCGGGGCCGGGTTCAGACCCGGGCCCGGGCCCGGGTTCCGAAGCGTTCGGGGGGATCGCGGAGGTCATGGGGCCATCGTCGGCGGCCCGCCCCTCGATCCGGGCATTTCGGTCGCCCATGCGGGTGGGCGTGTCGGACGTGGCCCCGGTTCCGCTCCGATTGCGGAGGCCGGGGCGCCGGGTTTGAGTGGGCAGGACCCCCTTTCGCGCTTTCAGGAGCTGCCATGTCGATGGCGTTCGGTTCACCCTTCGGTTCGTCGGATCCGTTCAGCGACCTGTTCGACCGCTTCTTCGGAATGTCGCCCGCGTCCTCGCCCCCGGCGGTGCAGCGCGTGCCCATCGGACGGCTGCTGACGGAGTCCTCCCACGAACTCCTGAACACGGCCGCCCGCAAGGCCGACGAGGACGGCAGCTCCGACCTCGACACCGAACACCTCCTGTGGGCCGCGACCCAGGTCGAGCCGACCCGCCGGCTGCTCTCCCAGGGCGGCGTGAACCCCGACAAGCTCGCCGACCAGCTCGCCCAGGTCCTCCCCCGGGAGTCCGCCGAGCCGTCCGCCCAGCCCGGACTCACCCCGGCGGCCAAGCGGACCCTGGCGACCGCCCACGCCTACTCACAGGCGGCGGGGGTCTCGTACATCGGCCCCGAGCACATCCTCAGCGCCCTCCTCGGCGACGCCGACTCCGGCGCCTCCCGCTTCCTGCGGGCCGAGGACCTCGACGTGAAGAAGCTGCGCGGCCTCACCGACCAGGCCGCCCGCCCGGAGCAGGGCGGCGCCCCCGCCGCCGCGAAGCAGCCGGCCACGACCCTCGACGAGTACGGCCGGGACCTGACGGAGGAGGCGAGGGCGGGGAAGCTCGACCCGGTCGTCGGGCGGGCCGAGGAGATCGAGCAGACCATCGAGATCCTCTCCCGCCGCTCCAAGAACAACCCCGTGCTCATCGGCGAGCCCGGCGTCGGCAAGACCGCCATCGTGGAGGGCCTCGCCCAGCGGATCGTCGCGGGGGAGGTGCCGGACACCCTCAAGGACAAGCGGGTCGTCTCCCTCGACCTGTCCGGCATGGTCGCCGGAGCGCAGTACCGCGGGCAGTTCGAGGAGCGCCTGAAGAAGGTCATCGAGGACGTCCAGCAGGCCGAGGGGGAGATCATCCTCTTCATCGACGAGCTGCACACCGTCGTCGGCGCGGGCGCCACCGGCGAGGGCTCGATGGACGCCGGCAACATGCTCAAGCCCGCGCTCGCCCGGGGCGAACTGCACGTCGTGGGCGCCACCACCATCGACGAGTACCGCAAGCACATCGAGAAGGACGCCGCGCTCGAACGCCGCTTCCAGCCCGTCCTCATCCCGGAGCCGACCGTCGAGGAGACCGTGCAGATCCTCGAAGGACTCCGGGACGCGTACGAGGCCCACCACCAGGTCCGCTTCGCCGACGGCGCCCTCGCGGCCGCGGCCGAACTCTCCGACCGCTACATCAGCGACCGCTTCCTGCCCGACAAGGCCATCGACCTGATGGACCAGGCAGGCGCCCGCGTACGGCTCCGCAGCGGCGGCCGCTCCACCGAGGTGGTCAGCCGCGAGGACACGCTCGCGAAGCTGCGCCGCGAGAAGGACCAGGCCGTCGCCGCCGAGGACTTCGGGCGGGCCAAGGAGCTCAAGGAGCAGATCGCCGAGGTCGAGGGCGAGCTCGCCGGCATCGAGGAGCGCCGCGAGGGCGTCGTCTCGGTCACGGCGGCCGACATCGCCGACATCGTCTCCCGCCGTACCGGCATCCCGGTCTCGCAGCTCACCGCCAGCGAGAAGGAGAAGCTGCTCAGGCTGGAGGAGGAGATGCACGCCCGGATCGTCGGCCAGGACGAGGCGGTCACCGCGGTCTCCGAGGCCGTGCGCCGCAACCGGGCGGGCATGGGCGACCCCGACCGGCCCGTCGGCTCCTTCCTCTTCCTCGGGCCCACCGGCGTCGGCAAGACCGAACTCGCCAAGACCCTCGCCGAGCTGCTCTTCGGCGCCGAGGACCGCATGATCCGGTTCGACATGAGCGAGTTCCAGGAGAAGCACACGGTCGCCCGGCTCGTCGGCGCGCCTCCCGGATACGTCGGCTACGAGGAGGCCGGCCAGCTCACCGAGAAGGTCCGGCGCCAGCCGTACAGCGTCGTGCTCTTCGACGAGATCGAGAAGGGGCACCCCGACGTCTTCAACACGCTGCTCCAGATCCTCGACGACGGCCGCCTCACGGACGGCCAGGGCCGCACGGTCGACTTCCGGCACTGCGTCGTCATCATGACGTCCAACATCGGCGCCCACCGCATCCTCGCCCACGAGGGCGACGCGGCCGAGCTGAAGGACGACCTGATGGAGGACCTGCGGGGGCGGTTCCTGCCCGAGTTCCTCAACCGCATCGACGACATCATCGTCTTCCACAGCCTCACCGAGGAGGACCTGTCGGAGATCCTCGACCACCTCCTCGACCGGAGCAAGCACCGCGTCCACGCGCAGGGCCTGACCCTGGAGGTCACCGAGGCGGCGAAGAAGCTCCTCGTCGCCCACGGCTACCAGCCGGCGTTCGGCGCCCGGCCGCTGCGCCGCACGATCCAGACCGAGCTCGACAACCGCGTCGCCTCCCTGCTGCTCGGCGGAGAGGCCGACCCCGGCGACACGATCGTCGCGGACGTCATCGAGGACTCGCTGCACTGCACGGTCCGCAGGCACGAGGCCGCGCAGAGCGGCGCCGCCGCCCCCTGACGGCCGCTCGTACGGACCTCCCGGGAGCTCAGCGCGGTACGGAGTCTCCCGGGAGCCTGTCCAGGGCGGCGGCGACATCGGTGCGACCCGCGACCTCCCGCAGCGCGCGGGCCATCACGGACTCCGGCTCGCGCACGACCGTCACCAGACCGACCGGCACCGACCGCGCGGGCTCGGTCATCGGCACCGCCCGCATGCCGTGCGGGACCCCGAAGACGTGCAGCCAGGCGTGCGGCACGATGCCCGCCCAGCGGCCGGTCCGCACATGCGCGAAGAGCGCCGCCACCGAGTCCGTCTCCACCCGCGGCGAGGGCCGCACCCCGGCCTCGGCGAACACCTCGTCGAGGACCCGGCGCCCCTGCATGGTGCCGTTCAGCAGACAGAGCGGCAGCCGCGAGGCCTCCGCCCAGGTCGCCGTCGTCCGGTGCGCCGGGGCGTCGGCCGCGCCGGTCAGGAGCACGTACCGCTCCTCGTACAGCGGCACCGCCCGGACGTTCTCCGGCAGCCCCCTGTGCAGATACGTCACGCCGGCGTCGATCTCGAAGTCCCGCAGCTGCCGCAGGACGTCCTCCGACCGCAGGTCCGTCGCCACCTCCACCGTCACCAGCGGGTGCGCCAGACAGAACGGTTCCGTGAGCAGCGCGACCGCACCCGACGCGGTCGGCACCGAACCGATCCTCATCCGGCCGCTCAGACCCGTACGCAGCGCACCGGCCTCGCTCTTCAGGGCGTCACGGTCGGCCAGGAGCCGCTGCGCCCACACCACGACGCGCTCGCCCTCGGGGGTGAGGCCCTCGTACCGGCGGCCGCGCAGCACCAGCGGGACGCCCAGCTCCTCCTCCAGCTTCCGGACCGCCTCCGAGAGGGCGGGCTGGGAGACGTGACAGGCCTGGGCGGCGCGGGCGAAGTGACGCTCCCGGGAGAGGGCCACGAGGTACTCGAGTTGACGGAACAGCACGTCACGGGTCTACCCGACGGCCCGCCGCGGCGCCAGTCGCCACCGCCGTCACCCCGAACCGGCGGACCCGGTGCCTCGCGCGCAGCCGGTCGCACGGGACGGTTCCAGGCGGATCAGGACACCCTTGGACGTCGGGCAGTTGCTGATGTCGGCGACGCTGTCCAGTGGCACCAGGACATTGGTCTCGGGGTAGTACGCCGCCGCCGAGCCGCGGCTCGCGGGGTACGCGACCACCCGGAAGCCCTCCGCGCGCCGCTCCCGCCCGTCGTGCCAGACGCTCACCAGGTCCACGAGCGCGCGGTCGGCGAGACCGAGGGCGTCGAGGTCCGCCGGGTTGACGAGGACGACCCGGCGGGCGTCGCGGATGCCCCGGTAGCGGTCGTTCGGCGCGTACCAGACGGTGTTCCACTGGTCGTGCGAGCGCAGGGTCTGCAGCAGCAGGTGCCCCTCGGGGACGTGCGGCATGGTGAACGCGTTGCGGGTGAAGACGGCCTTGCCGCTCGGGGTGCGGAAGACACCGTGGTTCACCGGGTTGGGCAGGTGGAAGCCGCCGGGCCGGGCCACGCGCGCGTTGAAGTCCTCGAAGCCGGGCACGACCCGGGAGATGCGGTCCCGGATGATGCCGTAGTCGCGCTCGAACTCCTCCCAGGGGACGGCGGGTTCGTCACCGAGGGTCCTGGCGGCGAGCCGCGCGACGATCGCGACCTCGCTGAGCAGGTCGGGGGAGGCCGGCGGCAGCTTGCCCCGGGAGGCGTGGACGTCGCTCATGGAGTCCTCGACGGTGACGAACTGCTCGACGCCGTCCTGCACGTCACGGTCGCTGCGGCCGAGCGTCGGCAGGATCAGGGCGGTCTCGCCGCAGACGGTGTGGGAGCGGTTGAGCTTGGTGGAGACGTGCGCGGTGAGCCGGCAGCCCCGCATCGCCTCCTCGGTGACCGCGCTGTCGGGGGTGGCCCGTACGAAGTTCCCCGCGACGCCCAGGAAGACCTTGGCGCGCCCCTCGCGCATGGCGCGGATGGCGTTCACCGCGTCCAGACCGTGACGGGCCGGCGGGGTGAAGCCGAACTCGCGCCCCAGGGCGTCGAGGAAGGCCCGCGGCATCCGCTCCCACACGCCCATCGTGCGGTCGCCCTGGACGTTGCTGTGACCGCGCACCGGGCAGACGCCCGCGCCGGGCCTGCCGATGTTGCCGCGCGCCATCAGGAAGTTGACGATCTCGCGGATCGTGGGCACGCCGTGCTTGTGCTGGGTGACGCCCATCGCCCAGCACACGATGATCCGTTCGCTCGCGAGGACCCGCTCGAAGAGTTCCCGGATCTCGTCGCGGCCGAGGCCGGTGGCCGCCAGGACGTCGTCCCAGGAGACCTTGCGGGCGTGCTCGGAGAAGTCGGCGAAGCCGGTGGTGTGCGTACGGATGAACTCGTGGTCGAGGACGGTGCCGGGCGCTGCGTCCTCGGCCTCCAGGAGCAGCCGGTTCAGGGCCTGGAAGAGGGCGAGGTCGCCGCCGGCGCGGATGTGCAGGAACTGGTCGGCGATCGGCGTGCCGCGGCCGATGATCCCGCGGGCCTTCTGGGGGTGCTTGAAGCGCATGAGCCCCGCCTCGGGCAGGGTGTTGACGGCCACGACCCGTCCGCCGTTCCGCTTGGTCTCCTCCAGGGCCGACAGCATCCGGGGGTGGTTGGTGCCCGGGTTCTGGCCCACGACGAACACCAGGTCCGAGTGGTGGATGTCGTCCAGGGAGACACTGCCCTTGCCGATGCCGAGCGTCTCCGTCAGCGCGGAGCCGCTGGACTCGTGACACATGTTGGAGCAGTCCGGCAGATTGTTCGTGCCGTACGCGCGCGCGAAGAGCTGGAGCAGGAACGCGGCCTCGTTGTTCAGGCGGCCGGAGACGTAGAAGAGGGCCTCGTCGGGCGAGTCGAGGCCCTTGAGTTCGTCGGCGAGCAGACCGAGTGCCTCGTCCCAGCCGACCGGCTCGTAATGCGTCGCACCGGGCCGTTTCACCATCGGCTCGGTGAGCCGGCCCTGCTGGTTGAGCCAGTAGTCGGACTTTCCGTCGAGTTCCGCGATCGAGTGCGCGCGGAAGAAGTCCCGGGTGACGCGCCGCGAGGTGGCCTCGTCGTTGATGTGCTTGGCGCCGTTCTCGCAGTACTCGTTCCTGTGCCGCTCGCCCGGCCCGGGCTCCGGCCAGGCGCAGCCCGGGCAGTCGATGCCCTCGGGCTGGTTGAGGTTGAGCAGCGTCAGCGCGGTGCGCCGCGCGGTGGTCTGGCCCAGCGAGTACCCGAGCGCGTGCGTCACGGCGGGAAGCCCGGTCGCCCAGGTCTTCGGCGGGGTGACCTTCAGGTCGTCGACCGGGTCCTCTGTACCGCTCATGCTCTGGGCCGCCTCGTTTTCTCGCGCATTTCGGATTCCCGCCGCAGAGCAGATTCGACCCGTTCCTCGGGGAAGTCAAAGAGATGTTTTCGATGACCTGATAGGTGTGACCTATCGACTGCCTTTCCGGAAATGCTTCTCTGACTTTCGAGGGGAATTCATCGAGGGTGATCGGGTCATGAATTCCCGTCGCCGGCGCCCGTCGGACGGACCGCGGCGCGGCGCCGCGCGGCTGGGGCGCGCACTGTCCCCGAGGGGCGCGCTCGCCCTGCAGAGCGTGGACGGCGCCCTGTCCTTCGGGCGCGGCCCGTCGTCGAGCGCGCCCTCGCGCACGAGGAAGTTCGTCACGCCCTTCGCGGCGCCCCAGCCGGCCGCCGGGTGGTGGTACGGGCGGAATTCCGGTTCACCCTCGGGGCGCGGACCCACCCGGGGTTCGAGCTCGTCCCTGGCGGTGCTCTCGTCCTGGCGCTTCACCCTCTCGCCCTGCGGACGCACACGGACGGCCCCCGTCGGGCAGGCTGAGCCCGCCGTCCGGCGCCTGCCACCCGCCCCGGAGCGCGGCGGTGTGCCGGGCTGCGTACCGGATCATGCGCACCTACGCTGGCGCTGTCCCTTTCGTCCATCTTTCGTGCATCTCTCGTGGGAGCGCCATGGCCGTACCCCAGTCCGTCGTCGCACCGCCCTCCCGCGCGGCCGTCTTCCTGGTGGCCACCGTCAACCCGGGCGGCGAGACCGCGGTGCGGGAGGCGCTCCAGGACCTGACGGGACTGACCCGTTCGGTGGCGTTCCGTGCCCCCGACGCGTACCTCACCTGCGTCGCCGGCATCGGCTCCGAGGGATGGGACCGGCTCGTCGGCGGTCCCCGTCCCCATGAACTGCACCCCTTCACGCCCCTGCAGGGCCCCCGCCACCGCGCCCCGGCCACCCCTGGCGACCTGCTCTTCCATCTGCGGGCCCGGCGCCTGGACCTCTGCTTCGAACTGGCCCGGCACATCGTGGCCGCCCTGGGCAGCGCCGTGACCGTCGTCGACGAGGTGCACGGCTTCGCCTACTTCGACGACCGCGACCTGCTCGGATTCGTCGACGGCAGCGAGAACCCCGAGGGCGTGACGGCCGCCGACGCGGTCCACATCGGCGACGAGGACCCGCACTTCCGGGGCGGCAGCTACGTGGTCGTCCAGAAGTACGTGCACGACATGGCGGCCTGGGACGCGCTCAGCGTCGAGCAGCAGGAGCACGTCATCGGGCGCGGCAAAGGCTCCAACATCGAACTGTCCGACGACGTCAAGCCCGCGGACTCGCACGTCGCACTGAACACGATCACCGACGAGAACGGCGTCCAGCAGCAGATCTTCCGCGCGAACATGCCCTTCGGGCGGATCGGCACCGGCGAGTTCGGCACCTACTTCATCGGCTACGCGCGCACCCCCGCCGTCACCGAACGGATGCTCCGCAACATGTTCCTCGGCGAGCCGCCCGGCACCACGGACCGCATCCTCGACTTCTCCCGGGCCGTGACCGGCGGCCTCTTCTTCGTGCCCAGTGCCGACCTCCTCGACGACCTCCCCGCCCCGCCGGCCGCCGCGGCTCCCGGGGAGACCCTGGGCATCGGCAGCCTGAAAGGAGCCCTGGCCCCATGACGCCCCCCGAGTCCACCAGCAATCTCCACCGCGAACTCGCCCCGATCACCGCCGCCGCGTGGGCCGAGATCGAAGAGGAGGCACGCCGCACCTTCCGCCGCAACGTAGCGGGCCGCCGTGTCGTCGACGTCCCCGACCCGGCGGGACCGGAGCTCTCGGCCGTCGGTACTGGCCACCTGTCCGATCTCGCGGAGCCCGCGCCCGGGGTCAGGGCGCGGCTGCGCGAGGCGAGGCCCCTCGTCGAGGTCCGGGTGCCCTTCACCGTCGACCGGGCCGCCGTCGACGACGTCGAGCGCGGCTCCAGGGACTCCGACTGGCAGCCCGTCAAGGACGCGGCCCGCGCCCTGGCGCTCATCGAGGACCGCATGGTCTTCGAGGGGTACGAGGCCGCCGGCGTCGAGGGGCTGCGCGGCCGCAGCTCCAACCCCGTGCTGCGGCTGCCGACGGAACCCCTCGACTACCCCGACGCGCTCAGCCGGGCCCTCACCGCCCTGCGGCTCGCCGGCGTCGACGGTCCGTACGCGCTGCTGCTCGGCGCCGACCAGTACCGGGCCGTCAGCGAGACCTCCGACCACGGCTACCCGATCGCGGCCCACCTCGCCCGGATGCTCGACGGCTCCCCGATCTGGGCGCCCGCCCTCGACGGCGGCTTCGTCCTCTCCACCCGCGGCGGCGACTTCGAGCTGCGCCTCGGCCAGGACGTGGCGATCGGCTACACCTCGCACGACGCGAGCAGCGTCGAGCTGTACCTCCAGGAGACCCTGACGTTCCTGGCCTACACGGACGAGGCAGTCGTCGTCCTGGAGCCCTGAGCCGTGGACCGGGCGCCGCGCGGCGCCGTGCCGAGGCTCGCGGTCTCGGCACTCTTCGGCGCGGCGACCGGCGCCGTCGTCGCCGCCCTGACCCACACGCCGATGGGGGTCCTCGCCGGCATCGCCGCGGCGGAGACCCTCTTCGTCATCACCGGCTGGCTCGTGCTGTGGCCGATGGACGCCACCACGACCCACCGGAACGTCCGGCGCGAGGAGTTCCGGCCCCTCGTCGAGGAGCTCGTCGTCGTCGCGACCTCCCTGTGCGGGCTCGTCGGCATCGTCGTACTGCTCCTGGTCGGCCACACCGACCTCAGCCACGCGGCGGCCGCGACGGCGCTCTGCGGCGTCTTCATGGCCTGGGCGGCGCTCCACCTCATGTACGCCACCCGGTACGCGTACCTCTACTACGCCCTGAAGCCCGGCGGCGGCATCGACTTCAACTCCCAGGCCCCGCCGAAGTACAGCGACTTCCTCTACTTCAGCTTCAACCTCGGCATGACCTACCAGGTCTCCGACACCAGCGTGTCCAGCCCCACGGTCCGCTCGGTCGTCCTGCGGCACTGCCTGCTGTCGTACCTCTTCGGCGCGAGCATCCTGGCCACCACCATCAACCTGGTCTCCGGAATCGTCATCGGTCGCTGACCCGTCAGCGCCGCCACCACGGCTCGCGCACGTACCGGCTCGCCTCGCTCGTGCACGCGAGGCCGTTGGAGATCTACTCGGAGCCCAGGTTCCAGCCGACCACGCCGTCACCCTTGCGGCTCAGCTCGATCAGACGGTCGTTCTCGGCCCGCGTGCCGTCCGTGACCCGGCAGGCGACGATCGACGTCCACGCCTGCCCGTCGACGGCCGAGACGAACGCCAGGAACGGCAGCACGAGCACCGTCAGCGACAGCGCCACCGTCGCCGCCGCCGATCGTGTAGGCCGGCTGCGTGACGGGCACCGCGAGGGCCGGCGCGACCAGGACGGTGTGCCCGGGGCCGCCCTGCCGGTCGGCCTCCCGGATCTGGGCGAGCGCGGGGGAGCGGGTCTCCGGCACGCCGTCAGCCGAGGGAGACCACGACCGCCGTCGTCCGGCCCTCGGGTGTGTCGTACGTGACGGTGTCGCCGGCCCGGTGGCCGAGCAGCGCCTTGCCGAGCGGGCTGTCGGCGGTGACCAGGTTCGTGTCGAGGGCGTTCGCGAGCTCGCCGATCCGAAGGGTGGACTCGGTGCCGTCCGCGAACCGCACGGTCACGGTGCTGCCCACCCCGACCGCGTCGGTGGACGGCGCCCCCGCGACGAACCCCTCCCGGAGCCGCCCCTCGATCTCGTCGATACGGGTGGCGAGCCGGTCCAGCTCGTCGGCGCGCCGCAACTCGTCGGCCTCGTCCGCCCGGTCGCCGACCTCGTCGCCACCGCCGCCCCGCAGCGTGACGGCGACGGCCTCCCGTTCGGTGCGCAGCTCGGCGAGCTCGCGCTCGAGCGCCTCACGGGCGACGGCGCTGAGGGGCTCGGGTCCACCGGTCATTGCTGCTCCCGATTCTGCGGCGGCACGCACGAGTGCCGAGGATCATTCAGGACAATTCGGAGATTAACAGGCGGGTCGGGGGAGGAGCGGGGGACGCGCGTCAGCTTCCGCTCGGACTCGGCCTGGGCTCCGTCACCGGGATGTCGAAGACGTGATCCGGGGTCACGATGCGGGTGATGGCCTGGCCGAAGAGCGTGCTGGGCTCGGTGTTGTCGTGCAGCACGTCCGTGTTGAGCAGGACGACCAGGGTGGCCCTGGCCTCCGGCAGGTAGATCGTGAGCGACTCGTAGCCCGGCAGGGAGCCGTTGTGCCCGATCCAGCCCTGGATGTTGAAGATGCCCAGGCCGTAGCCCGCGCCCGGGATGCCCGAGGGGTACGTGTGCAGCCGCTCGGCCTGCGTCTTCCGCGTCAGCAGGGTGCCGGTCGCGACCACCCGGGCCCAGGTGCGCAGGTCCCGGAGGTCGGAGATCATCGCCCCGGCCGCCCAGCCCCAGGAGGGGTTCCAGTCGGTGGAGTCCTCCAGCTCTCCCGAGGCGGTCTGCTCGGTGTAGCCGTGGGCGTGCGGGCTCGGGAACGCCGCGTCCGTCGGGAACACCGTGTGGCGCAGCCCCGCCGGCTCGATCACGTTCTCCCGGACGAACTCGTCGAGCGGCGTCCCGCTGACCTTCTCCACCACGAGGCCGAGCAGGATCAGGTTCGTGTTGCAGTAGTCGAACTCGGTGCCCGGCTGGAACTGGACCGGGTGCTTGAACGAGTAGGCGAGCAACTCCTGTGGGGTGAAGGGCCGGTAGGGGTCGGACGTGAGCGCCTTGTAGAAGCCCTCGTCCGCCGAGTAGTTGAAGAGACCGCTGCGCATGGACGCCAGGTTCCGCAGGGTGATGCGGTCACCGTTCGGCACCCCGTCCACGTACTTCGAGATCGGGTCGTCGATGCTCACCTCGCCCCGGTCGACCAGTTCGAGCAGGGCGGTCACCGTGAACGTCTTGGTCTCGCTGCCGATCCGCATGTAGAGCCCGGGGTTCATGGGCTGCCCGGTGGCCTTGTCGGCGACGCCGAAGGAGCGGATGTACGTGCCCCTGCCCGGCGCGGAGAGGCCGACCGTGACGCCCGGGACGCCCGTCTCCTTCATCACGTCCCGCACCACCCGGTCAAGGCGCGCGGCGACGGCCGGGGTCAGCTCCGGGAAGCCGGCGTCCGCCGACGGAGAGGGGTCCGACGCCACCAGGGCTGCGGGGGCCGGGAGTTCGGCGGCGAAGGCCGCGCCCGCGCCCACGGGGGCGACGAGGACGCCCAGGGCCGCGAGGGTCGCGCAGACCCGCCGGTTCCGTGTGTGCGAGTACCTCACGGCGGGCCTCCTGCCGGCCGGGGACAACACTCCACCTCCAGGCTAGGTCGGCGTGGACACCCCCGCATCGCGACCCGATTCGTCTGTTAGGTTGCGGTTCTTTGTCCAAGGTTTCACCGCCCCCGGGTTTCACCACCCGCCGGGGTCTTCACCCAGGCCCAGAGGGAGATGCGCACGATGGCCGTCATCCACCACACCACGATGCAGCCCACCAAGCTGGAGCTGCTCACCGCCTGGCTGCCCGGCCGCGCCTGGTACGCCGGCGGAGCCGACGCGCCGAGCCCGGTGAAGGCGGGCGGCTTCCGGCTCGACGACCCCGCGGGCGAGGTCGGGATCGAGTTCATGGCGGTCACCGACGGCACCGACCCGGACGCGGTCACCTACCTGGTCCCGATGACCTACCGCGGCGAGCCCCTGGAGGGCGCCGAGCACGCCCTCATCGGCACCTCCGAGCACGGCGTCCTCGGCACCCGCTGGATCTACGACGGCACCCACGACCCGGTACTCGTCGCCGAGTTGTACGCACTGCTCGCCGGCCGCGCCGAGGCCCAGGCCCAGTCCGTCGACAACACGCCCGACCCGACCGTCGCCGCCTCTCTCGAACCCGCCGCGACCGGCGCGGAGCCCGTACGGGTCACGGAAGGCCCCGACCACACCGACGTGGAGGTACGGGAGACCGGCGCGGCCGCACCGCTGAAGCTCCGGATCCGGCGGGTCCTGCGCGCCGGTGCGGACGGCGGACCGGGCCGCGGCCGGGTCACGGCCGAGTGGCGGCTCGCCGACGGGACCACCGCACGCGGCGCGTTCGCCGTGGCCCTCGCCGAACAGGTTTAGTTCAGACCCAGTTGACCTCCGCCTTCGCGAGCAGCGGGTCGTCCACCAGCTCCCACAGCGGGACGGCGAAGTTGCCCGTGCGGTAGCGGCCGCCGAAGTGCAGCCCGAGGACCCGGTGGTCGGCGAGGTCGAACACCGGGGAGCCGCTGTTGCCGCCGAGCGTCGAGCAGTCGTGCTTCATCACCAGACCACCGGGGGTGAACTCGGTGGCCGCGCCCGGCTGCAGCCGCTTCACGTTGTAGACGTCCATGAAGATCCGGCGCATCGACTCGGGCTCGTTGCGCCGGCCGTCCCAGGCCGGGTACCCGATCACGTACACCGGCCGGCCCGGCAGGTCCGCCGGCCCGTCCGCCGCCACGGCGAGCGGCGTCGGCAGACCGTCCTGCGTGGAGGGCTCGACGCGGAGCAGCGCCATGTCGACGTCGGGGTGGATGCCGATGACGTCGGTGATCTCGTACGGCACCGAGGGCCCGACCGGCTCGCCCTCGACGGGCAGCTCCTCCGCCGGGTCGACCCGCGCCGACATGCCGAACTCCAGGGTCCAGCGCTCCCCCTCCAGACGGCTGAACTCCGCCGCCACATGACGGTTCGTCATCACCGTGCGCGGGCCCACCAGGAACGCCGTGCCGATCCAGTCCAGGCTGGGGTGCCCGGTGACCTCGACCCGGCCGACCCGCAGGATCGAGTCCCGGATCGCGGGCCGGTGCGGCTCCAGGACCGACCACTCGTCCCGCTGCGGGGCGAAGTCCTGGCGCTGCACCAGGATCGCCGGCCGGCCCTCCAGGAGGACGATCGCCTCCACGCCGAAGGTCTCGTCCCCGTCGAGCTCGTCCTCCCGGTGCGCGGCCAGCTTCTCCAGACCGCTGACCCCGGCCTCCAGGACGCGGGCCCGCTCCTCGCGGGCGAAGCGGGAGATCTCCACCGCCGGTGCCACGCCGGCGGGGAGTTCGAGCGTGGACTCGGCGATCTCCGCCTCCAGCTCCGCGCGCACCCGTGCGGCGACCTCCCGCAGATCGTCGAAGATCCGCTCGGCTCCGGTCGCCACCGGCGACACGCTCCGTGGTCCGTTCGGCATGGTCGTTCACCTCGGCTTCGCGTTCGCTTCCCCCCGGGCCGGCCGCCCCGACTGGGCCGCCGTGATCTCCTCGTACAACTCCGGTCGGTTCTCCCTGAGATGGGCCAGGATGCCGCTCATCTGGGTGCCCACGTTCACGAACTTCGTCCGGGCGCCCTGGAACTCGACCTCGTCCACCTTCCGCGTCCCCCGGTGCAGCCCCACGACCGTCCAGTCGTCGAGGCAGACCGGGGAGCCGGAGGAGCCGCCCCGGGTGTCGGTGAAGTACAGGATGTCGCGCTCGTCCGCCCGGTACACCAGGTTGTTGCGCAGCGCGACCCGCTTCGGCAGCCCGCCCGGGTGCTGGATGATGTTGACCGGGACCCGCTGCCGCTCGCGGACGAGCAGCGGCCGGGTGGCGACCCGGAGCGTCGGCCGCTCCTCCTGGCCGGCGGAGAGCCGCACGATCGCGTAGTCGAGCGTCTCGTCCCAGGCGGCGAGCTCGCCCGCCGTCGCCTCCGGCGCGGCCGCCGCGTTCTCGACGAAGTCGAAGCGGGAGCGCGACATCAGCGCCTGGAGCCGCAGGTCCTCGTCGCTGACGTACGGCCGGACCCCCGACTCCCACGAACGGGCCATCACCACGTGGTGGTTGGTGATCAGCAGCCCCGGGGCGATCATCCAGCCGGTGCCGCCGTGCGGGTACGAGGGCAGCAGCGGCGCCCCCGACTCGTACGGCGGGATCCGCAGCAGCGCCACCGACGCGCCGGCCCGGATGCCGCCGTGCAGGAACTCGTACGGCACGGTGTCGTCCTGGAGGACGATCTCCTCCTTCATCTCCCCGGGCATCATCTCCGCCGGGAGCTCCGCCTCGCCGGTGATCACGCGGGCCACCGCGTCCAGAGCGCCCTGGAGGACGGCGCGCGGGCCCTGCTCGTGGGTCTGCTCGATCGCGTTGTGCAGCCAGATCTCCAGCGGCACCAGACCGTCGACGAGGCGCTCGACCTGGTTCATCGCGTTGAGGTCGGCGTGCGCCTGCTCCAGGGGGTCGTCCAGCGGTTCCAGGGTGGCCGTGAAGTGGCCCGGGATGCCCTTCAGCAGGGCGGGGCGCAGGGCACGGTCGGCGAGCCCGGCCTCCAGGGCGGCGTTGCGGACCCGGACCAGCTCCTCCTGCGGCAGGAACGGCACCTTGCGGAGCGCGGCCCCGGCCGCGTTCGGCGGCGGGCGCGTCCACAGGCCGGTGCGGGGCCCCTCCTCGGCGCCTCGTGCTGCCGGGGCCGTCGCGCGTGCGGCCGTGCCGTGCGGGGCGGTCGCGCGCGGGGGCGGGCCGACGTCCATCGCGGAGGCCACCCCGAGCAGCAGGTCCCCGCTGCCGTCCCGGAGCGTCAGCGCCTGCCGGGCCAGGCCGTCCAGGGTGCCGCGCCGACGGGCCTCCCGCAGGTCCCGCTCGATCCGCTCCAGGTCGGGACGGCCGGCACCGGACGAGGGCTCCGCACCGGCGGCGGACTCCAGGATGCGGGTCAGCGGCTCGCGCAGGCCGGGCTCGTCGGTGAGCGTGGTGTCGATCCAGCGGGCCAGCTCGGTGATCACGGCTCCCTCGTCCGCCGGAAGCCCCACGAGCCGCAGCGTGTGCTCCAGGAGCCTCGGGTCCGCCCGGCAGGCCGCGGCCGCCGCCGTACGCGCCAGGGAGGGCTGCCGGGCCAGGTCCGCGTCCGGCATCCCGCGCAGGGTGCGGGCGAGCCGCTTCTGCGTGGGCTCGGCGTCGCCGTCCGCGAGCGCCGCGAGGCGCGAGCGGGCGACCAGCACCCCCAGCGACTCGAAGCGCAGCCCGAGGCCCGCGGCGATCTCCTCCGCCTCCTGGAGGTCCCGGTCCGCCTCCGCGAACTCGCCCGAGTCCTGGGCCAGCCGCGCCGACAGCTGGAGCAGTTCGAGCTGGGTCTCCGCGCAGCCCGCCTCCTCCGCCCCGTCCACGGCCCGCTCGGCCCCCTCGCGCGCCTCGGCCGTCCGCCCCGAGCGGGCGAGCGTCTCCGCGAGCAGCGCGTGCAGCCTGCTGCACGGCGTCCACGGCCGGCGCTCCTCCAGCCGCTGCGCGGCGGCCTCCACATACCCCTGGGTGAGCAGATCCTCGACCTCGCGCGCGGCGATCCGCTCCCAGTCCTCCTGGTCCGCCTCGGTCATGATCTGGTCGGGCACGTGCCCACCGATCCGGCCGAGGAGGAACGCCGCCGAGCGGTGCGACATCTCGCGGTACGTCGACCCGCCCAGGTAGGGCGCCACGTCCGGCTCCCAACGGGCCGCCACCGTACGGGGGTTCTCGCCGAGCCGGAGCCGGTGGTAGATCTCCTCGGCGCGCTCCCTCGGCTCCTCGCGGTCCGCGTAGTAGGCGACGGCCCGGCGGTCCACCGCCCGCATCAGATCGGTCCGGGCGCTGTCCGTGAGCCGCAGCATGATGGCCCGCAGATCGGTGCGGTGCCGGATCGCCTCCGGTCCCGCCGACTCCATCAGGTCGACGCGGGAGGTGAGCAGACCGTAGAGCCGCCGGGCCTCCCCGGCGCTCTCGACGACCAGCCCCGCGGGCCCGGCCAGGACCTCCCGGATCAGGTCGGGGGTGATGAAGCGCAGGGCGAGACCCGCCTGCACGAGGGCCCGGACGTCGTCCTCCGCGATGTGCTTGAGCAGTCGGTCGTACAGCGTGCCCTGGATCAGCATCTGGTCGACCTGCCGGTCGAAGTACCGCCGCCGGGACGGCAGTCCGCGCAGCAGCTCGCCGAGGGACGGGGAGTCGGCGCCCAGGGCGACCGCCGTCCGGGCCGCCAGCTTGAGGCTCAGCGGATGCCCGCCGATCCGGTCGGCGAGGTCCTCCGCGAGCGGCTCGTCCTCCACCCCCGACGACATCAGCAGATCCACGGAGGCCTCGTGGTCCAGCTCCGTCAGCTCCATCGTGCGCGGAGTCAGGACTCGAGCCGGATGGTCGATCGGGGCCCGCCCGGAGACGATGAACCGCAGCCGCGAGTACGCGGCCCGCAAGGCCGTCCAGACGGCCCACATCCGGGCGATGACGGGCGAACCCCGGTACTGGGCCTCCTCGAACGAGTCGACCACCACGACCAGCGGCGGCGGCGACGCGCCCGGCGCCGGCCGGACCGCCTCGGCGACCAGGGACGCGACCCGGTGGGCGAGCTCCTGCTCACGGGCGCTGGCCCGGGCGTGGAAGTCGGCGGAGTAGTCGCGGCCGAGCGTCGCCCGGGTGCCGGCCAGCTGGTACAGCTCGTCGAGCTCGTTGCGCTCGCCGCGCTGGAGCGCCGCTGTCCGCTCGCACTCGTCCGCCAGCTCCTCGAAGGCGGCGCGGTGGGCGGGATGGTGGACGCCGAGCTGCCGGGCCATCTCCGCGATCACCGTGGCCGGTTCGTGGACAGAGAGCGTCGGACGCGCGAAGTCGATGTAGGCGAAGGGGAATCCGGCGGGCTCGGCCGCGGCGAGCGCGTCGACGAGGAACTTGGCGAGCAGCGTGCTCTTGCCGATGCCGCCGACTCCGTGCAGGAGGACGGGAGGCTCCGCCGGCTCCTCGGGCAGCGCGACATAGGCGTGCAGGGCGTCGAGCTCGGCGGTGCGCCCGTGGAACGTCCCCCGGACGAGCCGGCGCATCGGCTGCAGCAGCCGGGCCCGCTCCAGACGGTGCTGCACCTCGTCGACGCCCGGCAGCCCGGTCACCCCCGGGACCCGGCTCAGCCAGAGCGTGGCCTGGAGGGCGTCGGAGAGCACCTGGACCTCGTCGCGGGGGGCCGGGCCGGGGCCCGGCGTCTCCGTGGCCGCCGGAGTCGGACCGGTCCCGGTCAGGGGCAGGCCCGCACCCGTCAGCAGGGCCAGTGCCGTGCGTTCGGGACCCGGACCCTCGGGGCGCAGGCCGATGTTGGCCCGGAGGGCGCGCAGCGCGGCGTCCGGGCCGTCCAGGCCCGCCAGGGCCGCGTCGCGGACCTCCGGCTTGAGCGTCCACACGGTGGCCCCCGGGGCCGGCAGGGCCGTGCAGTCGTCGACCAGCTCCAGGACGGCCCGCCCGGTGGCCCGCTCCTCGCCCGGGAGCCGCAGCCGCGCCGGGTCGAACTCCTGCAGCAGGCACGCGGCCTCGCGGTAGGACCTGCGCAGTCCGGGCAGCGCGGCGGCGGGGGCGGCGAGGCCGGTGCGCAGCGCGTCGCGCAGCACATGACCGGCCTCGCCCGGCGACGGCGCCGTCGGAGGCAGCGTCCGGTGGAGCCGTACGACGTCCTCCACGGCCGTGCACAGCCGGCGCATGTAACTGTCGCCGTCCGAAGGGGACTCGACGGCCCGCAGCACCTCCGCCACGGCCGTCTCGGTGAGCTCGCGGACGGCCGTCTCGCCCCCGGCCGCCGCCGTGTCCGTGAAGAACTCCCGGAAGAAGTCCCGGAGATCGCTCTCGTCGGCCAGGCGGGTGGTGTCGCGGCACTCGTTCTTGCGGATCTCGTACGGGAGTTGCCGCATCGTCGTCGCGTAACCGAGCAGCACCAGACGCGGCACGGTGTCCGCCCGCACCGGCGTGTGCTCGTAGACGGCCCGCGCGAGGACGCCGATGCAGTCCCACACGTCCGAGCGCGGATCGAGCCGGTCGCAGTCGTCCAGGACCAGCCAGAAGCGCTCCTCGGCGGCGGTGGCGCGGGCGACGATCCGGTGCGCGGCGTCCTCGAGGGAGGGCAGCGGATCGTTCAGCCGGGTGGGATCCAGCGGCACCCGGTCGGCCTCCGGCCCCGCGACGAAGGCCGACAGCCGCTCCATCAGGCGCGCCGCCGTGGACGTGCGGGAGAGCGTGACCCGGACCGGGCGGAAGTCGCAGTGCTGGCCGAGGTGGCGGATCAGCTCGTACGTGTAGGACCGCCCGCTGTCCGGTGGCCCGTCGACGACAAGGACCGTCTGCTCCGGGTCGGCCAGGAACTCCCGGAGCTTCCCGCGCAGCTCGCGCCGGTCCAGGAAGACCTCCGTGCCGTGCTTCAGGAGCGTGCTGTCGAACGGATCCCGCGGGGACCGGCGCAGCCGCTCGTCCTCCCTCAGCCGGGTCAGCAGGTTGCGGGCCTCGGCGCCCTGCTCGAAGGCGTGCGGATCGTCGATCGCGGCCAGCGCGTCGAGCCCCGCGAGCACGGAGAGCAGCCGGCGCTGGTGGGCGATGTCGCGCCGGGCCGCCTCGACCACGAGCAGGGCGTTGCGCCCAGGGTCCGGGGTGAGCGGCAGGTCCTCGACGAAGCCGGCGGGCAGGCCCGCGCGCAGCAGCCGCGCCCGTGGCTCGGGGGAGTCGAGGAGGTGGTCCCGCACCCAGCTGGCGACGAGCCCCCACTCCGTCTCGGTGAGCGGCATACCGCACCTGCCCGGCGCTCTTCGCGCAGCGCCGGTCGCTCCGGCGCCGGACCCGACGAGATCAGTCGCGACCGGACACGACCGGCCGAGGCCAGACGAACTGGCTGATCCCTCTCATCGTTTCACCGGCCGCGAACCGTCGCAATCGCTGCCCCGCGACCCGCCGGTGGTCACGGGTGCAGCACGATGTCCTCGTACGATTCCAGGCGCCGCCAGCGCTCCTCCGGCGCGCGGGTCGGCGGCATCACGTCCACGTCCGGCAGCGGCCCGAAGTCCAGCTCGGTGATCTCCGCGACGTCCGAGACGGGCACCTGGTACGTGCGGAACGGGCCCAGCGGCGGCGGCGCGCCGGCCTTCGCGCCCGCCAGGGCCCGCTCCGCGTCCCGGCTCAGGTCCGGGCTCTGGTCCAGGACGTACGCGGCGGCGGCGAGCGCCCCGTCCTGCATGAAGGCCGCCACCTTCCAGAACCGCATCGGGACCTGCACCCCGCGGTACGGCGGGTCGGAGTCCTGGAGCACCGGGCCCGTGAGGACCGTCAGCTTGCGGTCGTACTCGGCGGCGTGGTCGAGCAGATAGTTCTCCAGGCCCTGCCAGAGCTGTTTGCCCTGGTTGAAGACGTCGGCCTGGGGAGCGGCGTTGGTGAAGTGGAAGGTGTCCGTATTGGCCAGGGACGCCACGGCCGACGCGCCCCAGACGGGGTCGAGCCGGCGGACCAGATGCCCCCGGTCGAGGCTGTTGTTGCGGTAGACGTCGTCGCCGGCCTGCTGCTCCTCCGGCAACCGCGGGTCGTACTCCCAGACGTCCTCCCGGGGCACGTCCTCCAGGAGCTGCGCGCCCTCGATGCAGACCGCGGTGGAGGCCGCGAGCCGCCGGTCGGGCCGGAAGACCACGGTGAAGTGCGTGTACGGCAGGATCACCGTCTCGACGGTGGCCCGGACCGGAAGCGCGAGCGGGACGACGGGGCCGAGGAAGGCCTCGTCGTAGCCGGTGCGGTCGGCGAGGGCGGCCAGGCGCTCGGCGACGGGCGCCCGGTCGGGAGGGAGCGGCGCGTCGGATGGGTTCATACGATGTAAGTACCGCGCCGAGGGGGTCGCGCTCGGCGCCGGACCGCAGGTCACTCGAACAGACGCCCCGGCGTCCCCGCCGAGACATTCCCCCCGGCATCCCGCCGCGGCATCCCCCAGTCCCGGAAACCGACATTCATCCGCCCCGGCATCCCTCCGCTCCGCACGAGGAGGCACCCCATGGCCACCGGACTCTCCCTGCACGTCGGACTGAACCGGGTCGACCCCGCCCGATACGAGGGCTGGGACGGCACCCTGAACGCCTGCGAGAACGACGCCCACGACATGGCGCGGCTCGCCAGGGCCGCCGGCTTCGAGGCCACCACGCTGCTCACCGCCGACGGCACCGTCGCCAACGTCGGCTCCGTGCTCCGCGAGGCCGCCGCCCGTCTGGTCCCGGGCGACATCCTGCTCTTCACCTACTCGGGCCACGGCGGTCAGGTCCCCGACGTCACGGGCCCCGACGACGAGCCCGACGCACTCGACGAGACCCTCGTCCTCTACGACCGCCAGTTCCTGGACGACGAGGTGCAGCAGGCCTTCCGCGCCTTCGCCGACGACGTACGGATCGTCGCCCTCTTCGACTGCTGCCACAGCGGCAGCAGCATCGAACTCCCCGGCGGCGCCGCCGAGGAGACCACCGCCCGCTACATGCCGGAACCGTGGCAGCAGAGGCTCTACGAGCGCGACCGGTCCTCCCTCGAAGAGCTCCAGCGGACCCTGGCCAAGGACACCCCCGCCGACGGGACGGCCCCCGACGCGCTGCTCGTCTCGGCCTGCCAGGACAACCAGGTCGCCTCCGACGGCGACGTCAACGGCGCCTTCACCGCGGCCCTGCTCCGGGTGTGGGACGAGGGCGCCTTCCGCGGCGACTACCGCAGCTTCCACCGGGGCATCCAGCGCCTGCTGCCCCCGACCCAGAGCCCGAACCTGTACCTGACCGGCACCCCGTCCCAGGACTTCCTGAACCAACGCCCCTTCACCGTCTGAGGGGCCACCGGCCCCGGAAACGACGAAGGCAAGGAGGGACGTCCTCTCCTTGCCACTCTCAAGATATAGCGCACAGGGGGCCTTGCGGCAAGGCCCCCTGCGTCCTGCACAATCGCGGCTCGAAGCTTTGAACTGCGGAAACACGGGGCGTATGGATGATTGACGTGATCGTGGTCGGCGGCGGACCGACCGGCCTGATGCTCGCGAGCGAACTGCGCCTGCACGACGTGCGGGTGGTCGTCCTGGAGAAGCTGGCCGAGCCGACCAAGGAGTCCCGCGGGCAGGGCCTGCACGCGCGCAGCGTCGAGATGATGGACCAGCGGGGCCTCCTGGAGCGCTTCCGGGCGGTCAGCGAGCCGTTCTCGGTCGGCGGCCTCTTCGGCGGCATGGCGAAGCCGTGGCCCGAGCGGCTGGACACGGCCCACCCGTACGGCCTCGCCACGCCGCAGCCGGTCACCGAGCGGCTGCTCCAGGAGCGTGCGCTGGAACTCGGCACCGACATCCGGCGCGGCAGCGAGGTGGTCGGCCTGAGCCAGGACGAGGACGGGGTGACCGTCGAGCTCGCGGACGGCACCGCATTGCGCGCGCGGTACGTCGCCGCGTGCGACGGCGGCCGGAGCACGGTGCGCAAGCTGCTCGGCGTCGGTTTTCCCGGCGAGCCCGCCACGGTCGAGACGCTCCTCGGCGACATGGAGGTGACCGCGGACGCGGAGACGATCGCGGCCGTCGTCGCCGAGGTCCGCAAGACCCAACTGCGCTTCGGCGTCCAGCCCTTGGCGGACGGCGTGTGCCGCGTGGTCGTCCCGGCCGACGGGGTGTCCGAGGACCGTACGGCCCCGCCGACCCTCGACGACTTCAAGACCCGGTTGAAGGCCTTCGCCGGCACCGACTTCGGGGTGCACTCGCCGCGCTGGCTGTCCCGCTTCGGCGACGCCACCCGGCAGGCCGAGCGCTACCGGGTCGGCCGGGTGTTCCTCGCCGGCGACGCCGCGCACATCCACCCGCCGACCGGCGGCCAGGGCCTCAACCTCGGCGTCCAGGACGCCTTCAACCTCGGCTGGAAGCTGGCCGCCGCCGTGGCCGGCTGGGCGCCGGAGGGGCTGCTCGACACGTACGAGGCCGAACGCCACCCGGTCGGGGCCCGCGTCGTGGAGAACACCCGCGCGCAGATGACCCTCCTCGGCACCGATCCCGGGGCGACCGCGCTGCGGGAACTCTTCTCGAAGCTCATGGACTTCGAGGAGGTGAACCGGTACATCACCGGCATCATCACGGCCGTCGACGTCCGCTACGACCTCGGCGAGGGCCATGAACTCCTCGGCCGGCGCCTGCGGGACCTGACGCTGAAGCAGGGTCGCCTGTACGAGCTGACGCACGCCGGCCGCGGGCTTCTGCTCGACCGGACCGGCCGGCTCTCGGTGGACGGCTGGTCGGACCGGGTCGACCACGTCGTCGACGGCAGCGAGGAACTCGACGTGCCCGCCGTGCTGTTGCGGCCCGACGGCCACGTCGTCTGGGTCGGCGAGGCCCAGGAGGAGCTCGCCGGCCGCCTGACGGAGTGGTTCGGCACCGCGAAGGCCTGACGCGCGCGACGGTGTCCCGGAGGGCGGGGTCCGGTCTTACGGACCCCGCCCTCCGGGCGCTTCGGCACGGGCCTGCCGTGGGCGGGGCCTCGGGTGGGACGGGGCCGGCCGGGCCCCGGCAGGAGCGGGCCGGTCGTGCGCGTGGGGGTCGGCGGGTGCCGGGGGCGGCGTACGGGGTCTGCTGCGGGCGCAGGGTCGTCGCGAGCTGGGCGTGGGGCGGTCCTGCGGGGTGCGGGTCCGGGGGTGCCGGGGGCGGCGTGCTGTCGTCGCCCCCGCGTCGTCACGGGCGCAGGGCCGTGGCCAGTTGGGCGCGGGAGCGGACGTCGAGTTTCTGGTAGATGCGGGTCAGCCGCGCCTCCACCGTCTTCACGCTCAGGTACAGCTTCGCCGCCGCCTCCTGGTTGCTGGCGCCCTGGCCCACCAGCCGGGCCAGGCGCAGCTCCGCCTCCGTCAGCGAGGAGAGCGCGGACACCGACTCCTCGCCCCCCGGGCCGGGACCGGCCGCCTCGCCCGCCGGCGTCTCGCTCGCGAGCGCCAGCCACGGGGCCGCCCCCGCCCGCTCGAACACCGAGGCGGCCTCGTGCAGGGCGCTCTGCGCCGCCGACCGGCGACGGCGGCGCCGCTCGACCCGCGCCAGGGCGATCAGGGCCCGCCCCCGCTCGAGCGGCAGTCCTGCCCGGCCGAAGCTCTCGGCCGTACGGGTCAGCAGCTCCGCCGCCTCGTCCGTCCGCCCCTCGGCCGCCAGGCACAGCGCGTACGCCCGGTCGCAGCCCAGCAGGACCGTCGACCGGCCCAGCCGCTCCGCCACCGGCCGCACCTCCGCCAGGAGTGCCAGGGCCTCGTCGCCCGCGTCCTGCGCGAGCAGCGCCTCGGCCAGCTCCTCGTGCCAGCGCAGCATCGACGGATCCACCGTCGACTGGGCGCGCTCGTCGGCCTGCACCCGCCGCAGCGTCTCCAGGGCGGCCGTGATGTCGCCGGTGATCAGCTGGACGCGTCCGAGCGCGTACCGGCTGCGGGAGAGGAAGACGCGGTCGCCCTCCTCCTCCGAGGCCTGCACGCTGCGCCGGGCGTAGCTCGCCGCCCGCGCGAAGCTGCCGCCGGCGGTCTCCGCGAGCGCGAGGGTGTACCAGGCGGGGCCGGGGGAGAGCCCCGCCTCCAGGGTGAGCGCGAGGGACTGCCCGGCGTGCGACAGGGCGGCCGCGCAGGCGCCCCTGCGGGACTCGATCGCGGCCAGCGTGGAGAACAGCTCGATGGTGTCCTCCACCGAGCCGCGCCGCTGGACCAGCGGAAGCAGCGCGTTCAGCTCGTCCCTCGCGTCGTTCAGCCGGTCGTCGAAAAGGGCGTGACGGATCGTCAGGATCTGGGCGGCGTTGCGGATCCCCAGCGGACGCTCGGCCAGCTCCAGACCGCGCGCCTGCGCGAGCACGGCCTCCGCGTCCGGCGAGCCGAGGGCCCGCTCCATCCGCGCCTGCACCGTCAGGGCCTGCGCCGCGAGCCGGGGATCGCCCATCGAGGAGGCCAGCGCCGCCGATTCGACCGCGGCCGTGCGCGAACGCTCCGGGTCGCCGTCCGCCAGGACGTACTTGACGGCGAGGCGCAGCTGCACGGCGGCCCGCAGGGCGGTGTCGCCCTCGGAGTCCTCCATGGCGTGCACGTACATCTCGTCGAGTCCCGTGAGTCCCTGACCCGCGGTGTCGAGCACGGCCAGCCGTGCCCTCACCCGGTCGGACGGCACCGCGTCCCGGGCGAGCAGATCCGTCGCTGCCCGCATCGCGAGGTCCGCACGGGCCGCGCGGGCGGCCTCCTCGGCAGCGTCGACGAGCCGGGCGATCCGCCGGGTCCCGTGCCGTCCCGGCGTCGACTCGGCGGCCAGCAGCGCCAGTTCGGCGGCGAGCGCGCTGTTCCCGCGCCGCCGGGCCAGATCGGCGGCGGCCGCGACCTCGGCGGCCAGCTCCTCGTCCGGCCGCTCGGTGGCCAGCGCCCGGTGCCGTACGGCCTCGACCGGGTCGTCCACGACCTCCGCGAGCGCCGCGTGCCCGGCGCTCCGCTCGGCCCAACAGGCGTCGTGCACCAGGGTGGAGGGCAGCAGCCCCGCGGTGAAGGTCACGAAGCCGTCCTCGGACAGCGACACCAGGTCGGCCCGCTCGGCCGCCGCGAGGTCCGCCTCCGCCGTGGGCCGCCCGGCGCGCCGCACCAGCGTCGCCGAGGGACGCAGCGCGAGCGCCGCGAGCAGCAGCGTCTCGCGCACGGCGGGGGGCGCGGCGCCCAGGAGCTGGCGTGCGAGGTCGCGGGCGCGCCCCGAGAGCGTCAGCGCCTCGGCGTGGTGCACCGGGGTCCGCGCGTCGGCGAGCGAGCGGCCGACGGCGAGCGCGAGCCGCGGATTGCCGCCGCTGGCGCGGTGGATGCGGCCGGCCATCCGGGAGGGCAGCCGGTGGTGGATGAGGAGTTCGGCTATCTCGTCGGCGTGCAGCGGCGGGACGCGCAGCACGTCCGCCTCCGAGGGCACCCACAGGTGCGCGGCGTGCGGGTCCTCGTACCGGTGGCTCTCCCGGTACGGGGCGTGGGCCTCGGCGTACGGCTCGGGGGTCTCCACCGCCACCACCCGCAGCGAGGGCGGGGCCAGGTGGAGGGCGAACCGGAGCAGGTCCGCGCTGTCCGCGTCGACGTGCTGCACACCGTCGACGACGAGCAGCACGGGCCCACGGCACGTCAGGGCGCGCAGGATCCGGGCGATGCCGAGCCGCAGCGCGATCGGGTCCCAGCCGCCCGCGTCGATCGGCGCCTCGCGGCAGAGCATGGCGACGGCGGTGCGCTGCGGTCCCGGCAGCTGGTCGAAGACGCCCGAGGAGAAGATCCCGGAGTTCAGCACGCCGGAGCCGAGGATCCCGGAGGTGAGCGCGCCGGGGCCGGGCGGACCGGCGGCGGGCGCGCCCGCGGCGGCCGGCTCGGCTCCGTACGGCTCGGTGGGAGGGACGGTGGGGGCGGGGGCGGGCGGTTCGGGACGGCTGGTGCCGAGGCCCGGCCAGGTCACGGTCGCCGCCACCGAGGCCACGAGCGCCGCGGCGGCGGCCCCGGGTATCTCACGGTCGGACGGCAGTGTCGCCAGCCACAGCACGGTCTCGCCGCGCGCCTCCGCACGGGCCGCCTCGGCGAGGGCGACCTCGGTCTTGCCGACGCCGGCGGGTCCGGTGAGCAGGGCGCGGCCCCGTGTGTGAAGGGCCCGTTCGAGCCGGGTGAGGAGTTCCTCGCGGCCCACCGGGGCAGGGCTCTGTGGAGCTGTCGTCACTGTCCACCACCTCCGGCCCCTCGGGGTCCGGCCCATGGACCCCGTGCGCAGAGGATACGGAGCCCACCGGCACAGTCCAGGCCCCTTGTCCGGCATACGGACAGGGGGCCTGGCGCGAATGCGCTCCCACGCCCTCGCCGCAACGCCAGAACGCGCCAGTGGTGTAGACCACGGGCGCGTCGCTGACCAGCAATGATGCTGATGTGGGGGGTGGTTCAGAGGTGGTGCGGGCGGTGCGTCAGAAGGTGAGGCTCCACGAGTCGATGTAGCCGGTGTCACCCGAGGCCACATCGCGGACCTGGAGCTTCCAGGTGCCGTTGGCGACCTCGCTCGACGCGTCGACCGTGTAGGTGGCCAGGACGTTGTCGGCGCTGTCCGAGGAGGACGAGGCCTTCAGGTTGCGCACCGTGCCGTCGGGGGCGACCAGGTCGATGACCAGGTCTCCGCGCCAGGTGTGCTTGATGTCCACGCCGACCTTGAGGGTGGCGGGGGCGTTGCCCGTGAGGCCGGTGACGGCGATCGAGGACGACACGGTGGTGTTGTCCGGGATCTGGACGTCCGTCGCGTTGGTGAAGACGGTGCCGCTCGGCGGGGTGGTGTTGAGGACCGCGTCCACGGACTTCGCGGCGTCGGCGATGCCGGTGCCGCAGCCGCCGGTGCAGGTGCCGGGCAGCGGACGGGCGTTGGCCTTGATCGTGGACTCGATGTCGGCCGGGGTGAGGGTGCTCTTGGCCGACTTCAGCAGGGCGGCGAGGCCGGCGATGTGCGGCGCGGCCATCGAGGTGCCCTGGTAGGGCTTGTACGTCTCGGTCGACTGGACCGTGGTGCCCGAGTTCAGCGTGGAGTAGATCGCGTTCTCGGGGGTGGTGACGGTGCCGGGCGTGTCGGTGGCGTTGCGGGTCTCGCCGCCGGGCGCCGCCACGTCCACGATGGTGCCGTAGTTGGAGTAGTACGAGCGGCTGCCGGCGCGGTTGGTCGACGCGACGGTGATGACGCCCGAGCAGTTCGCGGGGGTGAAGCCGGAGGCGTTGGCGTTGCTGTTGCCCGCGGCGACGACGACGGTGGTGCCGCGCGAGACGGCGCCGTTGATCGCGGTCTGGTAGACGCTCGGGCAGGTGGAGCTCGCGCCGCCCAGGCTCATGTTGATGACCTTGGCCGGGGTCGGGTTGGCCGGGACGCCCGGCACGGTGCCGCCGGAGGCCCAGGTGATCGCGTCGGCGATGTCGGAGGACGAGCCGCCGCACTTGCCGAGCACGCGCACGGGCTGGATCTTCGCGTTGTACGCGATGCCCGCGATGCCCTTGGTGTTGTTCGTGACGGCGGCGATCGTGCCGGCCACGTGGGTGCCGTGCCAGGAGGAGGTCGAGGCCTTGGAGCCGGTGCCGCACTCGCCGTCGGTGGCGTTCCAGTCGCCCTCGTCCTTCGAGTCCGCGTCGCGGCCGTTGCCGTCGCGGGCGTCGGTGGAGGAGGTGATGAAGTCGTAACCCGGGATGACGTTGGCAGCCAGGTCCGAGTGGGTGGCGTAGCCGGTGTCGATGACGGCGACGGTGACGCCGGAGCCGGTCGTCCTGTCCCAGGCCGCAGGAACGTTCATGCCACCGGTGGGCTCGAAGAGGTCCCACTGCTTGGCGTAGTCGGTGTCGTCCGGGGTGACCGCCATCGCGTAGGCGCGGATGTCGGGCTCGACCGAGGCGACGGCCGGGTCGGCGCGGAAGGCGTCCATGACCTCGGCCACGTCCTGCTTGGTGGCCTGGCCGCCCAGGTTGACGAGGGCGGCACCGCCGGCGAGGCGGCGCTCGAACGAGAGCTTCTCGCCCGTCTGCGCGGCCTTCTCGGCCGTGTCGCTCTTCGCGGCGGTGTTGGAACCGGCCTCGGCCGTCCGGGTCTTGTAGGTGACGATCACCTTCTCGACGGGGGCGCTGGGAAGCGCCCGCATCGCCTGCGAAGCCGGAGCCGGCTTCGGGGTGGCTGCGACCGGGGCGGCGGCGAACGCCCCGGAAGTCATGGCAGCGGCACCGAGGATCGCGGCGCTCGCGACCACGGATATGACTCTCCGCCTGGAACCGTTCAAGGTGTGGCCCTTTCGAGTACGACGTAACTGCGGAGCAGTGGCGGCGGCGCGGGGACGCACGGGGCGAAGTGGGGTCGCTTCCGTCGTTCCCTGGGCTTGGGGGGCCCGTGCGCCGCCACCGGCGCGACGGCCCGGGTCAAGGCCGCCACCGGCGGACAGCACCCTCCGCATGCACCTGTCAGGGTGCGCTCGGGGGATGATATCTGCCGGTGGGGAGGACAGTAGGGAACGGGGTGGTGAACCCGATACGGGGAAAACCCTTGTCACCCCTCAAGGGGTGGCGGGGGTCCGGGGAGGGGGAGGGGGTGCGGGCCGGGTGCTGTCCCTACCGGGTCTCTTCGGGTGCGGGGATGGCGGGTCAGCCGAGTTCGAGGGTGGTGACGCCGAACACGCGCTCGCGGGCGACCGGCCGGACCGGGCCCGTGTACATCCTGGCGGTCTCGAACGTCGGCTCCAGACCGCGCTCCTGGGCCAGCCGGGCCGCCGCGGGGTTCGCCTCCGGCATGTCGACCGCGATCCGGTCCGCGCCGAACTCCCGCGCCGCGGCGGCCAGCCCGTCGAGGAGGGCGGCCGCATCGGCCGGGGTGTCCGCGAACAGCGGCCCCACACGTGCCTCGCCCTCGGCGGGACGAACCACGCCAAACCCGGTCAGACGCCCGTCGATGACCCGGGCCAGCGCCCGATGGCCCGGAGTGCTGAGCCAGGTGTCGAGGAACCGGGGCCGGTCCGCGTGGTGGCAGAGGCCGTCGTACGCGGCGAGGGCGGCCCGGTCGACGTCCTCGGCGGCCACCAGGCCGGCCACCGGGCGGTCGGGGGCGGGGACCTCGCCCACGTACCGCGCGGTGCGGTGGGCCAGGGCGAAGCCGGAGCGGCGGTAGTTGTCCTGCTGGTCCGGCACCCCGTCGAGCCCGACGGCGCGGCCGCCCGCGTGGGCGAGCGCGGTCTGCCAGGTGGCCAGGCCGTAGCCGAGGCCGCGGAGTTCGGGGCGGACGAGGTAGAAGCCGAGGAAGGAGTAGGAGTCGTCGTAGTTCACGACGGAGATGGCGGAGACGGGCTCCCCGTCGACCCGGCCGAGGAAGAAGCCGTCGGGGTCCTGGGCGAAGAACGCGGGAATGTCGGCGAGCCCGGGATTCCACCCCTCGGCGGCGGCCCAGTCCCGCACGAGCGCCCACTCCTCGGGGGTGGCGGACGAGACGGTGAGGGGGTGGGGGGTGGCGGGGGTCATGGGGGTCCTTCGACGGGCGGGGAGGGCGGGTGCCGGCGGGGGTGCGTTGGCGTGCGGGATCCCGGGCGAAGCGCGCCCGAGCATAACGCCGGGCCGGGCGCCGCCGGTCCACCGCCGAACGATTCCGGCCGCGTCACCGCCGACGCGCCCGCGCCTGGACTGGACGGCGCCCCCGCCCCCCTGCGGGCGCCGCTCCCGGGCGGGCGTCGCCCACGCCCCGTGTGGGCAATCGTCCCGCAGGGGGGACCCCCACCGCCCTGGGGGCACCTCCCGGACGAAGTCTGGGGGAGGAACGCATGCCCACAACGGGGGTGGGCGCCGCCCCGGCGGAACGCATGCCCACAACGGGGCGGACCGCGCGGCTCAGTGGATCAGGCGGAGGCGGGTCCGCGATGCCGTCAGGCGGACCGTCTGGCCCCAGGTCAGTTCCAGCGCGTCCGACTCGACCCCGTCCCCGAAGGCGACCAGCCGGTCCGACTCGACCGTGAGCCGCAGCCCCCGCCCCGCGTCCAGGAGCCCCTCGACGCGCGTCGTGCCGGTCGTCGGCGACGGCCAGGCCTCGCGGACGAACCAGGCGAGCCGCGCGTCCGAGGGCGCGGGCAGGGCGAGCGTGCTGGAGCGCTGCTCCCACAGGGAGCGGAGCCAGCCCGTGGCCCCCGTCCCGGTGCCGACCAGGACGCCCGAGGACGCCTGGGCCTCGGGCGGCACGTCCGTGCCGTCGAGCGCGAGGGAATAGCGGGCGGTCTGGTGGCCCGGCGGACCGACGTAGATCTCGTTCAGCGCGAGGAGCCGCTGCGCGTCGTCGGTGACCGCCTCGACCATCGTCAGCTCGTCGACCGCCGCCCCGGCCCCCGCCGCGTACGGAAGGAGACGCCGCGCCCGGTCCGGCCGGTGCCGGACCAGGACGCCCGGGTTGCGCCCGGGGTCGGCGTCGATGCCGACGACGGGCTGACCGGTCAGGTACTTCGCCGCGTTGGCGACGAGCCCGTCCTGCCCGACCACGACCACGACGTCCTCGGGCCCGAACAGGAACCGGTCCAGGTCGGCGCGCTCGACCCGCGTCTGGCGCCACGTCAGCGGAACCGCCCCCGCCACCTCGGCCTGTGCCCTCCGCGCCCGCTCGTGCCGCTCGCGCACCTCGTCGACCGAGCGGCCGCGCGCGGAGAGGAAGAACGCGGCCTGCCCGTGCGTACCGTGCCGGGCGAGCAGCTCCTCGTACTCCGTGGTCCGGTGCACGAGCACCGCGCGCGGCGCGAGACTCACGGCCGCGCCCCGCCCTCGCCGCCCAGCTTGGCGAGCAGACCGGTCAGCACGTCCGGGGAGAGGGTGAGGTGCTCGATCCGCGGCAGGTTCTCCGCCGCCCGGGTCACGGCCAGGGCCTGCAGGACCGCCGGGTCGGTCTCCGCGTGCGCCCGCAGCCACGCGGACTGCGCCCCGGCGCGCGCCTCGCCGACCTCCCGTGCCGCCTCCGCCTCGGCCCGGGCCAGCCGGACCTTCCGTACGGCCTCGGCCTCGGCCCGTACCGCGTCGGCGGCCGCGTTCTCCTCGGCCTCGCGCCGCGCGTTGGTGCCGCGCTGTTCGACGAGCCGCTCCTCCTGCCGGGCGAGCTCGATCTTGCTGGCGAGCTCGTTCTCGGCGATGGCGCGTTCCCGCTCGACGGCGACCGCGCGGCGCTCGTACGTGGCCCGGTCGGCCTCCTGCTGGATCTGCTCACGCGCGGGCGTGCGCAGGGCGCGCTCGACCTCCGGTTCGGGGCGGATCGCGACCACCCGGACCGCGACGACCTCGATGCCGGTGTCCGGCAGGCGCGGCTCGGCGGCGAGTCCGGCCGCGATGCGGTCCCGTACCGCGGCCACGCCGTCGACGAGCGCGGCGGCGAGCGCGGTGCGGGCGAGGACGTCGAGGGCGTGCTGCTGGGCGGTCTCGGTGAGGAGGGTGGCGATCTGCTCCAGGGGGGTGCCGCGCCACGCGCCCGTGTCGGGGTCGATGGAGAAGTCGAGCCGGGTGGCCGCCGCGCCGGGATCGCCGATCCGGTACGTGACGGTGGACTGCACGCTCACGTCCTGGAAGTCCGCGGTGCGGGCGTGGAAGGCCATCGCGAGCTCGCGGTCGTTCACCGGCACCTCGGAGAGCGCGGCGGTGAGCGGCCGGAACCAGAAGCTGAGCCCTTCGCCGTCGTGGACGAGCCTGCCGCGGCGCTGGTGGCGGATGTGGGCGGTGGGCGCGGAGCGCAGATGGCGCCAGCCGGCCCGTCGGGTGATGTCGGCCATGGAAACCCCCTTGTCGTCACATGGACGTTAGGGGGTCTCGCGGCTTGTCGTCAAGGTGACGAATAGGGGTGTCCTTCGCCGCCTCAGCCCGCGACGGGAGCGGGCGCCGGTTCGGCCTCCGGCGCGGTGAGGTCGGACAGGCGGGGGACCGGCGTCGCGCGCGCCTCCCGCACCGGCTCGGGCGCGGGAGCCGGAACCACCACGGATTCCCGTACGGACGCGGGCGCCGCCGTCACCGGCGCCGCTTCCTGCCCGCCCCCCTTCGTCAGCAGGACCACCCCCCGTGCCGCCACCAGCGACGCGCCCGCCGCGACCAGCCAGCCCCAGGCGCCCGCCCGGAACGTCTCGCCGAGCAGGGCCACGCCGATCACCGCGGCGGCCGCCGGGTTCGAGAGGTTGACGACGGCCAGCGGGGCCGCGAGGCCGCCCCGGTAGGCGGCCTGGGACAGCAGCAGGCCGCCGCTGGCGAAGCCGGATATCAGCACCGCAAGGAGTGCGGTCTGCCACCAGGTCGGCTCGGCCCCCGGCAGGTCCAGCGCGAGCGCGGCGGTGAGCGTCTGGGTGAGCGCCGAGGCGACGCCCGAGGCGATCCCGGAGGCCGTCGCGTGCCCGAGTCCGCGCGCGGCCGGGCCGCCGGTCCCGTGCTGGTCGCGCCCGTGCAGCCGGCCGGAGGCCAGTACGGCGATCAGGAGCGCGGTCGCCGCGGCCACGATCAGGGACTCGCGCAGGCTGAGCGCCTCGCCGGGCGCCGTGGGTCCGGTCACGGCGACCAGACCGACGAGCCCGCCGAGCGTCCACAGGGCCCCGCGCCACTCGGTACGGGTCACCCGGCGCCGCGCGCAGTACGCGCCCAGCGGGAGCGCCGCCACGAGCGTCAGCGCGCCGAGCGGCTGCACCAGCGTCAGCGGCCCGTAGTGCAGGGCGGCCACGTGGGCGAGGGCCCCGGCCGCGTTGAGGCCGACCGCCCACCACCACTGGCCGCGCGCGAGCAGGGCGCGCAGCGCGCCGCGCCCGTCCGGGGCGGCCGGGGAGGCGGCGGCGAGCCGGGCCTGGGCGACGGCGGCGAGCGCGTACCCGGCGGCGGAGACGAGGGAGAGGAGCACCGCGAGTGCGGTGCCGGCGGCGGGGTTCATCGCAGGGCTCCGACCGGGACGGGCGCCGCGCCGAGCGGGCGGGACACGGGTGGGGGCGCCGTCCGGCGGCCGGGGGCGCGGACGACGAGCAGCGCGAGGCCGAGGAGGACGGCGGCGGCGAGCGCGTCGAACCAGTAGTGGTTGGCGGTGCCGACGATGACGAGCAGGGTGAGCGCCGGGTGCAGCAGCCAGAGCACCCGCCAACGGGACCGGGTGGCGGCGATCAGGCCGATCGCGACCATCAGGGCCCAGCCGAAGTGGAGCGACGGCATGGCGGCGAACTGGTTCGCCATCGAGTCCGCCTCGGGCGTCGCGCCGTAGACGGAGGGGCCGTAGACGCGGGCCGTGTCGACGAGTCCGGACGCGGCGAGCATCCGGGGCGGGGCCAGCGGCATCAGGAGGTGCAGTGCGAGCGCGGCGCCGGTGGTGAGGGCCAGCACCCGGCGCGACCACAGGTAGTGCGCGGGGCGGCGCCAGTACAGCCAGACGAGGAAGGCGACGGTGGCCGGGAAGTGCACGGCCGCGTAGTACGTGTTGGCCGCGCGGATCAGCGGTTCGCCGTGCAGGAGCAGCTGCTGAATCGTTCCCTCACCCGGCAGGTGGAGTGCGCGCTCGGCGTCCCAGACGCGGTCGGCGTTGCGGAAGGCGCGGGTCTCGTGGCCGTTCGCGAAGAGCCGGCCGAACTTGTAGACGAGGAAGAGCGCGGTGACGAGCAGGAGCTCACGGAGGAGCGGGGGCCTGACGGATTCGGACCCGGCTCCGCGCTCGGTGCCGGACTCGGGACCGCCCCCGGACTCGAACCCGGCGTTGGCCCCGGAGCCGAGCCCGGGGTCGGCCTCGGGATCGGCCTCGGGCTCCGGGTCTTGTTCCGGTTCCGCGGCGGCTTCCGGCTCCCCGGTCCCGCCCCGGGCGGCGGGTGCGGGGGTAGGAGGCATCCCCGGTCCTGCAGGACGTGGTCCTCGTATCCCGCGTATCCCGACAGCCATCGCGCGGCCCTCTAATCCGTCAAATCGCCAACAAACGGAGTGAGCCTAGATCCGATTTCATCGAGACGCAAGCGTCTCGATACGTTTGCGTCTCGATTGTGCACCCCCTACTCTCGTATGTGCAGAGACAGAGGTGTCCGGGAGGGATCGATGTCCACAGAGGCCGCGACCGCCGCCGCCCGTCGCAGCAAGATCACGCCGGAGCGCGAGACGGAGCTCTACGACGCCGTGCTCTGCCTCCTGCGCGAGGGCGGCTACGACTCGGTGACCATGGAGGGCGTCGCCGCCCGCACCAAGTGCGGCAAGGCCACGCTCTACCGCCAGTGGGGGACCAAGCCCCGGCTCGTGACCGCCGCGCTCGCCCAGCGCCGCTGCACCGTCTTCACCGGCATCGACACCGGCACCCTCGCCGGCGACCTGCGCGAGGCCGCCCGGGTCGCCGCCTCACGCCGCGAGCGGGACGCCGAGCTCATGGAGGCCGTCGCCCAGGCCTACATCCAGCACCCCGACCTGCGCGCCGCGCTCCGCGAGACCGTGATCGCACCCGAGGTCGCGGCGATCGACGCGGTCGTGGCACGGGCGGTCGAGCGCGGCGAGGTCGACGCCGGCAACCAGGCGATCGGATTCGTCGCGCCCTGCTTCATGGGCATGCTCCGCATCGAGCGGCTCTTCGAGGAGCGCTTCGCGGACGCCTCCACGATGCGGACCTTCGTGGACGCGGTCCTGCTCCCGGCGCTGGGCGTCGAGGGCTGAGCCCGGCCACGCGCGGCGGGTCGCCCGCGCGTCGGGGGCGCCCGGACCCGGTGCCGTCCCGCACCCTTGAGGCATGGCCGCAAGCACCACCCCCGCAGTCCGTGTCCGCCGTGTCTACGAGGAGCCCTCACCCGACGACGGGGTACGCGTCCTCGTCGACCGGCTCTGGCCGCGCGGTCTCAAGAAGACGGACGCCCGCATCGACGAGTGGCCCAAGGCGCTCACCCCGTCGACCGAACTCCGCCACTGGTACCACGGCGCCGAGGGCGCGTACGAGGAGTTCTGCCGCCGTTACGAGGCCGAGCTCGACGCCCCCGACGCCGCCGCGGCCCTCGACCGGCTCAGGGACCTCGCCGCCCGGGAGACCGTCACCCTCCTGACCGCCGCGAAGGACCCCGCCATGAGCCACACGTCCGTCCTGCGGCGCGCGCTAGAGCAGGCCTAGCCGGGGCGCCTCCGCGGCGGCGTCGAGCGCGTCCCCGCCCTCCGTACGGTCGGCCAACTCCCGCGCCCACGCCACCAGTCCGCCGACGTCGATCCCGTACGCACCGGGGGCCGGGCTCCCGCCGGCGAGGCGGTCCGCGCCCCGGCGCAGCAGCCGGGCGCCGCCCGCCGTGTTGCCGCGGGCCGCGTGCGTCAGGCCGACGGCGAGCTGTGCGAGCCCCTGCCACAGGTCCCGCTCCGCCGGTGGCCCGGACTTCCAGGCGTCCTCGAAGACCTCGTGCGCGTGGAAGGGCATCCCGGCGTCGAGCAGCCGCTGCGCCTCGCGCACGGTCTCGGCGGGGGCGCGCACGACACCCTCGGGCTGCCGGGGCACGCCCTCCGCCCCGTACGGCAGCGGACGACCGAGCCCGTCACGTGGCCGGGCACTGCGGGCACGCCCCTCCCCGTCACGATCCCGGCCGCGCCCGTCTCCCGCCGGAAAGCCGCCGGAAAAGCCCCCGGAAGCGCCTTCCGAAGCGTTGCGCGCGCCGTCGTCGTCACCCGTTGTCCGGTTCACCCGTCCATTGTCGCCCCTCGGACGATCACGAGCGCTAGGCTCGTCTGTCCGGCGCTGTTCCGGTCCGCGCGGGTGGTGCCGGACGCGTCATGCCAACAGTTCGTGTGGGGAGTGAGTCACCGGTGCCGACGGATCCCGAACAGTCGCCGCCCGCAACGCCGTTCGCATCGGGCCTGTCCGACGCGGAGCGCGGCGGTCTGCTGGAGCGCGGCCCGGAGCTCGCCGCGGCCGCCCACGCCGTCGACGAACTCGTCGCCGGAGCCGCCGCGGGCGGCCCCGGACGCGGCGGGATACTCGTCTACCGGGGCGAGCCGGGCATAGGCAAGACCGCGCTCCTCGCCGAGATAGACCGCACCGCCCGGGACCGCTGCACCGTCCTGACCGCCCGGGGCGGCGAGACCCTGACCTCCGTCCCCTTCCACCTCACCCGACAGCTGCTCCAGCCCGCCCTCGACGGCTTCGCGGCCGACGAGGTGCGGCAGCTCTTCGGCGACCACTTCGACCTCCTCGCCCCGGCGCTCGGGCTCGCCGCGCCGTCCCTGGACGCGCCCGCCGACCCGCAGGGCGTCCTGATCGGCCTCGCCCGGCTCCTGGACCGCCTCGCGGACCGGCTGCGGGACCGGCCCCCGGTGCTGCTCGTCGACGACGTCCACTGGGCCGACGCCGAATCCCTGGCCTGGCTCGACGCGTTCACCCGGACCCGGCGCGACCGCCGGCTGCCCGTCCTCGTCGTCCTCGCCCACCGCCCCTTCGTGCGGGAGCCGCAGGGCCCCGGCGGGCACGCGACGCTCGCCGCGCTCGCGGACCGCGCCGTCCTCACCCTGGGCCTGCACGCCCTCACGTCGGGCGCCACGGCCGCGCTCGCCCGGGACGTGCTCGGCGGGCACGCGGACGAGCCGTTCTGCCGCGAACTGTGGACGGTCACCTCCGGCAACCCGTACGAGACGGTCGAACTGCTCGCCAAGGCCCGCGACCGGATGCTCGAACCCGTCGCCGGCTCCGCGGCCCTCCTCCGCGACCTCGGTGCGGGGACCAGGGGCGGCGGACTCGTCGCCCGCCTGGAGGAGCTCGGCTCAGGACCGACCCAGCTCGCCTGGGCGACGGCGGTCCTCGGCACGGACAGCACGCCCGAGCTCCTCGAAGCCCTCACCGGCCTGAGCGGAAAGCAGGTCGCCGAGTACACCGAACTCCTCCGGGGCGCAAGGATCGTGACGGCGCCGGCGAACGGGCGGAACGGGCTCGCCCTCGTGCCCGTCCCGCCCCTGGAGTTCGCGCATCCGCTCATCGCCACCGCCGTGTACGGCTCGGTGCCCCCGGGCGTACGGACCGCCCTGCACGGGCGCGCGGCCTGGGCGCTCACCCAGGCCGGCCACGGACCGGCCGCCGTCTCCCGACACCTCCTCGAAGTCCACCCGGACGACGACGAGGACGTCGTGAGCCGACTGCGCGCCGCCGCCGTCGAACACCTCGCCGTCGGAGCCCCCGACGCGGCCCGCCGCTGCCTGGAGCGGGCCCTCATCGAACCGCCCGGCCCCGACACGTACGCCAGGGTCCTCTACGAACTCGGCTGCGCCTCCCTGCTCACCGCGCCCGCCGCCACCGTCCGGCACCTGCGCTCCGCGCTCGACCTGCCCGGCCTCGACGACGAGCTGCGCATCGACGCGACCTTCCGGCTCACCCAGGCCCTCGCCCACAACAACGAACTCCACGAGGCCGCGCGGGCCGCCGCCGTCGAATACGGCCGGACGCCGCCCGGCACCGGCCGACGACGGCTCCAGGCCGCGCACTTCATGTACGAGGGGTTCCAGGCGGCCGAGGTCGACGGCCACGACCGCTCCCGCCGCCTCGCCGAGCTCACCGCAGGCTTCACCGGAGCCGACAACTCCGAGCGGGCCCTCATCACGGTCCGCGGCTTCGACGCGATGATGCGCGGAGAGCCCGCCGCCGAGGTCGTACGGCTCTGCGACCTCGCCCTCGTCGACGGGGCGCCCGCCCGCGGCCTCAGCTGGACCGACCCGGTCTGGGGCTTCGAGATCCCGGCCCTCACCGGCATCGCGTACGCGTTCGCCGACCGTCCCGACCGGGCCGAGGCGCTCTTCACGGAGGCCGTCCGCGCCTTCGAGATCTCCGGCTGGAGCGGCGCCCACCTCGCCTTCGCCCACACCCTCCTGGGCCTGGTCCACCGGCGCCGCGGCAACCTGCCCCGCGCCCAGCACCACCTGGAGGAGGGGCTCCGGCTCGCCGACCGCGTCGGCGACGGCCTCCCCGTCCACTGGGACACCGCCTGCCTCCTCGTCGACACCCTCGTCGCCCGGGGCCGTACCGCCTAGGCCCGCCTCGTCGCCGACCGGTACTCCTTCGGACCGCCCTGGCCGGGCGCGATCGTGCTGCCGGACGGCCCGAGCGTCCTGGGCCGGCTCCTGCTGTCCGAAGGCCGTGTCGACGAAGCCGTCTCCACCCTGGAGGGCGCGGCGGAGGCCCTGACCGTCCGGGGCCGTCACCACATCGTCTGGGCGCCCTGGCCGCTCGACCTGGCCCGAGCCCTCGCGCCGACCGCCCCGGACCGCGCGGCCGGGATCGCGCGCGAGGCCCTCACCCACGCGGAACGCCTCGGCACGCACACCGCCCTCGGTGAGGCCCTCCGCTGCCTGGCCCTCTTCGCCGACCCGCCGGAGTCCCAGCGCCTCCTCGAACGGGCCGTCGAACACCTCGCGGCGTCGCCGTCCCGCTACGAGGAAGCCCGCGCCCGCCTCGACCTGGCCCGTGCCACCGGCTCGGCCACGACCCTCGCCGAAGCCACCACCCTGGCCGCCACCTGCGGCGCCGACCTCCTCACCTCGGACGCCGTGACAGCCCGTGCGTCATCCCACCCTCCGGAGTGAGGTAATGTTTTCCCTGCACGGCGACGCGGGAGAAACCCCGCGGAGACGCGCATCGGGACGTGGCGCAGCTTGGTAGCGCACTTGACTGGGGGTCAAGGGGTCGCAGGTTCAAATCCTGTCGTCCCGACTCGAAAGAGTCGCAGATCAGGGGCCGTTTCAGAGAGATCTGAAACGGCCCCTGACTCGTTTCTGGGGACCGGTTGGGGGCCAACTCGCCTTGACCGTCGGCGGGCGGTCCCGACCGGGCCCGGCAGGGGCCGCGGCGCGCGGAGCACGCCTGAGGTGCGCCGAGAGCGCGGCGGCCGGCGGCGTAGGTGCGGCTCCGAAGTCCGTGATCGTGGCGTTGCGGCGCCATGATCACAGGACTCACGAGAGTCGTGGGCGGTAGTACGGGCGCGGCCTGCCCCGAGGCCGTGGTGTCAGGCGTGCTCGAGGGCGGTCACGTGCACGGAGAAGACCTCCTTGCCGGTCTGGCGCCCGGTGACCTTCGTGCGTACGGCTCCGCTCCTGCTGCGGCGTAGCGGAGTCGCCTCGACCCAACAGGGCGAGTCCAGCTCGACGTAACGGACGAACCGGGCGTCGAACTCCGTGGGGACGGTCTGGGCGGCGCCGGACAGGGCCTGTGCGGCCTGGGCGGCGGCTTCGAGGAATACCAGCCCCGGTATGTGGTCGTGTGCGTGGTCGAAGAAGGAGCGGTTGGCGGTGTTCACGCGAAGCTGCCAACGATGCGATTCTCCGAGCGGGCTCAGGACGGCGTCGTCCAGCGAGGTCTGTCGGCCCCGGGTGGCGTCGTCGAGGGCGGGCCCGAGGGGGAGGGCGCGTGCCGTGCTGGTCTGCGCGTCCGCGTATGCCCCGCGCAGTCTGTCGTATATCGCGGGAGGGTGGGCGGTGTAGCGGACACGGGCGATGCCGAGGGGTTCTCCGTCGCGTGTCGCCGTGATCTGCGTGGCGAGGCGGACGGATCCGAGACGGTGACGCTCCACTTCGGTGTGGGTGACCGTCAAGCGTACGGCGGCCGGAGCCGATCGGGTCCTCATGGCTGCCGGGACGACGGAACTGTCGTAGGACTCCCAGCCCAGGCGGAAGTCGAGGGGTATGTCGTGGGCGACGTGCGACAACAGGGCGAGGGACTGGCGGATCGTCTCGGTGAGGAGGAGCGGGTGGTAGTGCCCTTTGTGGGAGGTGTAGAAGGGATGGTGCGCAGGCCAGTTGGCGATGACCGTGTGGGAGACGCCGTCGTCGTGGCGGCGCCATCCCGACAGGAACGCCTGGCCGGGTGCAGTCTTGCGGGTCAGAGTCTTGGGGGCGTGCTGGATGCCTTCGAGAGGCGCGATTAAGCCAGTTGTGATGTTCATCGGTAGTTCCCCCTGGAACGATGCGAGTTGGGTGCAGGCGGCTACTGCAGGCAACGGTGCAATGGAACCCTGCGCAGTAACATAGAGATGACTATGTTTATTGTCGAGAGACTGGGGAGGCAGGTGCATGGCTCAACAAGAGCGGAGTGCTCGGACGCGAGCGGCCATCCTGAGGGCGGGCGCCGAGGTCTTCGCCGAGCTCGGGTTCGCCGGGGCGAGCGTCAGCAAGATCACGAGACGGGCGAACCTGACGCTGGGCGCGCTCTACTTCCACTTCGAATCGAAGGAGGAGCTCGCCCGTGAGATTGTCCGGAGCCAGCCGGAGCTGGTGACCGGGTCCACGGCCGCCGGCGTGCAGGGTGTCGTGGACATCACCGTGGCGTGGGCGACGCAGTTGAGGGAGAACCCTTTACTGCTGGCGGGTGCCCGATTGGTGATGGATCAGGAGTACTTCGTCTGCGACGAGGAGGGCAACTCCTACCGGCAGTGGGCGGACGTGCTCCAGCCGTTCCTGCACGAGGCCGCCGAGAACGGCGAGCTGAGGCCGGACGTGGAGGTGCGGTCGCTGGCGCAGCTCGTGGTCAACGCCTGCACCGGGGCGCAGATGAACGCCCAGCTCGACAGTGGTCGAAAGGACCTTCCGGACCGCATCCGGCAGATGTGGGTCCTCTTGCTGCCGCTCATCGCCAGCGAGGAGTGCGCGCGCAGGGTCATCGAGACGGTGCGCTTCGATGAGGACGGTTCCCCTCTGGATGGCGTGAATCGAACCTGATCGTCCCATAGGGGCTGCCGTGCCCGCTGTGTATGGCGTTGAATCTGGCTATGTCACACATAACGGGAGCGTTACAGGATCGCACAGTCATGATCACTGGAGCGTCGAGCGGCATCGGGGCCGCTGCTGCGAAGCTCTTCGCCAGGGAGGGCGCGGCCGTCGTGCTGATGGCCCGGCGCAAGGACACCTTGCGGGAACTGGCCGAGGCGATCCGCGGAGACGGGGGGAGGGCGCTGGCCGTGCCGGGGGACGTGCGGATCCCCGAAGAGGTGGGGGAGGCCGTCGCCCGGGCAGTCGAGGAGTTCGGCGCACTGGACGCCGCCTTCAACAACGCTGGGGCGGGGGCTTTCGGCCCCGTCCTGCACGAACTGGACGAGGACGCCTACGACACGGTCATGGACGTCAATGTGCGGGGCGTCTGGAACTGCATGCGCCAGCAGATCCCCGTCATGCTGCGCCAGGAGCACGGTGGCGCGATCGTCAACACATCCAGCGTCGCCGGGCATTCGGCGACAGGCGCCACGGCCCCGTACGTCGCGGCCAAGCACGCGGTCCTCGGTCTCACCCGAGCCGCCGCGGCGGAGTACGGGGCCGCTGGAATCCGGGTGAACGCGCTGACGGTGGGAGCCACCCGCACCCATCAGCTGGAACCGTACCTGGACGGCACCTTCGAGGCGGTCGAGCGTCTGACCAGACGTGCGGTGCAGAAGCGACTGGCGGACCCGGAGGAGATCGCGCAGGCCGCGCTGTGGCTGTGCAGTGGCCGGGCGTCGTTCGTCACGGGCGGGGCGGTGGCGGTGGACGGCGGGTGGAGCGCGGTGTGAACCATGCCGGGCAGTGGTTCGCGCCGCGCCGGAGAACCCCGGCGACCTGCGCGACGCCGGAGCGCCCGTCGGGTGTGCGCCAGGGGTGTGCGAGCGCGCCCGTCCCGTGGCGCAGGAGGACCTGTGCCACGGGACCTGTCGCGCAGGGCCGCGCGGAGTCAGACCGGAAGCCGCTCCGGCCGTCGGGGGGCCCTGATCAGACGGGTGGAGGGAACGACGCCGGGAAGGCCGGCCGGATCGACTTCCGACAGTTCCTGGAAGCCGCAGGCCGCGGACACCAGCGTCACATGGCGATGCCAGCCGGGATAGGACCTGCCTTCGAAGTCCTGGAGTCCGAAGCCGTCCTCCAGACGGCGCATCGCCCGGGGGGTGGTGGCCGGCAAGGACGCCAGCTCCAGAAGTTCCTCCATCGACAGGTGAACGAGGGTGGTGAGCCACAGTGCGGTGGGCTGCTCGCCCTCACGGGGGACCTCGGCGAACAGCCGGTAGAAGCGCTGCGGCTGCGGGCCGCGGGGTAGGCGCACCAGTCCGGTGACCACACGGGTCAGGCCTGAGGGGCGAAGGTGGCTCGTCCCCAGGACCGAGCGAAGCAGTTCACCTTCTGTCTCCAGGAAACGACGCGCGCTGATCGGCGAAGCGGAACCGTCGGCGGCCGGACCGGAGGGGCGGACCGCCACGGGAGGCTGGACGGCCAGGCTGTCGGGGACGGCGACGACGAAGTCGTGGGCGCGCTGCCGCAGCCCCAGGAGGAGCCGGTCGGACTCCTTGTACTCGCGGAGATCCGCCACGAGCGGCAGGGCCGGGGACGCGTCGGCGGCCAGTGTGTCGGCCAGGTCGAGCACCTGCGCCCAGGCCGGAAGGGGGTGGACGGCCTCGGGAATGCGAGTGCGGCGGCGCAGCTTCTCCTCACTCCATTCGCTCGGCAGGTGCAGACGCCAGTCCACGGGAATCTGGCCGCGGCTCGTGGCCAGGAACTGCCCGATGCCGACTTGGCAGTTGATGGTCCGGCCCAGGGCCGGAACGAACCTGCGGTGCACCCCGCACGACTGGTCACCCCGCTTGGGTACCACGGCGACACCGATGGTCCACGCCTTCGGCCGCGTCCGCTGTTCGACCCAGCGCCTCAGCTCGCCCCGGACCGGCTGCCAGTCCCACGGGCTGGCGTTGATGAAGCGGTGCAGCGACTGTGAGGCGGTGGGGGAGTCGGTGATGGCGGCAGCCAGGCTGCGCATGGACTTCCTGCCCGAGACCGCCAGAAGTCCCAGCAGATACGCGGCGGCCCAGCGGCGCTGGTCCGCCCGCGGTAAGTGCGTGAAGAGCTGATCGGCGAAACCGGCGACTCGATGCCCTTCTTCCGGGATGGACAGCCGGTCGGCACCGTACGCGAAGTTGATCATGAGGGGCTCCGGGGTGCGGCTCAGAGGTCGATGACCAAAGAATAATAGGGGCTGCTATTTTTTTGTCGGAGCGAACCGGCCAACCCACCCTTGAAGTCCGCGCCTTCGGGCCGAAAACCTGACTCTGCGTGAACCGGCCAACCGTGATCGACGGGCTTGTCGCCGCTGACCTGCGGCGTCACACTTGCCGCCACGACCGCTGGACAACGAGGTCGGCCCCTCGGCAGCGCCCGCAGAAGGGGGGCCGCAGGTACGTTCCGCTCCCGTGGAGGGCCGTCCGGCGCTCCGCCATCGGACCGATCCGGGGCGGACGGAGCGGCGCACTCCGCCTTCGCGGCGCCTGTCGTACGCGTGGTGCGCGCATCTGCCGTACTCGCTGCCGGCGCCGGAAGGGGCCGTCTTGTTGACCACCAACCAGCGCACCGGAGACATGCATGACGAGGCAGTTACGGGCGGTACGCACCCGGCAGGCCCTGGTGAACGCCGCAGCGACCGAGTTCGACCGGAGCGGCTACGCCGGCGCCGCACTGAACCGGGTCTGCCGGGCCGCCGGGATAACCATGGGCGCCCTGACGTTCCACTTCTCGACCAAGGATGAACTGGCTGCCGCTGTGCAGGCGAAGGGCCAGACCGTCACCAGGGCGGCCCTCGCCGCCCTGCCGTCGGGCCCGGCACCCGCGCTGCACCGGGCCATCGACGTGACGCTCGAACTGGCGCGGCTGCTCGAGGAGGAGCCGGCCGTCCGCTCCGCGGCACGGCTCAGCCGCGAGCGGCCGGACGGAGACCTCGCCTGGACGACGTCCTGGGTCACCGCCGTGCAGGACCTCTTCAGTCAGGCCTATCGAGACGGACAGCTGCACGCCGCGGTCCGCCCGGAGGATCTGGCGATGCTGTCGCGGTTTCTGATTCTCGGCGCCGAGTACCGGGCGCGCGCTGCGAGTGAGCGGAGCGACGAGGAGCCGCGCGAACCGGGCGCGGTGGAAGAGATCAGACAGATGTGGGACATCATCCAGCGAGGCATCTGTGGTCCGTCGAGCCTCGCGCCCTCGTGACGCGGGCCGCTCGGCGACGGGGGGCGACAGACCGCGAGTGCCGCCGGCCGGCGAGAGCGGGGCCGCCCAGGTGTCCCGGTTCCCGCCCTGACCGATGACGACGCGGGGTGAGTGCGGATGCGGACCCGGGCCGACACTCGGCGCGCATGTCCGGCCGCCGGACCGGAACCGTCCGAGCGCGCGCTCGAACCGTTCTCCCAGCCGCTCAGGGTGCGAGCCGTGTCCGTATCAGGAGGTACGCCTCGATGAACTTCCACTGAGCATCGGCGAGTTTCCCGTGCGTCGTGACCGACGTCCTACCGGGTTTCGCTCTCTCGAGGGAGTCGGGACCCGGAGAACGGAACGTCAGAAACGCTCTCCCGCCGGCTCCCGGTCTTCGCGGGAGGAGCGACATTCGCATCTTTGCCCGAGTCGGGTCGCGATTTTCGCAAGTCGGCATTGCCGCTCCCCGCTCCGGCGTGGATCGTGGATGCCGCAACCGACACTCGTACCAAGGGCGGACCAGTGGGGGAGGCGGAGCCGGCGTGTGTGATCAGTGCGCGGGTGCCGTCGACTTCCATGGGTCCTCAGGGTTGTTCAATCTGCGACCGAAAGTGTCCGCGCGGCGATCCGGAGCGGCGGCGCTTCCCCCCTAGCGACCGGAAGAGCCCCAAGATGCAAGGCCGTCAGCAGGCCTGCTCCGCTCCATCGGGCGTGGGTCCGGGGTTCTTCGGACAGTGACCCCCTCTTGCATTGCCGCACTCCCTGCCCCGCGGCAACTCTATCGATTCGACCAGCTCGGACTTCCGGCTGCCCATTTCCGGGGTGGTCAATACGGCAATGCCTTGCAAGGGCTTCTGTGGAGGATTCCATGGCGACAGTTGAGCGTGTGGATGCAGTGGTGATCGGCGGAGGAATAGCCGGATCCGCCCTGGCGGCGGCGCTGGCGGGCGACGGGTACGACGTCCTGCTCCTGGAACGGCAGACCGTCTACCGGGACAAGGTGCGCGGCGAGGTGATCAACTGCTGGGGCGTGGTCGAACTTCTCGCACTCGGCCTGGAGAAGCAGCTGCTCGACGCGGGGGGCACCTACATCGACCGCTTCGTCGGATTCGACGAGATCACCGACCCGGCGACCGCCTGGGCCAACGCCCTCCACCTGGACGAGATGCTTCCCGGCATCCGCGGCGTGCTCGACGTCGGTCACCCCGAGGCGTGCGAGGCGCTCGCCACCGCCGCCGCCGAGGCCGGGGCCACGGTCGTGCGGGGGATCGGCGACGTCACGGTGACGGGCGGGTCCCACCCCAGCGTGCGCTACGAGTACAACGACGTCGAGTACGAGGTGCCATGCCGACTCGTCGTCGGAGCGGACGGCCGCACCTCGACCGTACGGCGCCAGCTCGGCATCTCCCTGACCCAGACCCCGCCGAACTCGTTGGGCGGCGGCATGCTCGTGGAGGACCTCCACGACTGGCCCGCCAACGTCACCTCGATCGGCACCGAGAAGGACCTGCTCTACTTCGTCTTCCCCCGCGCGGGCGCCAAGGCCCGGCTGTACCTGCTGCACGACGTCGCCCAGAAGGGGCGCTTCTCCGGCCCGACCCGGCAGGCCGACTTCCTCAAGGCGTTCCAGTTCGACTGCATCCCCGACAGCGAGATGTTCGCCGCGGTCACCCCCTCGGAGTCCTGCGCCTTCTACCCGATGAACGACGCCTGGACGGACGGCCCCGCCGTCCCCGGCGCGGTGCTGATCGGCGACGCGGCCGGCTGGACCGATCCGGTGGTCGGCCAGGGCCTGTCCATCGCTCTTCGGGACGCCCGCCTGGTCTGGGAGGCGCTGCGGTCCAGCACCACGTGGTCGCCGGGGATCCTCAAGCCGTACGTCGACGAACGCGAGGAGCGGATGCGCCGCCTGCGTATCTCGGGCTCCGTCCGGACCGCGATGAACATGACCTTCACCCCCGAAGGCGCCGCCCGTCGCAAGGCGTACGCCAAGGCCTGGCCCACCGACCCGGCGCTGGCCGGCTCCCGGCTCGCCACCTTCAAGGGGGCCTACGGCGTCTCCGCAGAATCGTTTCACCCCGACACCATCCAGCGACTGCTCGCCCTCGGCTAGCCCCGGTTGGCTCCGACCCACCCATCGAAGGGACTTCCACCATGCACGTGAAGACCGACGCCGGCGACGCCCGGATCCGGAAGAACGGCTGCGACATCCGCGAGCTCTACCCCTGGGACGGCGTCGTCGTCCCGCCCTGGAACAGCACCCTGTGCTCCATCCGGCCGACCGAGTCCAGCACGCCCCACGGCCACGCCACCGACGAGACCTTCATCTTCATCAGCGGTGAGGGCCACCTGCGCGTCGGCACCGAGGAGCGTCGGATCACCCCGGGCGACGTCGTCTACATCCCGCACGGCACCGACCACAAGGTCACGAACACCAGCGAGTCCGACCCGCTGACCTTCGTGAGCATCTACTGGCTCCAGCCCGCCGAGCTCGTTAAGGACGCCTGATGACCGACTCCCCGGGTGCCGAGACCGCCGCCCCGCGCCGCGTCAACGTCACCTTCTCGCCCCCCACGCCCAACGGCGACCTGCACCTGGGCCACCTCGCCGGCCCCGTCCTCAACAGTGACGTGTGCGCCCGGTCCCAGAAGATCCTCGGACACGACGTGGCCTTCGCCACCAGCACCGACGACAACCAGACGTACGTCGTCACCACCGCCGAACGGCTCGGGACCACGCCGGAGGCGCTCATCCAGCACGCCCTGGAGAGCGTGACGAAGTCGCTGGAACTGGCCGGCGTCGACGTCGACTTGTTCGAACGGCCGGACGAGGACTACACCACGTTCGTCCGCGGCTTCTTCACCCGGCTCTGGGAGCACGGCGCGTTCGACCTGCGCGAGGTCGAGCTGCCGTACGACGCCGACACCGGTGAGTACAAGGCCGAGGCCTTCGTCACCGGACGCTGCCCCACCTGCCTGGCCCACGCCAGGGCCGGCGTCTGCGAGGCCTGCGGCCTCTACAACCTGCCCGGCGCCCTGCTGCCCGTCACCGACACCGCATCCGCCCTGCCGCAGCGCACGGTATCGATCTGGGTCCTGGACCTCGAACGCTACCGGTCCATGATCACCAACTGGTACCGGACCACCGACGTGCAGCTGCGTCCGGACCTGGCCAAGGTCGTCGCCGACACGCTCAGTGGGCGGCTCCCCTACATCCCGCTCACGTACCCCACCGCCTGGGGCATCACGGTCGACTGGGACGGCCCCGACATCCAGCCGCAGGCCATCAACGCCTGGCCGGAGATCTACGTCGGACACCTGTACTGGCTCCAGCAGGCACGCCTGGACACGCAGACGGCGTGCGACGAACTCGTCCAGTTCATCGGCATCGACAACGGCTTCTACAACGCCTTCGTCTATGTGACTCTGGCCCTGCTCGCAGCACGCCACGGCATGCCGGTGCACCTGCCCAAGACGCGTACGCTCACCAACCAGTACTACATGTTGGAGGGCCGCAAGTTCTCCACCAGCAAGGGCGACGTGCGCTGGGCACGCGACTACCTGGAGTCCGTCGGCCGCGACCGGGCGCGGTTCGTCCTCGCCCTGACCAGCCCCGAACTGCAGCAGGCGGAGTTCAGCGAGCCCATCGCCGCCGGCACCATCGCGGCACGCTACGACGCCCCCCTCACGGCGATCGTCGAACAGCTCGGCGCCCTGAACGGCCGCCACATCGACGCGACGCCCTCGCCCTGGTGGGACACGGCCCTGCTGGCGTCCCGGCGACGCTTCGAGGACGCCTACCGGCTGGAGAACTTCAGCGTCCGCAAGGCCGCCGAGGCCGTCGCCCTCCACCTGGAGGTGCTGGCGCTGCGCTCCGCCCGGATCCAGCCCGACGACGCGAGCGAGGTCTCCGGCGCGCTGCGGTTCCTGTGGGCCCTGCGCACCCTGGCCTGGCCGATCACCCCCGACCTCGCCGAGAACATCTCCACGGCCTTCGCGGGCCCCACGACCGTGGGCAAGGCCCCCCTGCTCGCCGACCTCTCCAGCACGCCGGAGAACCCCTTCCGCGGCCTGAGCATCCCGGCCGCCCCGCTCCACCCGACCGCGTGACCCGCCAGGCGCCCCGCCCCGCACATCACTCCCGCACGGACGACACCTTCACCTTCCGAGGAGATCCACCATGCTGCGCACCTTCATGAACGCGAAGATCCACCGCGCCACCGTCACCGACAGCAACCTGAACTACGTCGGGTCCATCACCATCTCGCCGGAACTGCTCGACGCGGCCGACATCGGCGTCCACGAGCTGGTGCACGTCGTCAACGTCAACAACGGCGCCCGCTTCGAGACGTACACGATCCTCGGCGAGCCTGCCGCCAACCAGGTCATCGTCAACGGCGCCGCCGCCCGTCTCGTGGAGACCGGTGACAAGGTCATCATCATCAGCTACGCGCAGCTCACCCCGGACGAGGTCGCCGACCACAAGTCCCGCGTGGTCCACGTCGACGACACCAACGCGATCACCGAGACGGCGCTCCTCGGCGCGTGACCCCCGGACCCGTCGGTCCCGCAACGACGTTCCTGCATGCACGACGAGTCGAGGATGCGTGAACCGTGACAACCCATGAGATCCACCCGGTGCTGGGAGTGGGCTTCGGACCCGCGAACCTCTCCCTGGCCGTCGCACTCGAAGAGCGCGGCCGTGCCGGCCTCGCCCACTTCATCGAACGGGCCCCCGAGTTCCAGTGGCAGCAAGAACAGCTCCTCCCGGGCGCGGACATCCAGAACAACCCCTTCCGTGACCTGGCCATGCAGCGCAACCCGGACAGCCCGCACACCTTCGTCAAGTACCTCGCCGCGCGCGGGGGCCTGACGGACTACCTCCATCTCAACGCCAAGTTCCCGCTGCGCAGGGAGTACTCGGGCTACCTCGCCTGGGTCGCCGAGGCCTTCCGCGACCAGGTGGACTACGGCCGGTCGGCCGTGCAGCTCTCGCTCGTCGAGGGCGACGACGGCAGCGAGCTGTTCTGCGTCGACACCGACGACGGCAGCCGCTATCTCGGCCGCAGCGTCTCCGTGGGCACCGGGCGCTCGCCCCGGATCCCCTACGTGTTCCAGAAGGGCCTGGGGGACAGTGTCTTCCACTCCACCCAGTACCTCTCCTCCATGGAACGCTTCAAGGACAAGCCGATCCGGGTCGCCGTCGTCGGGGCCAGCCAGAGCGCGATCGAGATCATCCTCGACCTGCTGGGCCGCCCGAACGTGCAGCAGGTCACCGCCGTCCACCGCAGCATCGGCTTCCGGCTCAAGGACACCAGCCCCTACAGCAGGCAGGTGTTCCTCCCCGAGTTCGTGGACTACTTCCACCCGCTGCCCAGCGCCAAGAAGCGCCGCCTGCGCGACGAACTGCGGTCCATCAACTACGCGGCCTGCGACCAGGACGTGATCGACCGGCTCGTCGGCGTGCAGCGCGAGTACGACCTGACGGGTTCCGACCGGCTCGTGATGAGGCCCTTCCGGGAGGCCGTCATCAGCAAGCCGTACGGCCAGGGGCACCGGATGGTCCTGCGTGACATCAACCATCTCACCGAGGAGGCCCTCGACACCGACGTCGTCATCCTGGCGACCGGCTTCCGGGACTTCGGCGGCGAACCGGGTGACGAGCCGTACCACCCCCTCCTGGAAGGCATCGCCCACCGTCTGCCGCTCGACGAGGAAGGAATTCCCGTCGTCGCACGGGACTACTCGATCGAGCTGAAGACGGCCGGCACCCCGCGGCCGCTCAAGGTCTACCTCAACGGGCTCTGCGAGGCGAGCCACGGCATGGGCGACGCCGGCGCACTGGCCATGCTCTCGGTACGGGCGACCGACATCGTCGACTCGATCCTGAGCCACGACCACGAGAAGCTGCTGGCCGCCGGGATCGCACCGTGACCCGGTCCGCCCTCACCGCCGACGTCGCCGTCGTCGGCGGCGGGATCATCGGGCTCGCCACGGCCGAGAGGCTGAGCGCCCACGGTCTCGCCGTCGCCGTCATCGACACGGCAGGCATCGCCGGAGGCGCCACGGGCGCCTCCGGCGGGCTGGTCCGTGCCTTCGACCTGTCCGCGTCCCGGCGGCGTTCGGCCGCCGCCGGCCTGGACCTCTACCTGCGCCAGGGCCACCGCGGAACCTGGCCCGCGATACGCCGGCAAGGCAGCCTGAGCCTCGTGGCGCGCGGCGACCTCCCGCAGGCCGCGGCGGCGGTCGCGGATCTCAGCACCGCCGGACACAAGGCGGAGATCCTCACCGCGCACGACCTCGCCATCCGCTTCCCGGCCCTCGACGTGCCCGACGACCTGGTCGCGGTCCACGAACCGAACGCCGGCTGGCTCCCCGTCGGACCGGTGGCCCACGCCATGGCACGCGACGCGGGCCCCCGGCTCCGGCTGATCCCGGCCCGCGCCACCCACCTGCTCACGTCCGGCTCGCGCGCCATCGGGGTCCACACCACCGCCGGACCCGTGTACGCCCGGGCCGTCCTGCTGGCGGCGGGCACGGGCAGCACCTCCCTGGCCGCGGGCGTCGGCGTCCATCTGCCCCTGCGCACCCGGGCCGTCGGCTACTGCCTGTTCCGGGTCGGCGAACCGTCGGGTCTCACCACGCTCCCCACCCTGGTGGACGCCACCACGGGCGCCTGGCTGCGTCCGTGGGGATCGGACTCACTGGTCCTCGCGGGAGTCTCCTCGCAGGAGACCGATGTCCCCGAGACCGTCCGGCCGGGCGTGTCGGCGCAGGAGGAGGAGCGCGTCCGCACGGTCGTCCGCCACCGCTACCCGCACCTGGCCACGGCCCCGGTCACGGGCGGCGTCACCGCGTACGACGCGATGGCACCCACCGGGAACGGCGAGGTCACCGTGCGGTCCGAACTCGACGGTCTCGTCACCGCGACCGGGTGGAACGGCGGCGGGTTCAAACTGGCACCGGCGATCGGCGAGCTCGCGGCCGCCCGCCTCCAGGAGGTGGCCGCCCGATGACGGCCACCGTCCGCCTCAACCCCACCGACGAGATGCTCCACCGCGCCGCCGACACCCTCGGCTCCAGCAGGATCGTGCAGGTGCTGTGGACCTTTAGGGACCCGGTATCCGTCGCCGCGCTGCAAGCCGCGTGGGACGGCCTCGACCAGGGGTGGCTGAGCCGCCGCGCCCGGAGCTCACCCGTCCCCGGGGCACGCCGCAGCTGGGTGCCGGCCAGGAACCAGGAAGCCCTCGGCATCACGTCGACGCCGCTTACCGACGCCACCCTGACCGACTGGATCGACACCCAGGTCAAGGCACCGCTCCTGCCCGGAAGCTCCGCTCTGTGGCGGCTGGCCGCCGCCCCGTACGGCGAGGGCACACTCGTCTCGCTGACCGTGCCCCACTTCCGCTGCGACGGGCTCGGCATCTTCCGCGCCATCGGCTCGGGCGGTGACGACACCCACCGCCCGTCCGCCGGCCCCGGGTTGCTCGACGACCTGGCCGACCTGGCGCAGCAGACGCTCCACGGCGGCCTCGCCGCGGCGCGCTGGCTCCCGGCGACGCTGGCGAACGCGGACCGGCGCGCCCGGATCAGGACCGCACTGCGGCCCCCGGCCCCGGCCCGTCCCGAACCCCCGGCCGAACCGCGCTTCTTCACGTCGGCGATCTTCGAGACGGACGCCGCCCGGTGGGAGCACCAGGCGGACGCGTTCGGCGGGACGACCAACAGCCTCTTCGTCGAGATCGCCGCCAACCTCGTCCGGACGGCGGGGGCGGGCGACCCGTCCGAACCGTTCGACGTCGGCATCCCCGTGAGCCTGCGGCGGTCCGACCAGGACGCCCGGGCCAACGCCCTGGTCGTCATGCCGCTGACCGTGCCCGGCGGCCCCGCCCGGCACCAGAGCCTCCGGCAGACCCGACAGGCGACGAAGGAGCTGCTCCGCGCCACGGGCGAGCACAGCGGCACCCTCGTCCCGGAACCCCTGTGGCACCTCCTCCCGGAGCGCCACGCCCACCGGCTCAAGAACCCCGGGGCACAGCAGACCACCGTCGTCGCCTCCAACTTCGGCCGGACCCCCGAGGCGATCGCCCGGTTCACCGGGCAGGAGGCCGCCGGCATCGCCGTCCGCACCATGAACGTGCCGGGCGTCCTGCCGGACCGGTCCCGCCTGCGCGCCTCGCTCTGCCTCCTCCGGACCGGCGACCGGCTGACCGTGACCGTGACCGGCATCCCCGACCGTTTCGGCGACGTCACGTCCTTGCGACGCCTCGTCCACGAGGAGCTGGAGTCCTGGGGACTCACCGTCCGGCGATGGTGGGGCGATCCCACGTCGCACCTTGTGAAGGAGTCCTGACGCGATGCCCACTGTTCCCGCGGCGGCGCTGCCGGACCGCTGGTTCCGCACCACGCCCGATTCCGCCCTGCTGCCGGGCCCGCGCCTGCTGGCCCGCTCCCTCATCGACATCTCGGTCCTCGACGAGCGCATCCGCTCCTACGAACGGCTCACCGGAAACCCCGCCGATCTGAGGATGCCGATCCCCGACTTCGGCGGGCTGGAGCTCGCGGCCGTCGGGAACATGCTCCTGATCGCCAGCGCCCGGCCCTTCACCGACATCCAGCGCCGGACGGCCTACTCCGTGATCGTGCCCTCGCTCGACGGCGCGCTGAGCCGGCTGGACCAGGTCGGCGCCACCGTGCTGGAACCCCCCGAGCGGATTCTGCCGGGCGCCCGCGCCCGCGTTTGCTTCCCCGACGGGGCGATCGCCGAGCTCGTGGAGCACCGCCCGAACCCGGGCGAGCAGCCCCGTCCCCCGGAGCTCCGGCAATCAGGACACCCGGGGGTGCGGCTACTCCTCCGCAAGGCGGTGAGCCGGAGCATGTTCGCCTCCCTCGTCCACCTCTACGAGACGGCCCTCGGCGTCGACCGCGACACCCGCCTCCAGACGGACGCCCCCGACGGCATCGAGCTGGCCACCGTCGGGAACCTGCTCGTCGTCGGCACGGACGGCCCGGAGTTCACCCGCGCGTCGGACGTCCGGCTGGCCCTGGTGACCTCCGCACCGCGGGACATCCCGGGTGTCCGGCCGCTGGGACCCCCCGCCGGCCACCGACTCTTCCAGCTGGAGGACGGCTCCGTGGCCGAGGTCTGGGACAGCGCCCCCGGGTTCCACGACACGCCCGCGGCTCCCGCGCGGGGCACAGCCGGGACCGATGCCGCATGACCGCCGACCACGAGGTCCGCCGGCTCGACCGGGTGATCATCCGTTTCGCGGGCGACTCCGGTGACGGCATGCAGCTGACGGGTGACCGTTTCACCTCGGAGACGGCGTCCTT